>CAZJBP010000321.1:0-2522 GCA_964544115.1 uncultured Victivallales bacterium | reverse complement strand
GACCGGGCCGGCAGGCCCCAAAGAGGCCTTCACTCCCGACCAACGCTGCTCCCAACGCCCATCGTCATCCCCGCCTGCAACCGTTCCTCATCCCCTCAGAGACCCGACACAGGCGCACACACACGCCGATCCCGGCTCGTGATCCATTTCGCCCAAGGGAGCGCCGGATACTGCCAGACCCGCCCATCCATTTCACGCGAAAACCAATCCCTCCCCCGCCCGGCCGCTGCCTTCCACGCCACTACGACGCCGTTGACAACAGCATCCTGTGGAACATCGTGACCGCCGACTTCCCGCCTCTGGCCAACCAACTCAAGCGGATCCTTCCAGACTGACCTGTCCGCTGCCAACTGCCCATCCGTCCCCCAGCCCCATCCCACTGCCGGTTGCCAACTGCCCACCAAGCGAAGCGCAGTCACGCCGTAGGCTTCGCGAAGGCGGAAATGTCACGCCGGAGGCCTGCCCGAGGCGGACGAGGATCGAGTCAGAACCGGCTGCTCGCGCAGCCCCTGGCTGACTTTGACCCTCCGGCACCAGCCGCTGAACGCCGCCCATGCCCTCGCCAAGCCCCCCTCCCGCCGGTCCCGCACCTCTCAACCACCGACGCCGCGTGAGTTGGGGCCGCCGCTTTGTGGTGTCGCTGCTTTGTGGTTGACGCCCCACATCATCAGGCATACAAGAGGGACTCTGCTTGGAGTCTCAGGCTGCCATCGGTGCGTTGACGTATCCCATCTGAATAAGGAGGACGACAGCGATGAAGTCGAAGGCAACGGTACCCCATTGGCAGTGCCGACTACTCGTGGTTCTCACTTTCCTCAGTTGCGTCGCAAGCGTCGCCCAAGACATCCCTGTTGGAACACTTCCTTCAACCGGTGGTGCGAGCATGCCGGCGCCCGTCCTGAAACTCTGGCAAGGAATGCTCAACGCCGGAATGATCGATGATGAGCAGTATCAGTACGTACTGCAGCACGGGCGTCTTGCTCCCGGAAGCGTGGTGCAGAATTCCCCCGTCACGACGGGCAGGCAGGTGCTTTGGCAGAACCTTGCTACTCACAACGTCATTACCACGGCCGAACTTGCCAGCATGCTGTTCGCGGGTGCCATCCCGGATCTGAGCGAAATCGAGACGAAGGCCTTTGAAGATCTCGCTCCTTTGTACGAGCCCGACCCGCGCAGGCGGTTGACCTATGACATCCGCCGCAAACACCAACGCGTCGACCTGATTCGACTCAAGCACCGTTCAAGCGCGGCGTGGAGGCAATCTCACGAGGCGGCCGTCCTCTGGGCTAGGCAAAGCAATGAACCTGTACGAGTCGTCACGGATACCGGCACAATCTGGGAACTCGATAGCATCGACTCAGACGGTTCACCCGTCTACCTGACAACATGCAACATCAACGCCGCGCGGACGATCTCCGCCGACAAGGTGCGCAGCGGCGGCTCGGCCCCATTCCATCTCACCGGCACGAACATCACTGTTGCAATGTGGGATGGCGGGATCGCCGTCACAAACCATCAGGAATTTGGCGGGAGAGTGCGCAACTGCGAACAGACCTCGGTTGTCGACCACCCAACCGGCGTCGCAGGCACCTTGGTCGCGAATGGTACGATAACCAGTGCGCAAGGGATGGCACGCCAGGGCCACGTCGATGTTTACTACTGGGACGACTACATCGCTGACATGTCAGACTGCGTCGCAGCCAATCCTGACATTCAAGTGTCAAACCACTCGTGGTCACGAGTGGCAGGCTGGGACAACTCTACATGGTACTACCCGCGCTGGCACGGAGATGCAGCACTAAGCGAGACGGAAGACTTCAACTTCGGCCGATACCACCAGTTAGCGCGCGAGATGGATGACTTCTGCGTCGCAGCCCCCTATCACCTACCTGTCAGGAGTTGCGGCAATGATCGAGGAGAGATTGGCCACGTGCCGCTTCTTCAGACGTTTGGGTACGGCTACCACGACACTCGCCTGGGCGGCCCCAACGACTGGTTCACCGCCAACTCCGGAGTCCTCCCACGACCAGCAGACGGTGGCACCAACGGCTTCGACTGCATACAACCCCATGGTGTCGCGAAGAATATCCTCACCGTAGGATCTGTGGGCGACCTGCCGAACGGATACACGAATGGCGCCGCAGTGTTGCTCGCGACCTACAGCGGTTGCGGCCCCGTAGACGACGGTCGTATCAAACCCGACGTCGTCGCCAACGGCGAGGGCGTCTACACTACCTTCACCACTACGACCAACGGCTACGCATCCAAGAGCGGCACGAGTTTCTCCTCGCCGTCGGCTGCCGGTTCGATCGCGCTTCTCCAAGAACTCCATGAACGCCTGTACGGAACAAACCAACCCATGTTGGCCTCCACGCTCAAGGCGCTGGTCATCCACACGGCGGACGATATCGGGTCGACCCCCGGCCCAGACTACCGATTTGGGTGGGGGCTGTTGAACGTCGAACGTGCCGCGTGGTGCATCACGAACAACGCTTCGTGGAACTCACTACCTCATATCAAAG
>CAZJBP010000320.1:0-2529 GCA_964544115.1 uncultured Victivallales bacterium | reverse complement strand
TCGTTGGTCCCCGTCCCCGGCCGCCACAGCCTCAGCCACTCGCCCCCGTTGTCCAGGCTGCCGGCAAACTCGCCCACCACAACCTCGGCGTTGCTGTAGGCAGCCTGATAACCGGGAATGCTGCCCGCCAGGACGACATAGCCGCCCGGCGTAACGGTGCGCCCCTGCTCAATGACGCAATCCACGCCCTCCATGCGCAGCCCCCCCAGAGCCACCGTGTCAGAAGATACATTGCGCAACTCGATGAACGCCGCATACGGCTCGGCGGCGTTGTACATGATCTCGTTAATGACCAACTTGCCGTCGGGCACAGCCGCCGACCCGGTGTATGTCACCGTGATGCCGTCCGTGCCGCCGTTGGACACCAGCCGGCCCGCGTGATCGTAGCCGGACACCGTGAGGACGTTGGGTCCAGGGACAAGCGCGACCTTCATCTGCCAGTTGGTCAGACCCGTGTAGCTGACGAAATGTGGCTGCCCGTTGACACACAGCGTCTCCGCATTGACCGGCGCCGTGCCCGTGAGCGTCAACGGCGTTGTCGCCGTGGAAAAAGCCAGCCCGCCGCCGGAGGTGATCGTCACCTGAGCGGCGACACCGGCCAACCCGTTGTAGATGACCGTCCGTTGGGCCTGCGCATGCGTCTTGTAGGTGTCCGCGCTCCCGGGGCTCAACCCGTTGGCCGTGAAGACGGCCGCCCACGGGTCGTAGAACCCCGCAACGCGCGAAGCCTGCAACGGACCGTCGGCGGCGTCCTTCAGCAGCGACCAGTAGGTCCGCGTGAACGTGGGCGTGTCAACGAACATGCGCTTCGGGACGGGGTGATTGGCCGGCCACAGCACGGCGGCCGAAGCACCGAAGGCAAAGTCCATGTCGTGCAGGAGAAGGTGCGAGCGACCGTGTCGCGGGATGTAGACGTAGTAGTTGTGCATCCAGTTATAACCGTACTTGTCCACGTCACCGACAAGCCCGGACAGAGCGAAGTAGGCCGCCCAATGGCGAACGTCGATCACCGCCTTGACGCGTTCGACATAGGCGCTGTTGTCGGCAGTGGCAGCCGTGGTGGCGATCTTGAACACTTGCGAGTAGTCGTTGTTGGGCTGGATCGTGCCGCGCTTCACCGAGCGCCCCGCATAGATCGACGTCTTCAGCGCCCCAAAGGCGTTGCGGAAGATCCCGAATGCATCGCCCGTCCAATCAAAGTTCTTAAACACCTCGGGGTCAGGGTCTCCAAACCACTGCGCGCACAGATCGGTCGATGGCGTCATGTAGTCGACCAGCAGCGCGGGCGCTCCCGTCCGGTAGCCAAACGCTACCGGCCTCATGATGCCGGCCGGCTCTCCCAGCTGCAGGCTGACCCAAGGCGTGTATCCTATATTGAAGAAGGATGCGCCCGAGAGGATTGTGATCTTGTTCGCACCGAGCACGCGCTCGCCCTTGTTCAGTCGGTGCACATAGCCGGAGGCCCCGGCACCGGCACGCTGGCGGGTGCCCGCGGAATAGACCGCCCGCCAGCCCTCGTAAACGAACGTGCTGTCCACTAATTCCTTCGAGTAATCGCCGTAAGACGTCAACAGGGACTGGTTGGCCGCCGTGATGAGCACGCGATAGGTCGGCAGCCCGGCCTGCTTGGGCGCTGCCATCCCCCACATCACCAGGCACTCCGAAGGCGATCCGATGGGCACCGCACTCTTTCCGGGGAAACGCGTGTTCGCCGGAGACACGGCCGCATCGCGGCCCTCGATCACGAATACGGCGAGGGTGTTGGCGATTTGCCCAGGCAACACGGCACTGTAGAGGCCATCTCCCGCCAGGCTGTCGGCCCCGACGCCATTGTCCTGCATTGCGACGGTATTGGTGACAAAGGCCGGATCGATGCGGTACTTGAGATTCAGCGACTGGATGCCGTCCGGATCGTCCGCACGGCACGTCACCGTCACGGCAGCGCTGGCGGCCGGTAGAACCGGGCTGTGCTCCACGCTCCAGATCGCCGGCCCCGCATTGGCGGCCTGCCGGCTGTTCAGCTGGCCCGGGGTTCCAAGGTTTGAAGGCACGCTCAGAGCACCGGGGGTCGCAAACCAATAACCGCGCGTTCCCATGATCAGGTAAGGGAACCCGCACACCCAGCGGGCCTTGGCCTGGATACGCACGATTTGGCCAGATGCCGGCGCCCTCAGCATCGACTTCCCCACGTTGTTGAGGAAGCGCCCATCCGCTCCCGAGAATTCGCCGCGTTCGCTCGCGCGGATGTGAAGCCCCTTAGACCCTCCGTACCCCTCACCAGCGGCCACCGTCGTTCTCACATGGCAGCCTCGGAAACTCCATCCAGCCGGCCCGGCCTCGAAGTTGTCCGAAAAGTTGACGCCACTTGCGTCCGTCATGACAATGTCGTCAACGATGTACTCGCCCGGCTCAGGGCCAAACATCTCGAACGGGTCGGTGCCTCCCACCCCGTTATCGATCGAGTCGGTGTAGTCGATCGTGGTCCAGGCGCTCTTGGCGGTCTCATCGCTGCCGGCCCAGTTGGGGCCG
>CAZJBP010000319.1:0-2538 GCA_964544115.1 uncultured Victivallales bacterium | reverse complement strand
TAACACGGATAGCACTGATATGAAGTGGGTTGTGCTTTGTCATGTTGGCTTCCCCGTCCGTGCCATCAGCGTAATCCGTGGTTGATTTTGGGTTGTGGGCGCAGCCCACTTTGGATGCGTTTGCCCCGCGTCCCCGCGCGGGTGTGGACCGGACGGGTGGAAAGGGAGTAGAGTGGGGGCGCTTTGACGGGGCAGGCACAGGAAGACCTTCAGTGGGTCGCCGCGGCGCAGGCCGGCGATGTGTCCGCGTTTGACCGCATTATGCAGCGATACAAGCGCCCCATGCTTGATTTCGCGTACCGCATGACGGCCAACCCTGACGCCGCCGCGGACATCGCGCAGGAGGTGTTTGTCCGGGCCTGGCGGGGGTTGGACCGATACCAACCGCGCCCGAATGCCGCCTTCTCCACCTGGCTGTTCCAGATCGCCCGCAACGCGTGCCTCGACTGGCGCCGCCGGTCAAGGCGCGATCCCCTGGCGGGGGCTCTGGATGCGAGCACGTCATTCGACCTCGCGGGCGGGGAGTCCGTCGAAGGTTCGGTCATTGCGCGGGAGACGGCGGCGCAGATCGCCAGCGCCGTTCAAGCGCTGCCGGCGGATCAACGCATGGCGGTGGTTCTGGCCGAGTATGGGGGGCTGTCGCAGCAGGAGATCGCGGCGGTGATGCGGTGCTCCGCCAAGTCGGTCGAATCGCGGCTGTACCGGGCGCGGCACGCCCTCCGGCAGGCCCTCGCGCCGCTGCTGGGCCGTGGCAGTGAATCCGGCGGCAGAGCCATGTGGGAGGCGCGGGGCGCCCCGGGCAGCGCGGCTCCACGTCCGGAAGCCGACCCACCGGATTCCTCCGAGGGATTCGCCTCTGAGGAGCGTTACACATGGCGGAACAGACAGGAGCGAGGATCCGATGAAAGCTGACGAAGAGCGGGACCTGACCCCAGTGCTGCGGCAATGGCGCGCGCCGGAACCGGCGCCGGACTTTGAGAAGGCCGTGTGGGCTCGCATCGGGAAGGAGCGGCAGGCGGGGAGATCCTTCGGGCTCCTTCTGCCGTGGCAGACCGCCACCGCCCACTGGCCGCCGCTGGCGGCCCTGGCGGCCTCGTTTGCTCTGGCCGTCGGCGTTGGGGTCGGGGCGGGTATGATGCAGAACGGCCACGGCACGCCGCCCGAGACCCGGTCTCGCTACGACCTGAATGCACCGGGGACGGTCACGGGAGACTATGAGCAGCTGATCGGGAGGGACTTGATGTGAAGCGCTATGCGTGGCTACTTGTATTCTCGGGGCTCGTCGCCGCCGCGGCGGCCTGGGCCGTGGTGCGCTGGTCGGCGCCGGCGGCCTGCGCGGCTCCGGCCGCGTCGGACAGGGTGAACGACGCCGGTTGGCTGACGCGCGAATTGGCGCTATCCCCGGATCAACAGACGGCCGTCGGGGAGGCGTGTCGGGCGTATCGGGCCGAGTTGGCGCTTTGCCGGGGGGCACACGGCACGGCCCGGTGCGCGCTGAGTTGCCGGATCTTCGACCCCAAGGCCACGCCGGTTGAACTGGAAGCCGCGGCCGAGGGGCTCTGTCGCGCGCAGATGGCCGCCGAGAACGCGACGGTGACCCACTTCCGGCGTGTGCACGCCCTGCTGACGCCGGGGCAGCAGGAGCGCTACGAAAACCTGATCCGCTCCTGCGTGTGCGGGGGAGCGAACGGAACCGCCTGCGAGGCGTGCTGCGGCAAGTGAAAGCCGAATTCGGGCTGGCGGCATGGGCATGCCTCTGGCATACTCCCGCCCCATGCCAATCCGGATCTATCCCTCGCTGTTGGCCGCCGATTTCGGGCGGCTCGCCGATGAGGCCCGGCGCGCCGAGGCCGCCGGGGCCGACGCGCTCCATCTGGACATCATGGACGGCCATTTTGTGCCCAACCTCAGCATGGGGCCCGACGTGGTGGCGATGGCCCGGCGGACGGTGCGCATCCCCCTGAGCGTGCACCTGATGATGACCCGCCCGGACCAGCACCTGGAGTCGTTCATCAGCGCCGGTTCGACCTCGCTGCTGATTCACGTCGAGGCCGACTGCGACGTGGCGGCGGCGCTAGGCCGCATCCGCAAGCTCGGCGCGCGACCGGGCATCACGCTCAACCCCGGCACCCCTGCGGAGCGGGTGTACCCGCTGCTGGACCTCGTCGACGAAATCCTGTGCATGACCGTGCAGCCGGGCTATGGCGGGCAGGCGTTCGACCCCTCCGTGCTGCCGAAGATGCGCTCGCTCCGCGACCGGGCGACGGCAGCGGGACGAACCGACATGGACGTCCTGGTCGATGGCGGGATCGTCACGGAGGCCGCCGTGGCCTGCGCGACGCACGGAGTGAATGCGTTTATCGCTGGCACGTTTTTCTATCACAGCCCGGACATGGCCGGGCTCATTGGCGAGATGCGCCGCAGGGCGGCCGACGCCTTCCGCGCGTGAGGATGGTTCACCGACTATGTCCGACCTCAGTCATATCCGCAACTTCTGCATCATCGCCCACATCGACCACGGCAAGTCGACGCTGGCCG
>CAZJBP010000318.1:0-2539 GCA_964544115.1 uncultured Victivallales bacterium | reverse complement strand
GGTATCCGTGACTGGTCCTGCCGGCAGCTCTTGTTCTGTGTCTCTCAAGTCCGAGTCCAATGATACTGACGGTGATGGGGCCACGGGAGCAGTCAGCATCAGCCCCGACTCTCCGCAGACATGTGTTGTGGGCGGCTCGGTCACGTTCACCGTAACGGGGGCGGGGGTCAGTGATACCCTCGACGACGTGAAGCTAAAGGCTGTGATAGTTGATGGAGTGGAGGACCCGACCGGAGATGGCTCCTGCAAGGATGAGCAGACAGTTACCGTCCTTAAAGTGGAGTTCGATAATGTCTGGGATCGAAACCTCGATCCTCTGGCGTCTGACAATTTTCCCGACTACGACAAGTGCATTGCGATCAAATGGAATTCAGCGGGACAAGTGGACCTTGTGAACCACCTAAAACTTGAGCCACTCGGCCTGGCATTCGGCGACGTTGACGATATTGTGTCGCTGGAAATCGAAACGCAGATATTCGGTAGCGCATCAATCAGTGGTTCTGTCTTGGACTACGCGAATACTGCCCCAGGTGATGCCGATATATATGCCTTCGCTATTCGGCTTCTTTGTGGAGGGAATGTAGTTGATCGCCTGATCGTGGTAATCTACGACAGTGATACAGAGGACAATTACAGCGGTACCGGCGGATGGATTGCGAATAACCCAGTAAATCCAGCCTGGCTTGCCGAGATTCCTGCCGTGCACTCCTCACTGGGGGCAGGGAATTCCGATCCTGAACCGGGCGCTCCCGGACAATGGGGTGGTGTGAACGCGTTGGTCAACAACTACCACTACAGCGCCGCTTTCGACATGCGCTCTGTCGAGACGGCTGGGGGCCATGGGCATCAAACCTGCTATGATGCGAGCGGTAACCTAATTGAGGATGATGGGGTTGGCGACCAAGTGGAGGAGAGACGCGCCTCGTGCGGCACCGCAGATGCTCAACACATTTCAGATTGGCTAGTACCTCCGACACATTTTAGCGATGACGTCGAGCCGTTTGAACGAGCAGCACAGTTGGACGGGAATCCCGTAGATGGAGCTGGGGGTCGTAATAGGGCTCTAAACAATCCGTTGATTCGGTGGGGGGCCAATCTCCAGGCTTACCTATCTCGGAGACCGCCGCACACGGCAAATAAGGTTCCATAACGCAAGCATCATGGTCACCGTTGGCTTGTTGGAACGAGGAAGAAATTATGCACTGTGAGAACAGATACTGCCTTATAGCTATTGCTGTCACGTCGGTTCTTATTTGCGTGGCATCGGTTCGCGTGCGGGCTGAAGACATGAAGGCAGTGCGCGACCAAGAGGTCCGGACGAGGATAGGAGGCCAAGAGTTCCGCTTGTTGTTTCCGATGACAAACGTGCCCCCAGAAACAAAAGTCGTGATAGCCACTGATATTCAACTCGTATTGGCGGGGATAGAGAAAGCCAGCTTCTCGGAAATTGCAGATAACAATCGCCCTCGATACGTGGAACAGTACCAGACAGCCGTGACACACCGGCTCAACCTCGATAATCAGGAGCGATGGTTACCAAAGGCGTTGAGAGGACACCTCGGAATGGCCGTGAAGGCAGGTGACACCTTCCATCTGATTATTCCCCAAGTGGTTCTTGATGCCTACAAGAAGGCGCTGGAGATGAAGAAGCGCGACCCCGTTATGTTCAGTCGGGTGGATGACTTGTTGGCGAAATTGCAGGATGCAGAGAAGAGACGAGAGATTGCGCACGATCCTCTGAAGGCAAGGCAAATGTTCTATTTCCACATGATGAAGCCCTGGGACGAGGATAGATATTATAGCAAGAATCTTCTACCTGCCTTTACCATACGACGCCCGAGCTTACTTGAATTCACGAGTCTAGGGGTGCTTCTTCGAGACACTAGCGCACCAGACATCCCCGCATTCTTGACTTTGCTCCGGGCAGAAAACGACGGGAAGGAATATGTCGAGAAATGGCCGCCTTTTGTATATGTCGATGGCCAATGGCGCATTCTGGTCATTTCCATGCCCTGACGACTCGGTCTGACAATTGCGCGGCGAGGTCGCGGTCACGCTTGGGCTTACGAACGCCGGCAGTTATCGGTCCAACCGCTCCGGCGCTGCTCGCTACGCTCGGGGGTCACTACGTTCCAAGGGAACGCGATTAGGGACGGGTAAATAGTCCACGCTTGGTCTGGATGGCGGGGCGAGGGGCGGAAGGGCGGGGGGCTTGGGGGGCGCCGTGCATGATCGCCGGGATTGACGGGGCGCCAACCGGGTGCGGCGGGGTTGCGGGCGCTGTTCTCTGATGATTCGGCTTGTCGGAAGGCGAATGCCCCTCCCATGCAGGCAAAGCAATCAGGCTCCATGATTTCCGTCCGGATGGGGATATTCTAGCTGTCACTGTTTGTCTACTAGTTGTCTTGCCGCTAGACGTCTTTTCCGTCTTCCCCCGCCGAGACGCCGCGTGGTACAAACGCCCACGTGCTGTGAGGGACGCGGGCGGTCCCGCGGTGGTGCGGGAACCGTGCGGCGCGGAACTTGGTCTCATGAACGT
>CAZJBP010000317.1:0-2560 GCA_964544115.1 uncultured Victivallales bacterium | reverse complement strand
GTCCCATGATGTCAATTGGATTATCACTTTCTTTAAGACCAAGATAAGAGCCTAACTCACGCGCTACCAAATGAGCGATCGAAGCCGGTTTATGGGCTAAGCCGATTTCAGGCTCTTGGCTATTAATGCTAGCAATAGCTGGGCTGTCAGGGATGTAATAGACCTGGTTTTGAGAGAATGTTATAGGATAGGTGCTTGAACTGCATGCAGTAATAAGACGGTTGGCAGGTATTTCGGGTCTAACAACAGCAGTATTCGATAAACGGCTGGTGTTTGTTAGTGTTGGTTCGAATTGAATAACCAACTTGGCTTTGGCCTGATCTTTTTTCAGCTCGAATTTGACCAGGCCTTTGTTGGCAGAATTCCAAATGTCGATAGCTTGCTTGACGGCTTTAACATAATCGTTTTTTTGTGCTGCAGGGATCGACGCGATATTCAAATAGACTATAATCGTCTTTGGATAGGCGATAGCAGACAATAGTTGCTTAGCCTTGTCAAACTCCCTGTCAGATAAATATCGCATAGCAACTTTTAACGCTGGGCTCATATAGGATCCAACCGCTGGTGAAATTTGTGGCGACTCAACGGTTGCATTATTAGTTTGAGCAACTGCGGTTAAAACCAACGTAAGCGACAAGAGAGCTAACAATACAAACTTGATCCTGAGTAATTGTGAGTTCATCTTTTTTCCTTCCCCTGCCTCAATGATACTTATGTATCTTCCAATGGACGCTGTAGTCAAGCGATCCTAGGCTAAAGCGATTCTACCATTGGCTAGAAGAAGAAGAAACCGAGGAGCACTACTAGCATCAATACCGCTCGGCATCAGATCACGTCAATAAAGCCCTTGATCATCCAATAAGCTGAGCAGAATTGGTCGAGGCTAGTTCGGATAAGCATCATCATTCAGCCATCCTTAAGCTCGACGAAAGTAGGAGCGTAGTTTGCCAGACAGTTATAATTGAAATTACGGAGCGGTCATTATCCACTGTTTCCATTTGGGAGCGGCCGTTGAGAATGAGAGCAATTCAAACTGTGATGAATAGGAGCCCCCATTAGGATAATAAATAGCGATACCTTTAGAGAAGTTCAAATCTTCGCTATGGCCTTCGGCTATAACTGCATTTTGAACCGCAGCTTGAACTAAAGTGGCAGCAGCGGTGATGCTTGTATCACCGGTCTCTGAGGCGAAGCGTCCTACCAAATTATGGAGGTCTTTATATCGCGGGTTCTTATAGTTCGGCGCATCCCCAGCGGTTGTCAAAGGTAGAAGATATTGAGTTCTCTTAGCGATAAGCACCTCTGACAAGCTATTCATGGTGGTGACAATGGGTTGCAGCATAGAGGTGTCAATCAGCGATTGAGCGATCCCCGATTTCCCCTGATAGGCATTGATCGTCTGGTCTACCCAAATCTGCCCAAATTCAACAGGGCTCATTGAGGGATTAGCCGAAAGCCCACTCATAACCGCGTCGTATGGATAGCCTGCACCCGGAGGGCTTTCTTCCGATCCGACCATATAATTGCACTGATTTCTAATCTGCCAGGCGACTTCCATCATTTGCATTAGCGATGCATCGAAAACGACCATATCCAACGGTTGACCGATATTAAGCGCATCATCAAGTTGAGAGACGCCTATTGAGTTGCCGGTCCCAACGTCATAAGACACATCGCGGGTAATTGCAGCCGTTTTAGCAGAGCGCAAAATGCCGTTGCCGTGGTTCCAGATAACAAGCGCATAGCGATCAGCCGGATAGTTTGCCATTGTCCATACAATAAAGGTCTGAAGGTTATGCCAATCGCCCATATCTAATGTAGGGGAGAGTGTTTCAAGCAGAGTTGAATTAACTTGATTGGGGTCGGTATCGTGGGTGATGAGGTATCGGCGCACTCCTGTCCAAGGTTGAACGGTAGCATAGCTAGGGATGCGCTTCCACTGTACCACGATATTAACATCCGAAGAGTTCAGCCCTGCTTCCATTTGGTTGACATTCAAAGGTGCGAAATCATCCAAATCGTTGGCTGAGTTGAGGAAGACTATAATCGTCCATTTGGCGTTTACAGGGGCAGTAAGAGAGACTGATACGGTTGCTGGTAAGCTGGAAATTCCATTATAGGAAGCAATAACGGTAGCGGATCCTTCAGCGATTCCTAGAGCGCGTCCATTTACAAACTGCAGCTTATCCTGACCGGATGTGACTTGCCAGCTAACCAAGTTTGCAGAAAGCGAGACAATATTTCCAACGGAATCACGGGCGATAAATAGGAGTTCGCGGCTATCTCCAACCCGCACGATCTGTCCCTGTGTAACTTCAATAGAGGCAACATTACTCGATTGACCGCCTCCACTACCACCACCGCATCCGGTGAGAGCAAATAAGAATATAAGCGATCCAATAATTAGAAAGTACCGTCTCAAACTGGGCATGCTAACCTCCAAAAAATCTTCCTTAACTATTATACAATCATAGGCTTATCTAATAGACGAATCAGTACTCAAGGTGCAGGAAATAGGGCGCACATGCTAAACTTAGAGTGCTATGCAACGAACCTATCC
>CAZJBP010000316.1:0-2686 GCA_964544115.1 uncultured Victivallales bacterium | reverse complement strand
CCATCCGCAAGGCCCTTGCCGCGCTGCCGCCGCACGACGGCGTCCTCTTCTTCCCGCCGGGCCATTACCTGTCCGATACGATTTACCCCCCGTCCCGCATGACCCTGGCCGGCAACGGGGCCTGGGGGTACCAATCCGGGCCCGGCACCATCCTGTCCCCCGTGAAGGAAAACCAGCCGCGCCTCATCGACCTCAACGGCAAGACGGCGGTCCGGCTGGACGGCCTGACCCTCTCCGGCCGCAAGATGGGCCCCGCCATGAACGGCATCTACGCCAGCCGCGGCCAGGGAGGCGAGCAGAACATCGTCATCGACAACTGCCGCGTGGAGAAATTCAGCGGCTGCGGGATGGCCATGGGCGAGGCGCACGTCTGGTCCATCCGCCGCAGCATCTTCATGGAAAACGGACAGGACGGGCTCGACGCCAGCCAGGCGTTCGACGGCTGGATCAGCGACAGCTTCTTCACCGCCAACGGCCGGTGCGGCCTGGCGCTGAACAACTCGGTCACCCTCACGGGCAACCGCATCGAGCACAACCGCCACGCGGGCATCAGCGTCAACCGCTACTACGGCCAGCACCTTCAGATCACGGGCAACCTGTTCTGCTCCGAATTCGGGCCGGCCCTCGAATTCCTCTCCGGCAACGTGCGCGCCATCGCCGTCACGGGCAACACCTTCCGCAACAGCGGCCGGGCCATGGCCGACTGCCCCGAGCGCGACTGCCATGTGCGCTTCGAGGGGACCCAGGGGCTGGTCTTCACCGGCAACGTGCTGCACATCCTCTGGTGCAACAACCCGTCCACGGGCATGATCCTGCAGGGGCTGGTCGACTCGGTCATCGCCCGCAATACGCTTTTCAAGGGAGCGATGAGGGAGCTGATCCGCGACCTGGGCGGCCACACGAACACCGTCATCGCCGACAATCCCGGCAGCCTCAAGGACCCGAACGACCTGGATTCCTGAAACCCCGTTTCGAGGTCACATGATCACCATTCACCCGCCCCTCGACGACCGCTTCCGCACCAATCCCGGCAAGGGCTGGATGCTGATGATGCCGGGCCCGGACATGGCTCCCTTCGCCGACTGGCGGTGGGTTTCCCTCATTTACCACCGCGTCTGCTGGAACAGCCTGGAGCCGGAAGAGGGCCGGTTCACCTGGGACGACCCCTCCTGGGAAGGCGGCTTCGGCCCCTGGCTGGCAAAGGGCATTCCCGTCGGCCTCGACGTCATGTGCGCCAACCCCCACGGCGGCGCCTACTGCACCCCGGAATGGGTGCGCAAAGCGGGCTGCAAGGGCCACTTTGAAAAGCGCGCCGATGGCGACCCCCAGAGCCACGGCAAGGTGATGGACCGCTGGGTGCCCGACTACGCAGATCCTATCTTCCAGGAGAAACTGGCCGCCTTTCTCGCCGCGATGGCGAAGCGGTACGACGCCAACCCGCTGGTCGAATTCGTCACCCTGCGCAGCTACGCCGCCTGGGGCGAATGGTACGGCACCGAGGAGCCGGACGCGGTCCTGAACCGCATGGTGGAGCTCCACCGTTCCCTTTTCAAGCAGACCACCCTCCTCATCCCGGAATCCTGCCCCCAACGCTGGCCGGGGGTCATCATTCCCGCGCTCGACAGCGGTATCGGGCTGCGCAAGGACGGCGTGGGCGGCCCGGTTCATCCAGGTGAACACGCGCTGTTCGACCGGGTGTACCACCGCGCGCCCGTGATGCTGGAATTCTGGGGGTCGCGCGACTATCTCATCGAAAAAGGCTGGGACACGCTGTTCGACAAGGAGGAATGCATCCGGGCCTGGCATGCCTCGCGCGTGAACATGGGGTTTCCGGGCCAGGCCCGCCAGTGGGTCGAAAAGGAGCCCGGCTTCCTGGATCGGCTGGGCAGCGACATGGGCTACCGGTTCCGGATCCGCGAGGCCTGGTTTGATGAGCGTCCGGCAGCCGCCGGAAGCGACCTCCGCCGGTTCACGTTCGGCGCCTGGTGGCGCAACGGCGGCCTGGCGCCCCATTTGCGGCCCGGCGCCATTTGCCTCTTCCTGCGGGATGTTGGCGGGATCATGCATCTGGTTCACGAGGATTTGAACGGGCTGAAGGAGGTCGTCCCCACCGGGCACTACAAGCTCGAATACGCCATCGACCTTCCCGCCTCGCTCCGGGCAGGCTCATACGAACTGCTCCTGGGGCTTGAGGACCGGTACAAGGGCCGCGCGACGCCGATTTTCACGGATCATCCGAGCGATGCCGCGGGCCGGATTTCGCTGGGAACCGTCACCCTGGGTTGAAAATGCGTTACGAGGCGCTATCCGGGCTTCGCTTGCGCGCTTTGAATGCTTCTCAATGGGTCGCTGCGCCTGCACGCGGACCGGTGAGTGATGCCACGGCCTCGATCTCGATGAGGTATTTGGGCTGGGCGAGGCCACTGATGAACAGGAGCGTGTTCGGAGGGAACGGGTCGCTGAAGTAGCGGTTCCGGACACGGCGAAATGCGTCCAGTTGGCTGCGGTCGGTCAGATAGGTGGTCATCTTGGCGATGTCATTCAGACTGCCGCCGAGTTCATTCAGAATCGACTGCAGATTCTCGAAGGCCTGTTGTGCCTGCGCCTCGATGTCGTCTTCCCCCACCAGGATGCCAAAACGGTTGAGCGCGACCTGGCCAGCGATGTAGACGGTGTCGCCGACTCG
>CAZJBP010000315.1:0-2699 GCA_964544115.1 uncultured Victivallales bacterium | reverse complement strand
CGAGTCTTGCCCTGAACCGTGACGCTTCGTCTCTGGTTCACGGGCCCTTCGCCGCCGGGGGCATGGCGGCGCTCCCTGGACTTGGCGCCCTACCGGCGCCGGCTCCACCCCATCAGCGTCCAGGGCAGCAACACGCCGCAGAAGAGCAGGGCCACGACGCCGAGGCTGACCCACAGGCCCTTGGCCGACCGCGCGCGCGCCTGCATGGTGCAGGGCTTGGCCAGCGGCAGCACGTAGACCGTGTCGTTGAAGGAGCCCTGGATCGCCACGGTTTCCACGCCTGCCTGCAGCACCGCCGGCGAGCCCCACAGCGTGTCGCCCTTGCTCACCTTGTCCCAGACCGGCTTGCCGGTGTAATACGACGTCAGGATCGCGCCCGTCCGCGCATCCAGGATGTGCACATGATTGTCCAGCGCCGCCACGGCCAGCGCCGGCTTGCCGTCCAGCATGAAGAATGACGGCGCCGAATAAATCTCACCGCCCAGCGGGCGCCTCCACACCAGCGCGCCATCGCTCGCCCGCAGCGCATAGACGTTATAATCGTAGGAGCCGGCGAACACCACGTTCGTGCCGTCCAGATTGCCGATGCAGGCGGAGTTATCGAACCAGTTCCCTGCCATCCGCTTCCAGCGTTCCTTGCCAGTCGCCGCCTCGAGCGCAATCAGGTTGCCATACTTCGACCCCAGCACCAGCACCGGGTTCGCTCCGTTCGTCTCCACTACCGGCGCGCCCAGCACCTCGTGCGGCATCTGGTAATTCCACAGGGGCGCCGGCTTTCCCCCGTCCACCGCAAACGTCTGCAGCAGCCCCCGGCGCGAGGCGACCGTCACGCAGGCCCTGCCGCCGGCCATAAATCCGACCGGCTCGCTGGCAAACCCCGACCCGATGGGGAGCGTCCACAGCAGGCGCCCGCTTTCGGGATCCAGGCAATAGAGGCGGCTGACCTGGCTGTTCCGGCCCAGCGACCGGTCGTAGGTGAACCCGGCGGCATACAGGCGCCCACTGAACAGCAGCGGGCTGGTGAAGCTGCTGTCGCCCAGCGTGGGCGAGGCCGGCTCCAGTTCGCGCGTCCAGAGCGTCACGCCGGTCATGGCGTCCAAGGCATACAGGGTGCGGTCGTTGGAGGTGAAATAGACGGTGCTCCGGCCGCCGGCTTCGCCCACCACGGGGGCGGAGGGGATTTCCGCGTTGGTCATGCGCCGCCACAGCACGCGCTTCTCGAGCAGGTCCAGGGCGTGCACGGTCTGGTCGCATCCGCCGATGAACGCCACGGGCCGCCCCTTGACCAGCGCGAGGGCGGGGGAGGCCCAGATCGCCACGCCGGTGCGGTAGCGGCGATCGGTCTTCCACGCATAATGCCACTCGTTGATCTCGCCGGTGGGGTCCCACGCGAGGGACGCCGTGCCCTGCGCGTTGCCGCGCCCGGCCGACCAGTCCGCCCGGGCGGTCGCGCCGGCCAGAAGGCCTGCTATTAATAGTAGTAGGCGGATCATCCGCATGGCCGGCTCCAGTCGTCCTTCACCGCCAGCGCCTTGTTCGGGCACGCGTCCACGCACTTCATGCAGAAGTGGCACTCGTCGGCGTCGATGGCACCCTTTTTCACGGCATCCACGGCGCACTCGCCGTCGCACGCGCCGCAGCGGGTGCAGGCTTTTTCGTCCAGCACGATGTGGCGTGCGCTTTTCCGGGCCGCCCAGCCGATGGCCGCGCGCCACGGGCACAGGTACCGGCACCAGACGTTCGGGATCACCAGCGCCGCCAAAATCACCATGACCGTGGACAGGAACGAGGCCGGGTCATACACCTTGGCGAACCCCAGGTGGACGGGCGAGGTGATGCGCAGGCTCATGATGGAGGCGCCCACCACGATCCAGAAGGAGATGAGGCGGAGGCGGCGCAGGGGGCCGTCCCAGCGGCTCATGTTCCAGGTCAGCAGCAGTACCAGGATCACCAGCACCTCGGACCAGTAGATGCTGGCGTCCTCCACGAAGAACATGCGGGTGAGGCTCAGCCGGATCATCCAACCCACGAAGATGGCCACGATGACCAGCGCCATGGCGAGCGCCGTGACGGAAAACGGGTAGCCGGCCGCCTTGCGCTTGCGGTTCCACTTCCGCGTCAGGGTGCCGATGAACTCCTGGAGCGCGCCGGTGGGGCAGATCCAGCCGCAGAAGGCGGGGCCGAAGAGCAGCGAGGTCACCAGGATGGTGGCGGGCACCGAGCAGTAATAGAGCGCCACGATGTTCTCGCGCCCGATCTCGCTGAGCCCGCGGTGGAAGTTGCGGATCATGCCGAACACGCCGAGGCAGGTAAAGACCACGAAGATGAAGATGACCACGCCGAAGAGCTGGTTCAGGTGGCGCCAGCGCTGCCGGTGGCGCGGCGGCACGAGGGCCGGCAGGACGGCCAGCAGGCCGAGCGACAGGATGGTCAGCAGCTCCACGTAGCTGCCCTCGAAGCCCAGCATGGCCTTTTCCACCAGCTTGATATTGCCGAAGAAGCCGGCGAGGCTGCTTTCCAGGCTGGTCCACCAGGCGGCAAGGGTGCTCATCATACCGCCTCCAGGCTCAGGAACCGGGCCACCTCGGGCGTCGCCGGCCGGGCGAACAGGGCCTCCACCGTATCCTCCTGCACGAGCCGGCCACCCATCAGGATGCCGGCGCGCGACCCCAGCGCCTTCGCCTCGCGCAGGTCGTGGG
>CAZJBP010000314.1:2212-2705 GCA_964544115.1 uncultured Victivallales bacterium | reverse complement strand
CGGAACGGACGACGCCGTCACCCTCACCAACAGCGTGTCCATCTCTCCGGGAACCGGCGATCTGACTCTGGAGGCCTTCGTGCAGAGTAGCGTCGCTGATTCCACGACACGCCGTATCTTTCATGACTACGGCGTGAACGACACTCATAGCTGTACGGTTGCGATGGGAATGGGTACCGCCAACAAGTGGAATGGTTTCCTGAGAGACAACACAGGTGGGTACCCGTACCAGAGCGTGAGTCCCGAGGCCGTTAGCGTAGTCCCGAGTGCGTGGTGCGCCGTGGTCTTGCGAAAAGTCGGAAAAGTGGCCGATCTATTCTGCAATGGCACGCTCGCGGACTCCAAAACGAACAGCAGTCTGGGATCCATTGACACCTATGATGACGTTCAGCCCAACATCGGTCGCCTGGAACATCCCACCAGCGGGAATCAAGCTTACTGGAAAGGGTTGATAGACGAGTTGCGCATTTCCAAAGTCGCCCGCTCCACCAAC
>CAZJBP010000314.1:0-2202 GCA_964544115.1 uncultured Victivallales bacterium | reverse complement strand
GGTGAACAATGCCGGGACAATCCAGACTGCCTTCAACGGCGTCCTGGACGAGATGCGCGTTTCGCAAAATCTGCGCTCCTCCAACTGGGTCTGGGCCTGCTACCAGACCATGGCCTCCAACACGGTCTTCAACAACTACGGGGCGATGACGGCGTCGAGCGGCGCGCCGTCCATCCGCAACGATGCCGTCACGGCCTTGACGACCAACTCGGCGACGTTCAACGGGACGCTGACCAGCACCGGCGCCTCGGCCTGCGCGGTGGGCGTGTACTGGGGCACGGACCCGAACGCCTGGGCCAACACGAACTGGTTCAACGGCGGCGCGGTGGACGCCTCCTGGATCAACAACACGCCGTTCAGCACGAACATCACCGGTCTCAGCCAAGACACAACCTACTACTACACCTATGCAGCCTCGAACGCAGCGGCCAGCGTGGTGGCGTCCGGACCGGTCCCGTTCATCACGGGCAACGTGTGGATCGACAAGCTGTCCGACGCCTCGGAGATCGGGCCGGTACCCGGCACGTTCACGGTGCACCGGGCGAGCGCGGCGACGAACGCGGCGCTGACGGTGAACTACACGGTCGGCGGCACGGCGGGCAACGGGTCCGACTACACCAACCTGCCCGGCACGATCACGATCCCGGCAGGCACGGACGCGGTGGCGCTGGTCGTCTCGCCCGCTGCCGATCACTTCATGGAAGGGACGGAGACTGTGTCGGTGACGATCGCCTCCGGCGCCTACCCGATCGGCGCTTCGTCCAACGCCACGCTGGGCATCGCGGATGCGGGCATGTTCAGCCTGACGTGGAACGGCGCGGGAACGAACAACCTGGCGAGCAATCCCTCCAACTGGGTGGGCAACGCGGCGCCGGTGACGGGCGACGGGATCGTCCTCGACGCCACCACGAACAAGAACATGACCTGGGACCTGAACATCGCGGTGGGCGCCTGGACCCAGGTGGGCTACAACGGCACGGTGACCGTGCAGACCGTCTACGGCACAACCGGGTTCACGAACCTCACGATCACGGGCGACTGCGTCATCAGCAACGGCGTGTGGACGCACAATGGCAACACGACCACGCAGGCGAACAAACTGGATGTCTCGGTGGGCGGCAGTTTCGTTCTCGGCTCCAACGCGACGATCAGTGTGAATGGCAGGGGGCACAAGAGCGCCGAGCCGTGGGGTGCAGGCACTTGGAGAAACGGCGGCAGCCATGGCGGGCGCGGAGGCGGCTACGGCGGCGTTTCGGGTCCCTGCTACGGGTCGATCACCGCGCCCGTCACCCTGGGCAGCGATCCGAGTCCCGGTGGAGCCGGCGGGGCGATCCGCCTCGCGGTTTCCGGCGCGACCACGCTCAACGGTTCCATGTCGGCCAATGCTCTCCCACATGATGCCGACCCGGGGCAAGGCTCGGGCGGCAGCGTCTTTCTGACGACCTCGAATTTGACCGGAAGCGGCAGCATCACCGCCAACGGGGCAGGCAACAGTACGTACGGGGACAAGGCCCGAGGCGGCGGCGGCCGCATCGCGGTCATCCTGACCGGCGACACGAATTTCGCCAGCGTAACCATGACGGCGTATGCCGGCGCAAACAACGGCGAAAAGGGCGGTGCCGGAACAATCTACCTTCGAACCAAGGACCAAGGACCCACGGATGGTACTCTGATCGTGAAGGGTGACGCCAATTCCACCGGCTGGACCGACATCAACTCAGGAGTTACTGATGCATCGGTTGGTGACGTGCTGATCCAGCCGAGCTACGGCAAGCTGCGGATCACGAACCAGACGCTGAACGTGAGCGGCGTGTGGTCAAACGGCTCCAGTTTCGCTGCCAGCAGCGGCGGCACCGTGCGGTTCGTGGGCACGAACACCGCGCGGATCTACGGCAACTCCGCGTTCGATACGCTCCTCTGCACCAACGCCGGCAAGCGGCTCGAATTCGCCGTGAGCAGCTCGAACAGCGTGACCACTGCGCTGACGTTGACCGGGGACGCCACGAGCAACCTCTTCCTGCGGTCTATCAGCGACGGAAGTCAGTGGAAGATCAACGTCGCGGCGGCGGTGAATCCAACGCTTTCCTATCTGGATGTCCAGGACTCCGACGCCAATCCGGGCAAGAAGCTCGTCGCACTCAATTCCGTGGGTCCCTCGCAGAACAACCTGAACTGGGACTTCGGCAGCGTGGGCCAGACGAA
>CAZJBP010000313.1:0-2710 GCA_964544115.1 uncultured Victivallales bacterium | reverse complement strand
CCCAGCACCGGGCCTCATCGACAGTGGCCGCCTCGAACACTTCATGCCCGGCGTCTTTAAGAAACAGTGAGAGAGTCGTCCTTATACTCTTCTCGTCATCCACCAAAAGAACGGTTGCCATGCGGTACTCCTGAATCTCAGTTCGCCTGGTTCTGTGCGGCCATCAGGGCCTGCAGTCGATCCGTAACCTTGCAGAAATCGGCGGCTTTGTTGAGAAACGCGTAGGCGCCCGCGGCGCGGACGCGGTGGTCGTACTGGGGATACGGGTAACTGGTGAGGACGATGACCGCCGTCGGCAGGCCCTCGCGCTTGACCATCCGCAAAACGTTCAGGCCGTTGCCGTCCGGGAGCCGCAGGTCCAGGGTCATCGCGTCGGGCTTGAATTGCCTCAGAGCATTGATTGCGTCCGCGGCGGTCCCGGCCTCGCCGACGATCTCGACGCCGGCGATCTCCTTTAGTTGCTGGGTCACGCGGCTGCGAATCAAGGGTGAATCGTCCACTATGAGGACGCGCATGGCGCCGGGGGGCGCTGGCAGGTTCGGTCCGAGCTGCGCGAACGGCGCGGGGTGCTGCGGCACCGCGCCTGAGTCGGCATCCGTTTCCGATTCGATGATAGTCATGAGATCCTGGATGTGGAAGGGCTTGAAAAGGATCGGGGGATCCGAGTCGGACCCCAGGATGACGTCCAGCTTGGGGTTGTCGTAGGCCGTCATGAGAATGAACGGCTTGGCGATCTGTTGCCTGCGGTGTTCGGCGAGAACCTCAATGCCGGTCCCATCGGGCAAGTAGAGATCGCACAGGACGACGTCGTAACCGGTTCCATGGGCCGCGAGCTGCGCCAGTGCGTTTTGCTTGGTCTCGGCGTAATCCACCTGGTAGCCCTGGCGAGACAGGGCCGGGCCGAGGGTAGTGCGCATGAAGCGCTCGTCGTCGACCAGCAGCAGCCGTTTGCTTTGCGGCCGTTCCACTTCGTCGCCGCCCGTCGCCGCCACATCCGCCCAACGCCGCTGAATGTCCTCCTTAACGGCATCCGAGGCCCCGTGTCCGCGGTGCTCGTGCACTTCCTGGTCCAGCGCGATGATCTGCATAAGAAGGGACCGCGACATCGCGGTGTCGTGCGACGACGCCACGTGTTCGAGACGCCGCACAATCGCCATGAACACGTTTGCGGCAATGGGCAGCATGGTTTGTTCGAGGATATTCACCTTATCCACAGCCGTCTTCTGGAGCCCTTCGCCGTAGGAGACCAGTTCCTCATGCAACTTCTCACCGGGCCGGAGGCCGGTAACCGTAATGGCAATGTCCAGCCCCTCGCGCAGACCGGAAAGCCGGATCATGTTGCGGGCCAGATCCATGATCCGTACGGGCGTTCCCATCTCCAGCACATACAGCCCGTGCGTCTCGCGCATCGCGCCGCAACGGAGAACCAGGTGGACGGCCTCCGGGATCGTCATGAAGAAGCGGGTCATCTCCGGATCGGTCACGGTAATGGGCCCGTGCGCGGCGATCTGTTTTTTGAAGATTGGAATGACGCTGCCATTGCTGCCCAGGACATTACCGAAGCGCACGGCGACGAACTCCGTGGCACCCCCATTCATCGCCTCCACAAGAAGTTCACACAGCCGCTTGGTGGCGCCCATGATGTTGGTCGGCCGGACGGCCTTGTCGGAGGAGATCATCACAAACCGTCGGGTCTTATTGCGCCGCGCCGCCTCCGCCAAATGGCGAGTTCCCCGGACGTTGTTCAGCACGGCCTCATCGGGATGCGCCTCCATCAGCGGCACATGTTTGTAGGCCGCCGCGTGATAAACGATCTGAGGCTGATACATGTCGAACGCGCGATTCACCACCTCTTCCTGGCGGATGTCGCCGATGACCGGAACGATATCCAGGCCAGGGTGCAGGTCGTGCAATTCGCGGTCAATCTCGAACAATGGCGATTCGCCGATCTCGAACAACACCAGTCGCCGCGGGTTGTGACGGGCGATTTGCCGCGCGATCTCGGACCCGATGGAGCCGCCCGCTCCGGTCACCATCACGCATGCGTCCCTCAACGACGCCTGAACGGCGGTGTCGTCGCCTTTCACGGGCGCGCGCCCCAGCAAGTCCTCGATGGCGACATCCCGCACGTTCTTTACCGACACCCGCCCGTCAATGATCGCACCGAGCGCAGGCAGGGTGCGACAGGGTATGCCGCCCTGCTTGCACAGCGCGAGGATGTGGATCACGCGCTCGCCGGTAAGGCTCGGAATCGCAATCAGGACCTCGCCCGCCCGGTAGCGCGCGGCGAATTCAGGCAGACGGTCAAGCGGGCCCCGGATGGGGACCCCGCGCAGCCTGCCTCCCCATTTGGCGCGATCGTCGTCGAGGCAGCACGCGATATCGTACCGGGAGGTGGCGTCGTCCTGGACTTCCCTGACAATCTTGTCCGCCGCGTCTCCAGCGCCAACGATCAATAACCTGGAACGATGCGGCGGCATATCCGAATCCCTGAGGCGAGCCGCGTGCCGCCGGGACCGGTAGTGCAGCCGAATCGCCATGCGGATGCCGCCGCAGAGGAAACAGGCAAAGATGCTGTCGGCGACGAACACCGAACGGGGGTAGCCATGGAAGCGGTTGACGAACGTCAGGCTGGCTATGATGACCAACGACGCAAGCGCGCATGCTTTGAGCAGCCGCCAGGCGTCGTCCATGCTCGTGTAGCGCCAGA
>CAZJBP010000312.1:0-2734 GCA_964544115.1 uncultured Victivallales bacterium | reverse complement strand
ATGTGCGCAAGTCCATCAACTTCTGCCGTCAGTTGAACCTTCCTGTGCTCGGAGTCGTGGAGAACATGAGCGGTTTCGTGTGCCCACAATGCGGAACGGTTACGGACATCTTCAAGGCCGGTGGCGGGGAGCGGATGGCCGCGGACATGGGCGTGCCGTTTCTAGGCCGCATCCCGATAGATCCGGCGGTGGGCGAGGCCTGCGATGACGGCAAGCCGTTCGTCTATCACTACAGCCGGACGGAGACGGCCAAAGCTTTCGAGCGAATAGTCACACCCATTCTGGCACTTTCGAACAAGGTCATAACGGAACAGATACGAGACAACACAACAAACGAAGGAGAGAAGACAGCCATGAAGATCGCAATACCGGTAGCGGACGGGAAACTCTGTATGCATTTCGGGCACTGCGAGCAATTTGCCCTGCTTGACGCGGACGAGAAGACAAAGAAGGTGACGGGGAAGCAGATGCTGACACCCCCGCCACACGAACCGGGCGTCCTGCCGCGCTGGTTGCACGAGCAAGGCGCAAACGTGATCATCGCCGGCGGCATGGGGCAGCGCGCCCAGACGCTCTTTGCCGAGAACGGCATCAAGGTCGTGGTGGGCGCGTCTGGCGACGCACCGGAGAAGTTGGCGGCCGACTACCTCACCGGCACGCTGAAAGCTGGAGCAAACGTTTGTGATCACTGATAGGGAAAGGAGTTATGCATCATGCGTAATCGGCACGTGGGTCTAGCCGCGCGCCTGGTGATAACGGTTGTCGTGCTGGCGATTGCGTTGCTATGTCCACTGTCTGCGTTTTCGCAGCAGGCAACCAATATCATCCTGCTCATCGGCGACGGGATGGGGTTTGAGCAGATCAAGGCGGGGGCGTGCTTCAAGGGCACGAATCTGTGTTTCGAATCGTGGACGTACCGGGGCGAAGTCCAAACGCGATCCGCCAGTTACCCCACGGTAACGGATTCAGCTGCTGCCGGCACGGCTCTGGCGACCGGCCACAAGGCCAACAATGGGGTCATCAGCGTGGCCAGTCCGGGAGACGGTCGCGAGTATGAAACCGTGCTGGAGTATTTGAAGCGCAAAGGGAAACGAACGGGGCTGGTCACGACCTCGTATATGACCGACGCAACCCCAGCCGCTTTCGCGTCGCATGCTACCAACAGGAGAGACTACTCGGACATCGGCGGTGACTACCTGCAACAGACGGAACCGAACGTCCTTTTCGGCGGCGGCGGCAACGGAATGAGTGTCACCGCCGCCATCGCCGCCAGCTATTCCGTGGTGACGGACCGTTTGGCCATGCAAACGATCAACACTGCCACGGCAACCCAGGTGTCGGGGCAGTTCGGGTTGGGCGCCATGCCGTATGAGTACGAGGGTCTCGGCGCGCTTCCTCACCTCTCGGAGATGACGGAAACCGCTCTGGACGTGCTGGCCCACGGCACGAACGGATTCTTCCTGATGGTGGAAGGCGGGCGGATTGACCACGCCTGCCATGCGAACAACATCACGAATTGCGTGCGTGAGACGGTCGAGTTCGACAACGCCGTGCAGGTGGCCCTGAACTGGACGGGCAATCGTACTGATACGTTCCTGATTGTCACGGCTGATCACGAATGCGGCGGTCTGACCGTACTGGCCGACAACGGTCCCGGCATGGAACCTGACGTGGTTTGGTCCAGCGGGGGGCACACCGCAACCAATGTCGGTGTCTTCGCGCTGGGACCAGGCGCCGAGATGATCGCCGGGATCATGGACAACACCGACATCTACAGAATCATGATGAAAACCCAACCGATGGTTCCAGAGGGCGTCGGTATCGGCCGGGCCCCCGGCAACGGCGTCCGCACGGACTGGAACGCAAAACCCGGCGACACGTGTCGTCTCGATGCCACGGACAGTCTTTTCGTCACCAACTGGTCATGCATCGACACGACAACGGCTGACACGCACGAAGTCACCATCATGGATACCAACCAGCCAACGCCGCCCGCACGCTTTTACCGCTTGGTCGTGGCGCGATGAAAAGGAAATTGGACATGGACGAGGCTATGGCAACGCTGCAGTCGCGTTTACATTCGCAGTGCATTCTCTGTGGCGCCGCCCATCCGCAGGGGCTCCGGCTCGCGTTTAACACACATACCGATGGGCACGTGGAAGCATTGTTCGCATGTGACCGACTGTACCAGGGTTACAGTGGGTACTTGCATGGCGGCGTCATCGCCGCGCTTCTGGATAGCGCCATGACGAACTGTCTCTTCGCGCTTGGACGAGCTGCGGTAACGGGAGAGCTGAACGTGAGGTTCCTGAAACCCGTAATCGTGAGCCGTCCCGCCGTGGTGAGCGCCCGGCTGGTAGAATCCCTTGCACCGCTTTTCAAGATGAACGGCGAGGTTCGTCAGAACGGCGATATCATGGCAAGGGCGACCGCGAAGTTTATGGAAGCGCGGATATCGGATTCGGGGCTTGCGCCCGAAGTCGGTGTTGGACAGACGAAACGAAGAGGCCACACAACAAACAGAAAGGTGAGTGCATCGTGAACGAACAGACCGCAACGAGACTGCCCCTGATCGGGGAAAAGGCGCCTTCATTCAAGGCGGAGACGACCCAAGGACCGCTCAACTTCCCGGATGACTTCAAGGGGAAGTGGGTCGTGTTCTTCTCGCACCCGGCGGACTTCACGCCGGTATGCACGACGGAGTTCATGACCTTCGCCTCCATGCAGCCGGAGT
>CAZJBP010000311.1:0-2738 GCA_964544115.1 uncultured Victivallales bacterium | reverse complement strand
TTGAGATCGTTCCCCCCGCAGGCTTTTCTAAAGCGGAGCGTTTTACTGGTTTTATATCAGAAGAGACAGGCGCGTCTATTATGATTGTTGAACTTCCTGTTGATTATTCTAAGATTTCAAGTGGATTTACAAAAGAAGGTTTCGCAAGCAAAGGGATGAAATTATTGAACCAAGAGAAAGCATCTTTTGGTGAATTTAAAGGCAATTTATTTTTATTATCGCAAGAATCAAACGGGATTACATATCATAAGTGGACGGGCGCTTTTGGAGATGAGAAAACATCATATATCATCAACGGTGCATTTCCATCAGAACTACAAGAGACTCTTTCTGAAACCATGAAGCAATCTGTTTTAAGCGCGAGAATAACAACAAAACAAGGGGGTTTAGGAAGCGCTCTTAAGTTTAAGGTTAGTTCAGTTGGCGATATGAAAATCTCTAGTGAATTTGCAAATAGTCTTATTCTGTCAAAGGGTGGCAAATTCCCTTCTAAAAAACCAGGCGATCCTCGTATGGTAATCGCTCCATCAATTTCTTATAAAATGGCGATAAAAGATCGCAAAGCTTTTGCACTGTCCTCTTTTAATCGAAGGCCAATTTTTAAGGATACAAAAGCTCAGCAGACAAGTTCTGTTCGAATAAACGGACTTCCTGGGTTTGAGACTGTTGGTACAGGAATTAGGACATCTAGTGGAAAGAAGTATTTCCTGTATCAAGTAGTAGTATTTGAGAAATACGATTACTATGTGATGATTGGAACCGTCAATGTGGGGCTAAAGAGCAATTACCTGCCCATTTTTAGGAAAATCGCCCGTTCCTTTAGAAGAATTCCAGTTAAGTCTTAGATGGAATAGTGAACCAGAAGGTTGTGCCTTTGCCTAGTTCGCTCTCTACCCAGATACGGCCACCGTGTGCTTCTACGGCCATTTTGCAGAATGTAAGGCCTAAGCCTGTCGACATCTTTCTGCCTGATTTACGGCTCTCCACTTGGCCGAATTTTTCGAAAATCTTTTCGAACGCCTCCTTTGGGATGCCTTCGCCGGTATCGGAGACTGCGAAGATGACCGGATCTCCATGTTTATCGAGCTTAACTGAAATTGTTATCGTTCCGTTTTCAGGGGTGAACTTCACTGAATTACCGACTAAGTTGACGAGGGTTCGGCGGAGCTTGTCTTCATCTGCGTTGATTATTTTGAGATCGTTTTCAACTTTCGCATCCAAGACCTGATGCTTTTCTTTGGCGAGCGTTTGGACTTGTTCAAGGGCGCGAGAAATAATTTCATGAGGTTCAAGTTCCGCTCGTTCAAGTTGGAGGGAGCCGTCTTCCATTTTGGTGATGTCCAACAGGTCGTTGACCATTCCCAAAAGAACCTGCCCATCATAAATGGAGTTGTCGAGAAGTTCCTTTTGAACTTCTTCTAATTCGCCCACCCCTTCGATGGTCATAAGGCCTGTGATGACGGAAGTGAGAGGGGTGCGCAGGTCGTGAATAATCATGTGGGTTAAGTCATCTTTGAGCTTTCCGAGTGCTTCTAATCGGTCGTAGCTTTCCTGGAGTTTCGTAAAGAGCTGTTTTTCGCGATCTCTCAAGCGCTTTTTCTCAAGGCATGAATTGACTCGTGCTCGAAGCAGGACGGGAGCGATGGGCAGGGTAAGATAGTCATCAGCGCCAATTTCAACACATCGCGCTGCAGCATTGGATTCGGCCAACGCCGAAATGACAATCACCGGGATATTCATTAAACCTTCATCGGCTTTCAACTGTTGCAATACTTCATGACCGGTCATTTCGGGCAATATTAGATTGAGCAGGATTAATTCGGGTTTTTGAGATCGAGCAAGGTCTAACGCCTGTTGGCCAGAGGAGGCAATCTCGACCCCATGACCATCCCCTTCGAGCCGGCGTACTAACAAATCACGATTTTGCTCTTGATTGTCGACCACCAGAATAAAGCCGGGTTGCTCTTGTGATGCTGCTGGAGATATGGGACTGGTCACAGAGAGGACATCATCGACATCGGGTGCAGAGAATGTTTTGGTTGGGTCGGTTTGGCTGTGGATAATTTGCAAATCGCCTTCCTCTAAGCATTTCTCCACAAGCAAAAGCAATCGCCTTCCTGCAGCGACCATTGTTTGCATGTCAGGAATAAGACTTTTGAGCGATTTCTCCCTCACTTGATCTAAGAGCATTTCAGCATTGCCCAGAATTGCATGGAGAGACGAACGGCATCTATGACGAAGCGCTTCTTCTCCTGATTGGTTGCGGTTCGCATCAGCGCCCAGAAGGTCATCGATAAGCCTTAGCCATTCAATACTGCCCAAGCGTAACCGCTGAAGACTTGTGGCTTGCTCGTTTCCAAGCTCTTTTCCTTTGTTTTCAAGCAGCAGTTCACAGCAACCGATAATAACGGTAACCGTTGAGCGTAGTTCATGATGCAAAGAGGCTAGTAGCCCCCTCTGTTCTTCCTTAGATTTATCCATCTTGTCTTCCACCCCATTTTCAAGATTAGCTACTGATTATTTGAATTCTTCATAAATCAATTAAAAATCAAAGCTCGGCAAGCCGCGCACGCATATGTGACTTGATTTATACTTTCAACCTTGCGAACTTGAGTTTTCCTACTCTTAGCAGGGCATTGTCTAAGTCTTGGAGGGGGATGGGGTTTTGGGTTTTTACTTTTTGGCCGTTAAGCTCGACTCCGCCTTGTTCGATTAATCGTCTGGCAGCGCCTACGCTG
>CAZJBP010000310.1:0-2742 GCA_964544115.1 uncultured Victivallales bacterium | reverse complement strand
TATCAGCAACTGTCTTTTCGACGACGGCGATGCCTACTATGAGGGCGGCGTTCCGGTGACGATCATCGAGATTGATGTTGTCGTCCTGAAAGTGGACTTGGATATCGGCACCGTTTCCGAAGAGAACGAGCAGACGGTCGGCGGCTTCGTCCCGGTCAACGCCGACAACGACAACGGTTCTACGGTGACGGACCACATCCCGGACACGCGGGACTTCGATACCGACGGCTACACCGACTATGACCTTGTCCCGATCTCCCTGAACCTGCAACCGACCACAGGCCTTTCCGGCACGTTGCGTCTACGCAAGGTCGAAGGCGGCCGGGATCGTATCAAGGTCTGGGAGACCACGGGCAAGGCCACCGAGGTGACTCTACCCAAACCGTGGACGGTAGCAACCGACACAATCCCGACCACGCTTCAGGTTGAAGGACTGAAAGAAGGCGCGGCATTGCGGGAAGTGGAACTTGTCTTGGAGTACATGGACGGCGGCGCGGTGATCTGCTCCAACACGGTGAAGGCTACGGTCACGCCGGTGTTGAAGAGTCTTCAGGTTGTGGATTCTGGCACCGTGCCCGATCTCGCCACGGATGGATCAAAGTACATTCACTGCAATGGTGGCTTGGCGCCAGGTGGTGTCCCGGCAGTAGAATTCGAGATTGAGGTGTTTGATGTCGACAACCCGCCTGGCGAACTGCGTATGATTCACCATGCACGTTTGAGTAATTTTCTGGCCGGTGGAGCGGGCGTTATCGGCCATGACGGCACGGACAAGAAACTCGATTTCGTTGCGCCCTATACTGGTGGAGAACTCGTTGATGCGGGCCCTGTGTTCCCGTTCTATGACGATCTTGATGGTTCCGCAGTGACATACACGAGTGAAGATACTCCGGGACTTTGGGTAGGGCCACCGTCTCTCTGGCCGTTGGCTGATGGTGATGTTTCGCAGATCGACGTAAAGTACGACTTCAAGATGTGTGGAGTCTGGCAGTACTCTGACACCGATGGAACCGTGTACTTCCTCGGCAATGCGGACTGGTCCACTCGCATCCAGGGGCAATTACAGATGACGGGGGGCGTACGGAGCTTCGCAGCAGGCGCAAACAATGACAATGTGGGCAGCACAGGTTTCGTCCGGAACAACGCAGACCTCAGAACTGCCCCGCCCAATGCACCTGAAAGCACGGAGTACATGGACCCGTAGGATTAGCCGACACAGGAGACCTTACTATGCGAAGGACCGTTTTCCTATTGACCGGAATCGTGGCTTCTCTTTGTGTGTCAGGGGCGTTGGGCGCAGATGCCGAGCGTAAGCCTGCGCTGCAACCCGCCTACATCGAGATGACCAATGGGCTCTTCTCCGTGTGCGCATTCGATCGCCACGATGGTGTCTTGATCAGGTACAAGGGGCTATCCATATCGCGCACGAATCTTCCCCCCGCCAGCATCACTCGTCCGGTCCTTATCTACGCACTTGGGAACCCGCCATTGAGAGACGGGAAAGCAGTAGGTTCATGGAATCCGAAATCGGAGGACATATATAACTATGGAGATATCCCTTACCCAGTAAGAGACATTGACCCCCCTCTTGAGTTATGCAGAACAGGAAGAGGAGACCTGCTCATAGGCGTTCGCATTCGCTCTCGGTTTTACGCGATCACGAATGCAGGCGAGGTGGCGAAGACACAGTTACTCGGCGTTGCTGTTCATGAATCGTCAGGCAATCGACTTTGCGTTGTCACGGCTACGCAGCCCATGCATCGTGAAAAAGAGGTCAGCACACTAATCCAGTCGCTACGCTCCAAGGAGTAGTCGCTCTTGGTTTACGGCCAGTGATCTTGCACCTCGCGCCCTTCGGGCACTCGTCAACCGCGTGCGCCGCGCCTGATTGGCAGCGGTGTGGTGCGTCGGCTTCCCCCTCCGGCACTACGCCTGCTTGCGCAGGCTCGTGCCGTCGTCCCCGCTCCGCGCCCGTACACGAAAAATGCGGGGCATTTGTTGCGCCGGGCGCTTCGATATCGCCTACGTGCTGCAGTCGCGGCACTCCGGCTCTAATCCCCGCCGCGTTCACAACCGCCCCGGTCGAACAACTCCGCCGCCAGACAAAGCGTCTTCCCAAACCGCCGCCCGGTACACACCGTCCGGAACCGTCTGCTCCGCGCCCAGTGAATCTCCATCTGCGCGGCATGCGGCGAGTAATCAAAAATCACACCCACGATCACAAACCTCCGATTCCGCGAAGCGGAATCGCCACGGCATAGTTCCCGTCAGGGGACGACGCCGGGCCTGTCCGTTGCCCCGCGCGCCTCTTCTCCACATTCGGCAATCGGCAATCGACAATCGACATTCCCTGCCGCCTCCCCTGAGATCAACGATCGCCAGGTAATCACCCCCTCGCGGTCCACCGCCACCTTCGACTCCTTCGGCAGCAACGGCATGATCACAGACCTGAAGAACCCCATCGGATCCTTGCGGAACTCTTCCTGCAGCGCCCGCGCCAGCAATCTCTTGTTCTGGCCACGCCCCATCATCCGGTCCAACTCCGCCAACGCCTGAATCCGCCCCCCATACGACCCCTTCGGCCGCCCACGCGGATTCCCTGATTTTCCTGCCTCGAACATGTGCATACCCCCGCCCTGAGCCTGTCGAAGGGCTCCACACAACAGGAGGAAATCAACACCGTGGTGCCTCTCCGCTGCGCTATCCCCCGTGCCCCGCGCTTGTCACGCGGGCTGCTTACGC
>CAZJBP010000309.1:0-2748 GCA_964544115.1 uncultured Victivallales bacterium | reverse complement strand
CTCATCCTCCTTAGCTTCCAGCTAATCTGACGCTCTCTTGGATTAATAGTTCATCGGCGCCGAAGCCTACGGGGGTTAGGAGGCGATACCAGCGGTAGGATGAGGAGGGGCCGTAGCCGCCTTTGTTTTTAGCCCAGGTGGTGGTGACGTAGCCGTAACAACCGTTGGCATAGCCGATAAACATGGTTTTGCAGGGTTTTAAGTTGCGTTTGATGGTTAGGCCAATATCAGAAAAAGGCTCGAAGGGGACGCCCACCAAACGGTATTCGTTAATAGATGCCGTGAAGACCTCCACAGGCAGCGTTTTGGGCACCGTATTGGTATTAATCGCATCGCTTAGTTCGTTGACCCAATCAATCATGGCCTTCCATGTGATTTTGCCGCCCCTATCAGCGGGATCGGCTGATGAAGTTTGGTAGGAAGATTCGAATTCCGCTTTAATGGCGGCCAATTCATCGGCAGATGGCGGTGGGTCCATCGGGATATCGATAATATTGCTCTTTACTCCCAATTTCACTTCGCCAGTCAATAACGCGCCTTCGAGCGCATCGGCGGCAGCATGCGATAATATTTCGCCCATTTCTATCGTATCATCAAATCCACCCTGTCCCCAACCGCGTTGGGAAAAGACATCAGGATCGACATCACCGCAGCTCCCTTGCAGAAAGAGAGTAGTGCCGCCTCGGCCTCGATCCAAATGCCGTGCAAGTTCTCCCGCAAAGTCGCCTGACATATGCCGATTGGAAGGTCCGAGGATCACCGGATGCAATGAATAATTAACCAAAGTTGCGATTGGCATTCCGTCGTTTGCATTGATGGCAAGCGCGCCTAATTCTTCATCATGCGGTTGGTCGCGATTTTCGCGGTTATATCCAAGCCCTGGGACTACTTTTGAACCATAGCCTATTTGGGCCGGTTTTAGCTGTGAGGGCAGACTGCTTACCAAATCGACCACCTTATCAAGAGCGGTCGCCACCCATTTTTCATCCACTATCCCAAGCACGCCTAATAAGGGAACTGTTGCCGGGCCGGAATGGGTGTGAGTGGTGCTGATGAGGATATTGGCGGACGGGATGGAGCAATTAGACGCAATCCGTCGACGCATTATAGCTACCTGTTCGGTAGAGAAACCGAGAATATCGACGGAAACAATCGCTAGTTGTGTCTGACTGTCATCCAATAAGACAGCACGAGCCATGACGGGGTCGTGGATACCTTCAGAAGGATCGAGTCTTGCGCCAAAACCGCTCATCCAGACACCAACGGGCGGGGCTAAATCAACTTTCCCTGCCGATGCTTTGAATGTTCCCATTTATCTCAGCTCCTGTATGTTCTCGCAAACTTTTTTAATGGCAGCAACTATCGTATGCATAACCTGCTCGTCTTCCAACAACGCAGTGTGATAAATCCAACAAGTATCCTGACAAACCTGTTCACAGACGGGACAGTGGACGTGAGTGTAATCGACCTTTTCACCATAATAGGGACATGAAACGGGGCAAAATCCTGCGCCTTCTCCGCTTGTTTCAAAGAGTGGATTGCGATAAAGCGGAGTGGTATAGCCTGGCGAAACCGGAAGCCCTTCCGCGTTAATCGCCTCGATGAACTGGTCACGAGTGATTTTCAACTTATCGCAATCAAGCCGAAAGACATAAAAATGGTAGCCGCGTCGGGTGATTCGCGGGTCGTTTACAATGGGGATGATGCAGGGAATGTTTTTGATGCCCTGAGTGATGATGTCGGCATTGGCTTGGCGTTTGAGGGTTTGTTCTTCCAGACGTGTCAATTGGGCAAGAAGGAGGGCGGCTTGAAATTCCGTCATTCGAAGGTTGCTGCCGAGGACAAAATGTTTATACCACGCCTCACCCTCACGACGACCGCAATTGGTATAGCTCCGGCAACTCTTTGCGATTTCTTCATCATCCGTCAGGATAATGCCCCCTTCGCCGCAGGTGATGTTCTTTGAGACCTGAAAGCTAAAAACCCCGCAATGCCCCAATGCGCCCGTCCCTTTACCCTTCCATTGGCTTCCCCAAGCATGGCAGGCATCTTCTATGAGATACAAATCATAAGCGCGGGCAATCTCCCACAGCTTATCCATATCCGCCACATAACCACCCAGATGGACAGGGATAATAGCTTTGGTTTTATGAGTGACTTTGCGTTTGACATCAGCAGGGTCGAGGCACAGCGTATGCCCTTGAAGGTCGGCGAAAACGGGGATAGCGTTAACCTTAAGCACCGCGCTGGCTGTTGCCATGAAGGTATAGGGAGGCACAATCACTTCATCGCCCGCGCCAATTCCCAGTGCGAGCAAAGAAACTTCGAGCGCAGTCGTTCCGCTGGTGGTAGTCACTCCATATTTGGCATTTTGGAACTCTGCAAACTTCGCCTCAAACTCGCGAACCTTCTCCCCATACCACCAGGCCCCTGATTCAAGCACCCCCATCAACGCGTGCCGTTCACGATCATCCCAAACAGGCCATTCCATCCACTCAACGTCACAAGCCTTCTCGCCACCCTTTATAGCCAATTTAGACATAAGCACCTTCTTAAAATGAATTGTCCCATCTATTCAGTGCATTAGTCAACATGAATGAAGGGAAAGGCAGACTATAGGGGGACTCCGGGTCTTTCACTTCGAATGTAGGGGCAGGGCTTTCCATGCCCCTGCACCCCCTACAAAAACAAGTTGAACCATTTCACATCCTTTCCAGTGCTATAATTCTCATTAAGTCAGGCTCAATT
>CAZJBP010000308.1:0-2760 GCA_964544115.1 uncultured Victivallales bacterium | reverse complement strand
CATCCCCGTCGACGGCCCGCGCGACCCACACGGGAAGGCCGATGGCCAATGCCGCCACCACAAGGAACGCCAGCAGACGACCGAACGGCGTCAGGCGCCGCCACGTTTTTCGGATATGTTCAGTCATAGGTCACCTCTCTTGAAAGGAAGCCAGGAAGGGCCGCTCCGGCGCCAAGGATGACACCCAGGCTTGTGGCCGGCACACCCCACGCGTTCGCCATCACGCATCCCTTGTTTGCCGCCGACACCACAGACACCCGTGGGCCGCACGCACTTGCGGCACACTTGGACGATTGGGAAGGAACGTAGCGGCACGGAGGGTGGAGTGCAACATCAAAAACGGGTGTGCGAAACGTGGAACGCGGGGCGGGGCATGTCGGACCCTTCGAGTTCTTCCTCATTGCGGTCACGGTAGTCGTGACAGGCCGCCGGTTCAACCCCATCGTGCCTGATGATCAAGCACGCGCCAGCAGGTCCAGCAATTGCGCCCTGGTCTCCTTGGCGTTCTCGGGCATGAGTTTCTCGGCCAGGGCACGTACGGCCGCCCGGTCGAGGCCGGCGGGAGCCGCCGCCGGCAGCGCCGGCTTGGCGGCGGGTTGGCCGGTGACGTCAGGAAGCGACGCGACTGCGGCGCCGGCGGCCGCCTCGCTGGTGTGGGTGTAGAGTCGGGTCATGGCGGGGTTGGAGTGGCCGACGATGGACTCGACGACGGAGAGCGGGGCGTTGGCCTCGCGGCAGAGGCTGACGAACGTGTGACGAAGGGAGTGGAAGCCGACATCAACGGCGGCCTTCTCACGGCCATTGTTGCTTTCAGGGTTGGTCTGGATGCCGTTGGTCCGGAAATGGGCCTGAATGCGCTTGGACAAGGCACCGGAGTCGCGGCGGTATAGGGCGGCTGTCTCGGGGAGGACATCCTGTCCGCGCTTGCCGTTCGCCAACTCAGCGAGAAGCCCGCGCAGAACCGAATGGAGCGGGATCGTCACTGGCAGCCCCTTCCTGCGGGCCGTCTTCATGGGGATTCGACGGATGATGCCGCGTTTCACATCGGTTTCGCCCCACCTCAGCGTGGCGCAGTCGCCCAACCTGAGGCCCGTGTAGATGCCGAGAGCGAAGAGTATCCGCATTTCGCCCGAGGCGCTCTGGCAGACCCTCTGCAACTCCTCAATCGTCAGCTCCCGTCGGGAGTGACTCAGGATGCGCTTACGGCCGATCTTCCCCCATGGGTTGACCGCGGACCGTATCCGCGTCTCCAGGACGCGCCACACGAGGCGTAGCAGACCCATATGCTGGTTGAACGTGCTAGGAGTCACACCATCCTGATGGAGGGCTTGAGCGTACTCCCCAGCTACGGCAGGAGACACGTCCCGCATGGCCTTCACCTCGGCATGGTGCTCTGCGAGCCATCGCGTAAAACGTGCGAGGTGCGACTCGTAATTTCGGAGGGTCACAGGGCCGGAGTCAGGTCGATCGGGGGAGTCAAGGTAAGCGGTCCATGCGGTGGACAGTGCCAGGGGCGGGTTGCGTCGCTCTGCCAGGGTGACAAGCTCGGCCTTTGCACCCTCAATCCGGGCCTTCACGCTCTCAAGGGTTCGGACCTCATCTTCCACCAGGAAAGGCCGCATGATTTCGGCGAGGCGAGTCTCCGCCTTCCGGCGGTCCGTCTCGCCGGTGGTCTTCATGAACTTCTTCCCGGAGATCGTCCAGCAGGCGAAGTACGTACGGTGCCGTTTGATGAGATAGCCGGTGCGAGTCTTCATAGGCGCCCCCTGCGTGCGATTGCGTTCTCTACACGGCGCGAATATCGCAGAAACGGGGCATGGTGTCAACGCCATAAAGGTAGCATACTCGCAAATCAGGCCTGATTATCATGTTTTCTGCTGATTTGTAATCAGCAGGTCGTCGGTTCGAGCCCGACAGCTGGCTCCACTCCCCCCGCCCACGCTTCACGCCATCGGGTCGCGTGTCCGGCAGCAGCGTGCTGCACGGCCGCGATGATTTCCGACGCGATTCCGGTGTTGACGCCTGCGGGGCGGGTTGAGTAGCGTACTCGGCCATTCCCAAGGGCGAACTCGCCGCCGCGCCTCGTTCCGGCTGCGGCGGCGCTCGTGGGGCACAGAAGCAAGACAAGGGGAGGATCAGACATGGCTATCAAGGTTGGCATCAACGGTTTCGGCCGCATTGGTCGGCTGGTGTTCAGGGCGGCGGCGGAGAACCCGAAGATCGAGGTCGTCGGCATCAACGACCTGTTCGACGCCCATCAGCTGGCCTATATGCTGAAGTACGACAGCGTCCACGGCGCCTTTGCGGGCACGGTCGAGGCCGCCGACGGCGCGCTGATCGTCAACGGCAAGAAAGTCCGCCTGACGGCCGAGAAGGACCCGGCGAACCTGAAGTGGGGCGACATCGGCGCCGAGTACATCTGCGAGTCGACCGGCTTCTTCCTGGAGCAGGCCAAGGCCGAGGGCCACATCAAGGCCGGCGCCAAGCGCGTGGTCATGTCCGCCCCGTCGAAGGATGAGACCCCCATGTTCGTCATGGGCGTCAACCACAAGACCTACAAGGGCGAGACCTACGTGTCGAACGCCTCCTGCACGACGAACTGCCTGGCGCCGATCGCCAAGGTCGTCAACGACAACTGGGGCATCGCCGAGGGCCTGATGACCACCGTGCACGCCACGACGGCCACGCAGAAGACCGTGGACGGCCCGGGCGGCAAGAAGGACTTCCGCGGCGGGCGCGCGGCGGCGGGCAACATCATCC
>CAZJBP010000307.1:0-2798 GCA_964544115.1 uncultured Victivallales bacterium | reverse complement strand
AATGGTCCACTAGGATGTTCCACGGCTTCAAGCTGTTGGGGATTAAGCGTATCGAGGTCAACTTTCGAACTCATCACCCCTATATAGTACCTCGAAACGGAGGGTATTAAGGCGAAACCCAACCCAATTTCCCCTTTCCAAGGGGGTCTATCCGGTGATTTTGCACCGAAAAAACGGACCGATTCATAATTTTAATTACGGATACGTCTAAGTAGGTAGTAGTTTGCGATGCCTATGATTGCCATCCCTAATATGAAGGCTGGGTAGGCGATCCTCCAGTTTGCTGGTCCTGTCATCATTGACCATTCGGACATGCCGCCAATTCCGGCGAGGAGGGTGAGTGGCATGAAGATTGTCGTGATGAAAGTCAGGCGCCTAACGGTCGCGTTGGTCTCATTGGAGGTTTTCGCCATCATATTACTCAGCATAGACGTGTAGAGTTCCATAAGGCTGGTAACGATGTCGCGATAGGATTCGGTCAATTCAAAGAATTTGGCAAGGTGATCGTAGATGTCCCTGTAGTGAAAAATTGCCTTGTCAGAAATAAACGGGCAGTCCTTTCGGCAAATTTTCACCAGAATCTCACGCTCATGGAAGAGACTCTTGCGAAGATTCAGCAGTTCTCTACGCAGGCGAAGCATCTCTCCTGGGTTAAAACTAGCTGGGGCTGCAAGCATCGCTTCCTCTGCTGCTTCCAAATCATCCTCAAGCGCCTCAATTGCCACGAACTTTTGGTCCACAATGTGGTCAAGAATAACGTGCATCAAAAATGCCGGTCCTTGTCGTACGCTCTGAATATCGAGTTCCACAATACGTTGGATGTCATTCAAAGGCTGACGCATTGCAGTGTCATATTCGCTAACTGTGATTAGAAACTTCTCGCCAATAAACATATCCACTTCATCGACTGAGAGTTCCCCGTCGGCATAGCTAAAAGCGTTGAAGATGATAAATGTATTTCCTGGGAAGTCCTCTATCTTGGGTACTTGATTCTTGTCAATACAATCCTCGATGGAGAGTGGATGGATGCTAAATGAATCTATAAGAACTGAAAGTATTTCTTTAGTTGGTTGGCGGTAATCCAGCCAGACAAATCCCTCTTTCTTGGCTGCAGTCAGAGCCTCGTCTAAAGTGGCGACATAAGCCAACTTACCTTTCGAGGAGATGTGATAGAAACTGGATTCAGGCATTGTTACTCCACTGTTTCCAAATTGTCCACAAATGGGTTCTTTCTCTGTTGCAAAAATGAGACCTATCTGCGCTTGTAGCCAGAGTTTTCGGCTTTAGCGGTAATGGCATTCTGTGGGGCTAATAGCCGATCCGGTGCATTAATAAGAACTAAAGACAGTTTACTCTCAGGAAGTCGAATTATGATAACATTGACGACACTCTTCTGTCGCTATTGACAACAGCAATACCTATATCAGATTGTTGACAAAAACTCTATTTCAGTTTGCACGTATGAGCCGACGCCATCGTCTAGAAACGTGGCGCGATAGCACAATAGCCATTGTAGCCCCTGCTGTAACGTGTATATAGGTTGCGGTGCTTACAGATACAGAATACTCCGACTCGCGATCGTCGTCCTGTTCAGTTTCTGTTTCGTCGGGTATTGCGCCCGCAGTTAGCAGTACAACAAGCAATACTATAATTAACGCCAATGGCTCACTGATTAGTCGTTTCGGCAGGCGAATACATTGTTTGCACAAGCTCAGGACTGGTCGCCAATGAAGTATGATATGAACCAGCACGATGGCGATAAACGCAGCGGTGGCAGATTCGTGGATCTCAAGCCAAGGCTCTTTGCCTAGGCCGAGGAATCCAGGCATTTCCTCCTTGGATTCACCTTGTGGGCCAAACAGCATGCTCATACCACTGACAACTAATGTTAGCAAAGCAACGATTCCTAATATGTTAAAGATACGGTTCGTGTTTTTTTTAAGACTAGTAATCAATTTCTTATTGCCTTCTAAGCTGGTGTCAAACGGCATTGTTGTTCTCCTCATATTCCCGATCGTTTCTCGTAGTGACTCGCGCTTCTCTTTTTCGCAGGCGTCCCTCTTTAAGAATATGGAGAATCGGCGGCATGACGGACAACAATATTATCACTGCTATTATCAGTTCGAGATGCTTTTCTACGTCGGGGATTACTTTGGATAAGTAGAATCCTGCCAGTGTAAGCGAGATTGTCCAGATTACACCGCCGACTATATTGTAACAAACGAATAATCTGTAATCCATCTTGCCGATCCCCGCTACAATCGGAGCAAATGTCCTGACTACAGGGATAAAGCGCGCGACAACTATTGTCATCGGTCCATACCGCTCATAGAACATCTCTGCACGCATCAGATTCTTTTTATGAAACAAGAAGGAGTCCTTTTTGTCGAATAGTCTGAGGCCGACCTTCTTGCCAAACATATAGCCAACATTGTCACCAAGAATTGCTGCCGTCAACAAGATCGCTATCAGCCAATAAATATTCAAGAATCCTTGTGCGGCCAAGAAGCCGGCAGTAAACAATAGGCTGTCTCCCGGTAGAAAGAAACCAATTAGCAGACCCGACTCAGCAAAGACAATTGCAAAGAGTCCGATATAGCCAACACTCTGGATCAGTTTTATCAGGTTTTCGCCTTGAAGTAGTTCCATATATACCTAGTTCACTTTACCAACTGACTGGTAGCTGGCCATGTTCTTTTGCAGCCTCTGTATCCGATTCTGCGTCGGAGGATGCGTGCTGAACACACCGCTCAGGAGTGAACTCTTCTCTCCTGAGAGCTTTTCGAGTTTTCGAAGTA
>CAZJBP010000306.1:0-2887 GCA_964544115.1 uncultured Victivallales bacterium | reverse complement strand
CTTCTACCGTATCGGGGTCGGCGTCGGTATCGGAATCGGTATCGACTTTGGCGTGCCGCACATTTTCGGGTAACGGCCCCGCGGGATGTCATCGATTCCGATACCGACGCCGACCCCGGGAAGGGGTGCGAATCGAAGCGGGCAGACGCTTTAGATGCGTTTGCCCTGGCGGCTGGCCGAGAATGCAGGAATCCGCCCGGCTCCCGGCCGCTCAGACCAATCCCGACTGCCGGAGTAGGGCCGCGGGGTCCGGATCGCGTCCGCGAAAGGCGCGGAACACATCCATGGGGTGGGTGCCGCCGCCCAGGGCCAGAAACGTTTCGCGGTAGCGCCGCCCCACCCGCACCAGCGCGGCGGCGTCATCCACCCCGGCGTCCTCGAACGCTCCGAACGCATCGGCCGACAGCACTTCCGACCACTTGTAGCTGTAGTAGCCCGCCGCATACCCGCTGGCAAAGATGTGCGTGAAACCGCACAGCATGCGGTCCTCGGGCAGCAGCGGCATCACGGTCGTGCTCTTCGCGACCCGCTCCTTGACGGCCTCGGCGGAATCCCCGGCAGAGGGGCCCGCATAGCGGTGGTGCAGCTCCATGTCCACCTGCCCGAAGAAGAGCTGCCGCAGCATGTCCGAGCCGGCCCGGAACACGCGGGCGGAGGACAGCCGGTCAAAGAGCTCGTCGGAAATCGGTTCGCCGGTGTCGACGTGCGCGCTGAGGCGCCGCAATGTCGCCCGGTGGTAACACCAGTTCTCCATGAACTGGCTGGCCAGCTCGACGGCGTCCCACTCAATGTTGGCAATGCCGGCCGCCTCGGGATCGTCCACGGTGGTGAGCATGTGCTGGAGCCCGTGGCCGAATTCGTGAAACAGCGTTTCCACCTCGTCGAAACTCATCAGCGACGGCCGGCCGCCTGCGGGCGCCGCCTGGTTGCAGACGAGGAATACCACCGGCAGCAGCGGGTCGCCGGCAGCGCAGCCGTCCCGCGGGGCGAACGGGTCCATCCACGCGCCGCCGCGCTTGGTCTCCGGCCGGCTGTAGGGGTCGAGATAGAAACGCGCCAGCAGACGCCCGTCCGGGTCGAGCACGCGGAACAGGCGCACATCCGGATGCCAGACGGAGGCCTCGCCGTCGGCGGGCACGATGCGTACGCCGAACAGCTCCTCCGTCAGGGCAAACATCCCCTCCAGCACGTGCGGGAACTGGAAATAGGGGCGCAGGTCTTCGCTGTTGAACTGGAACCGCTCCTCGCGCAGGCGCTCGGCCCAGAAGGCGACATCCCACGGCTGGAGCGGCGCCTGCCGGCCCGCGGCGCGGTCAGCCAGCGCCTGAAGGTCCTCGAGATCGCGCCGGGCCGACGGCATCGACGCAGCCCGCAGGCGCCCGGTCAGTTCATCCACCGCCGCGACCCCCGGCGCCATCTTGGTCGACAGGCTCAGGTCGGCAAAGGTGGAGAAACCCAGCAAGCGCGCCTTCTCGCGGCGCAGCGCGAGGATGCGCTCGACGAGGGGCTGGTTGTCGATGGCACCGTCCGAGGCGCGCGTCACGTAGGCCCGGTAGAGCCGCTCCCGCAGGTCGCGCCGCCGGCTGAAGCGCATGAACGGCACAAACAGCGCCGCCTCCAGCGTGATGCGCCACGGGCCGGCCTCGGGGGTGGCGCCCGCCTGCCCGGCGGTCGCGGCCGACTGGGCGGCCGCGGCCAGCAGCGAGTCGGGCAGTCCGTCGATCTCGTCGCGCGAGGTCAGGACCATGCTGAACGCCTTGGTCGCATCGAGCACGTTGTTCTGAAAGCGCGTGGCCAGCTCGGCCAGCTCGGTCTGCGCCGCGTTGAACGCCTGTCGCTGCTCCGGAGGGAGCCCCACGCCCGACAACCGCGCCGCGCGCAGCGAGGAGTCCAGAATGCGGCGGCGGGGGCCGGGCAGCGCGCGGCCCTCGGGGGACAGGTCCAGCGCCTGCATCGCGCGGTACAGCGGCTCGCTCTGTCCAACCCGCATGGAGAACGCGACGACTTTCGGCTGCAGCGCGCGCTCCGCCTCGCGCCAGGCCTCGCTGTTCAGCACGCCGAGGTGGTGGTGCACGAGGCCCCACGCATAGCCCAGGGGTTCCTGCAGGCGGTACAGCGGGTCCATCAGGCCGCCCCAGGAGGGTGCAGCCCCAGCCTCGAGCCGCGCAACGGCCGCTTCGGCCTCCGCCAGAATCCGCTCCACGGCCGGCACGGCATGCGCCGCCTCGACCCGGTCAAACGGCGGGGTGCGGCTGGGCGTGAAGAGAGGGTTGTCCGAGGTCACGGGTCGATGTTCTCGAGGGCCAGCGTCTCCAGGTTGATCCGCCGGTAGTAGCAGTTGCGGGGGGCGCCGGACTGGTTCTTCGTGTGGCAGATGCTGCCGCGGCGGGGACGGACGCGGTACACCAGCGAGTTCTGCTCGCAGTTGACGAACGCTTCCAGCAGGTCAAACGTCTCGCCCGACGTCTTGCCCTTCTCCCACAGCTCGTTGCGGGAGGTGCTCCACAGCACGAGCGTGCGGCGGGCGATCGACTCCCGGAAGGCCAGCTCGTTCGTGTACGCCACGAGGATCACGTCGCCCGTGTCGGCGTGCTGAACCGCCACGGGGATGGTGTTGGCGCTGGTCGCGGCAACCTTGCCGATCTTGCCGAAGTCCAGCTGCAGCGCATTCCCTTCTTCCAGCGGCTTGGACATGGTGATGCCTTTCTCTCAGGATATTCCGTCGCGCCATCGCCAACACAAGCGGAGGGCGCCCTGCCACCCCGCCGTGAACGGCCCCTTGGGTACCACGCGCGGAGGGACCACGGCAAGCCCGGAGGAAGAGGACGCCAGGGCGAACGCATCTAAACCGTCCTTCCTTTTCAGTCCGAGTCCATCTCGGTGTCGG
>CAZJBP010000305.1:0-2966 GCA_964544115.1 uncultured Victivallales bacterium | reverse complement strand
CGGTTCATCAAGTACTTCGGCGTGATCGGCATCTTCGGGCCCATCGTCATCTACATCTACTACACCTACATCGAATCCTGGCTGCTGGGATACATGCTGTTCTCAGCGCTGGGCAGCTACCAGGCCTGCACAACGCACGAGACGATGAGCGCGTTCCTCAACGGGTATCGCGGGCTGGCGAAGAACGAATACTTCAGCGGAATCGGGCCGGCCTACGTCTTCTTCCTCATCACCTTCGCCCTCAACATCGGCACGGTGGCGCTCGGAGTGCAGAAGGGCATCGAACGCGTCTGCCGGTATGCCCTGCCGGTGCTTTTCCTGTTTGCCATCGTGCTGCTGGTGCGGGTGTTTATGCTGGGCACGCCCGACCCGGCGCAGCCGCAGAACAATGTTAACGCGGGGCTGGGGTTCCTCTGGAATCCGGACTGGTCGAAGCTGTGGAACGGGGCTGCGTGGCAGCAGTTCCGCACGACGCCGGGGTTCTCATTCGAGCACCTGGGCCTGCTGGCGACCGCCCTCAACGGCAAGGTCTGGCTGGCGGCGGCGGGGCAGGTGTTCTTCACGTTGAGCGTCGGCATCGGCGTGATCCTCACCTATGCCAGTTATCTGAAGCCGGAGGACGACGTGGCGCTCTCCGGGCTTACCGCGGCCTCGGCCAATGAGGTGGCCGAAGTGATTCTCGGCGGAAGCCTCGTCATTCCAGCCGCCTTCGCGTTCTTTGGCGCCGCGCAGACCACGCAGGTCAGCGGGAGCATCTTTGACCTGGGGTTCAAGACGATGCCGCTCGTCTTGCAGCAGATGGCCGGGGGGCCGGTCATGGGCGTGCTGTGGTTCGGCCTCCTGTTCCTGGCGGGGCTGACCTCGTCGATCTCGCTGGCGCAGCCGGCCATCGCGTTCCTGGAGGACGAGTTTAACCTCTCGCGCCGGGAGGCAGTGGTGGCGTTTGCCGTGGTCACGTTCACCCTGTGCCATCTGGCGATCTTCGGCCTGGCGTCCGGCGTGGTGGACGAGTTGGACTTCTGGGGCGGAACGTTCTGCCTGGTGCTGTTCGGCACGGTGGAGACGATCCTGTTCGGGTGGGTGTTCGGCATGGACCGGGCCTGGGAGGAACTGCACCAGGGGGCGGGCATCGTCGTGCCGGGGGTGTACCGGTTCGTGATCAAGTACATCACCCCGGCGCTCCTGATCGTCATCCTGGTCACGTACCTGGTTCAGGACGGCATTCCGCTGCTGCGGATGAAGAACGTGCCGGCGGAGAACGTCGTGCCGATCCTGATGACGCGCATCATGCTAGTGCTGCTGTTCTCGGGGATCTCGGTGATGGTGTGGATTGCCGGGCGGCGCAAGCGCGCCGCGGAGGAGGCGGCATGACGGCGGCGGGATGGATCTTCATGGGGCTGAGCTGGGGCGTGATCCTGGGCGTCTTTGCATTCTCGCTGACGCGCACGCTCAAGGGCGAGAAGCGCTGAGAACCGCCAGGCTTCCGCTCAGCCGGCTGCCAGGGCGCGCAGGCGGGCGGCGTGTTCGGCTTCTTCGCGCGCCAGGCGCGCGAACACTGGCTTGAGCGATGTGAGGTGCGTCACGCGCGCCAGTTCCCCGTAGAACCGGGCCGTTGCCTCCTCGTGCTCGGCGGCATGCTCCAGGTGAGGGCGGGCATCATTCGCCACGTCATGGGTCAGTTCCGTCAGCGTCGGCAGCGAAGGGGCTTCGGTCCCGAGAGCAGCCTCCGGCTCCTGGCCCAGAAGGGCCTGCCGGAGGTACGCCACGTGGCTGCTTTCCTCAGAGGCCAGGGCCGCGAGCACCTGGGCTGCCGTGCCGGTTGCCGCCTGGGCCAGCTTGCGGTAGTCCGCCTCCGCCGCTTCCTCGAACGCAATAGCCTGTCCGATAGCCAGCCGCGCCAGATAGCCAACGGTGGCCGACGGCGCGCTTTCCACGACCTCGGCCTCGCGCACGATGACGCTCCTGAGAATCAGCACCCCGAACACGACGAACAGGACGCCTGAGGCCGTCTTGATGACCCACTCGGGGACGAGGCGGGTCAGGGATGAGCCGAACAGAACGGCGAGCAGGGTCGAGCAGACCAGCGCGAGCGAGGCGCCAATGAAGACCGGCAGCTTGCCGCCCGAAGCGCGCGCCATCGCGGCCAGCTGCGTCTTGTCGCCAAGTTCAGCCAGAAAGATCAGGACGAACGTGCTCGCAAGAAGGCGGTAGTTCATGTGTTGTTGCTCCCGCGAACGGGTTGAGCCGCGCTCGTCCATGCCCTATGCCGCAGCACTAGCCAGCCCGCGACAGGGCCGGACCATACCAACGGAGCCATGGGTCCGTCACGCGGAAAGGCACGTGGGCTACGTCAGCACCTCGCGCAGTTTGGCCGCGAGCGATTCGAGCCGGTACGGTTTCTGCAGAAACCCCGCCAGGCCCAGACCTGCAAACCGCGGGGCGACCTCGCTCTCGCTGTACCCGCTGCACAGCACGACCGGGATGTCGCCGCGGAGTTTGCGAATCTCGAGAAACGCCTGCGACCCGTCCATCCGCGGCATCGTCAGGTCGAGCAGGACGCAAGCGATGCCCGCCCGCCGCCCGGCAAACAGGTCGACGCCGGCCTGTCCGTCAGGGGCCGTCAGGACGGTGAAGCCCAACCGCAGGAGCATGCGCTCGGCTAGAACGCGAAGGGTCGGATCGTCATCGACCACCAGAATGGTTCCCTGTCCGCGCCAGGGCGGCTCAGGCACGGATTCGCCGAGACGCTCTACGGTCTGCGCGGGCGACTTCACCGCGGGCAGCAGCACGCGGACCGTGGTTCCCTTTCCCGGCCGACTCTCCACATCCAGCGTACCGCCGTGTCCCCGCACGATTCCCTGCACGGCGGACAGGCCCAGCCCCCGTCCGGTGAATTTGGTTGAGTAGAACGGGTCGAAGATCTTCGGCAGGTCCGCGGCCTCGATACCACAGCCGGTGTCGGCGAT
>CAZJBP010000304.1:0-2968 GCA_964544115.1 uncultured Victivallales bacterium | reverse complement strand
CGGAGGCGTCCATGGTGCGGACCGAGAGGTCGTAGTCCGACACGCGCCCAAAGCGTTCATGGAGTTGCAGGCGCCAGTCTTCCCGTCGGCCCAGGCCCAGGCGCAACTCTTCCGACCAGTCGTCTTTGTCTTCGCTGGTTAACTCATCGAAGCGTCGAAACCGCCCCCAGAACAGTCCTTCCAGGCGCAGAAGCTCTCCCGCCCGCGTTACGCTGAGCCCGGGACTTGCATCCAGGAAGAAGTCATCCACTTCCTGCCCCTTCGAAGACAGGAGCGGATTGCTGTCGTGACTGATGGACACGTCCACAAACGGGCGCAGCACCACGTCGCCACCAGCCTGTACCCCCTCGCCGGGCTTGCCTGGCGCGCTGCCCGCCGAAACCGCAAGAAGCAGGGCTATACCTCCGCATCGAATGGCGCTTCTCACTGTGTCAAGACCTCCTTCTTTCGTCGCGGCCGGGGACTGAGTAATCAGTGATCAGTGATCAGTGATCAGTCAACATTGACCCGTGTCGCAACGCATGCACAATCACGCAACTCACTGTCCCCTAACCGATTACCGATCACTGGTCACTCTTCGTTCAGTTCTACAGCACCGCCTCCGGCACATACACAACATCGCCCGGCAAAAGCTGGATATCGTCCTTGGTTTGCCCGCGCGCACCGATTCGGTCCAGGTCCACATCGAAGTGCTCCGTGCTGCCGGCACGAGTGCGCGTGACTCGTATGGCGTTGCTGCGCGCGCTGGTGTCGAGTCCGCCCGCAAGTTGGATGGCCCGGCTGACGCTGAGTTCGCGCGTCGGCGGCATGTTGACCTGGCCCGGTTTCTTCACCCGCCCCAATACGGTGACATGGCCCCAGGGCGATACGGCCGCATCGCCCGATTCCATCAGGCATTCCACGATAACCTGAGGACCGATGAAGAAGCGACCGTACGACTCCTTGAGAGCGGCTTGCGCTTCAGCGACTGTAAGCCCCGTCATGGGAACATCGCCGACGAGCGGCAGCGTGATATAACCCGACTCCGAAATCCGGCGATTCTTCTCGTCAACTTCCTTCTGTCCGGTCACCAGCACCTGCACGTTCATCGTCAAGCCAGGCCGCAACTCAGCGCCGGCGACGCCGTTGTGGGCATCTGGCGCCTGGGTTGTATCGCCGTCGCGCGGAGTGGGCCGGGTGCTCTGGCATCCGGCACACGCCAGCAACCCGCCCAGCATGAACAGGACGCTCTGACGCATCACGGATTTAGACCGGCTCATTTCCATGTTCATGCCTTTCCGCAAACACACTCCGTGCCCGTCACTTATGCAAGACTACGGCAAGACGGCGTGGCAAGGTAGCGAGGCGTTTGTGATTCGCGTGTCATGGTTTGCACTACACGCGAGGGGGGCAGGGGGGGAAGTGATCAGTAATCGGTGATCAGTGGGCGGTGGGCAGAGGTCGGAGGTCAGTGCGGCGGTGATGACTGATAACTGGTGACTGATTACTGCTGGCTGACCACAGCTCGCGGCTCCTGTGCGCGAATCCACGCGCTGAGCGCTTGCCGGGTGGAGAAGTTCGCGAGATCGGCGTCAGTGACCGTTCCATCGCCGGCCGCCTTTCGCCATGCCCGTCCATGGCGACGGATGAGGTCGGCACATCGCCAGACATACCCGCCAGCCAGGCCGAAACGGCGAGCCCCCGGCGCGCAACCCGATCGGATCTCGACGGGAGGAAGTAGCACGCGCCCGAGCGCAATCCTGAGACGGCGGAATCCGGACGTATGATGAAACGCCTCCAGCGCAGGCGTGATCAGCCTGCTTTCGGAACTCAACTGAAGTGCGGCACACAACGCCGCGCTTCCTGCTTCTTCGCACCTGTCGCCGGACGGCAGGAAGGATGTTAGAGACGCGGGCAAACGACCGCCCCGGATATCGAAGGCCGCCTGGAGCACGAATCGCGTTCCGAACTCAACCCGCCAGGCGCGCGCTTCGTCATTCAGCCGGGCCAGGTCGAACTCCGAGGCGTAGGTGCGGCACAGCAGAACCAGATCCAGATAGGCCTTCAGCGGCACGGTCAGCGTGTGTTTCAAGATATGCTGCGTAAGGCAGACCAACTGTCGTTCGGGCGGGAAGACCGGCACGGACACACCGTGCAGGATCTCTTCATGCAGCCCTGTCCATGCTTGCGTCAAATCGGGCTTGTCGACAGCCTCGTTGCCTGCATGCCACAGACTCCAATGCAATTCGATCGGCAGGGGTCGGTCCGGCCTCTGATAGTGCACGTGATTGTCACGCTCTGCGCTCAAATAGAAATTCGTGGTCGCATAGCCGAGCCGCTCGATGGCCGCGCGGGCGTGCGAGAGTTCTTCGGCGGACACGAGCAGGTCAATGTCGCTCATAGGCCGGCAAGCCCCGTCCTGGTAGACACGCTCTGCCAGCCAGATCCCCTTTAGAGGGATAACGCGGACCCCCGCCGCCGTCAGGGTCGCCAGCAGTTCGTGCGCTTGAAAGGCCACGCGCGTGTACAGGGACGCCGCGCCCAGGAAGGAAGTCCGCCAGCGCGCCATCAGCGGCGCGGCCGGCTGACAGACCGGAGCCCATTCGCGCACCTGGGGATAGAGGAACCCGTCTACCTGATGTAGGGTTGCCAGATCGAGGACCGTTGCCCAGTCAGTGGGCGGTTCGTCCGGTGCGTGACCGTCAGCGGCGGCCCGCAGCACGCGCAACAGATCGCGGTGCTCAGGCGACAGGTCCGGGATGCTGTCTTTCCAATCCGACATAGCGGGCTCAATCCGAGAACAACCTTGCGAATTCGCCGCCGTTGGCTCGTAGCGCGGCTTCGGTTCCCTCTTCCACCACGGCGCCCTCGCGCAGGACGATCACGCGCTGCGTCCAGGTCAGCATCTCGGGGCGGTGGCTGACCATCAGCGTCGTGCGGCCCGTGGCGGCGGTTTGAAGCATACGGACAACGTCGCGCTGGGTGCGCG
>CAZJBP010000303.1:0-3002 GCA_964544115.1 uncultured Victivallales bacterium | reverse complement strand
TTATTGGAATGAAGCTGATATTTATTACATTGCCACTACTTATCCTTGAGTGGGCGCGAAGTTACAAACCTATTTTCGTTCGGCGCACAGCCCGACTTTGCATCGTTGCTTATTTAGGCATGTATGGCCTGCTATTCTTGCATGTTAACGTTCCGTTGTTGATGAATCAACCCGCGTATGGTGAAACCTATTACACACCGGCCAAACCTTCATATGTCCAGCCGGCGCATAATTTACAGGAGAAATCTCAGATTATTGGGCAGGAGAAGTTGGCATAATCTCTACCCATGTCGAGCGAGTGATCGTCCGTTTACCTAAGCTAATCTGCAATTTCAACTCAGTGATACCCGCTGTTCCGGCGGGCACTTCTATTTCAAATTCGTTCACTTTTCGCATCCGAGTACGAGGGAAGTCAAACTCTGCATTCTCACCCTTCAAGATAGTAAAGCCTGGCTGCACATAAAGCATCATGTTGCCTTTCATGTCCTTTTGTGTATGAGCATCCAGCCAAATTTCTCCCTTAAAGCGATTTTTCTTGTCGAGTTTGATTTTTAGCTTATTCAGATGGAACTGCACAATAACCGGTTCATCAACAGTGAAAGAGCTTTGGCCGAAGAACTTTGAGCCATCTGAATTCTCGGAAACGATATCGATGACATAGGTGCCTAGCGGCATCGTACTCGGCAAGGTTGACTTGTACTCAACTTTTGATTTTTTCAACGGATCGATCGGTGAGCAGCGATGCTCAAGTCGGTCGAACGTCATTTCAGACGGTCCATTCCCCAAGAATGTCATATTCTTGAGGAGAAACGGCTCTGTTCCTTCGTTTTTGAACTCAGTGGTAATCTTGATGGTATCATTAGGAGCAACCAGTCGGTCATCCCAACTCATCTTGCTCTTAAGCCCCTTAGGAGCTGCCATCTTGTCAAAGACTAAACGTACTGTGCTCATAAGCCGCGGCTCATAAGCTGGACGGTCTGCGGACGCCGGATCGAGAGTATCGACCCTTAAACCGAATTCTTTATTCTCTTCCCAAACAAAACCATCATCCTTGTCAGAGGGGATCGCCATTTCAACAAATTGCGCGTCCCCATCCATGCCAGCAGAAGCTGTTAAACGAGCTTTGAAAAGAGCTGAATCAAGCCATACTGGCATCTGGCCTTTGTTGTCCAGAAAACGAACCTTAAGCTGGACAACATCTTCTCCTGGAAGCATAATTTCAACATTGCCTGCTGCTTTTAGCCATCCCTTACCTGAACCATCGAGTGAGATGATTAGGCTGCGGCCTTTGGGATACTTCGCCGCTACATAAAGCATATCGTCAGCCCATTGAACGAAAGCAGTTACATCTCCTTCGGTCCAGAGGGGGAACCATTCGCCAGTATCGAGTTTGCCGTCGATTACGGCCGATTTGGCGATACGATTCGTTTCAATTGCTTTTGTTGGTCCAACACTCATCGGCGCTACAGGTGGCGCTGTCGGCGTCACTGCTGGAAGCACCGTTGGTTCTGTTGTCGGTGGCGCTGTAGGCACCTCTGTTTGTGCAAAACATAATCCGAATACGCATGCTGCCATGCACACGAGAATGAAGCGAGCCATCCTTGCCTCCTATTTCACGATTCGAACACGTCCCACCGCTAATGCGCGTGGGTTTTGTCCAACCGTCAATTTGTTTATTGGCGCATGAAGCGCCGTTTCGATAATACTAACCGACCCATCTCCCGAATTGGTCACATAGGCCATTTTGCCATTAGGGGTTACACCCACAGCCCAAGGCATACTACCTGTTGGCGCAAATCCTAGAATATAATTGTCTCTGCTTGTATCTAAATCATAAACTAGCTGTGAAAGCTGACTGATCCAGAGCAATGACGGGCCAGACGAATACCCCGATACTCCCGCAGCAAATGCGCCGTCGAGCGCAAAAGGCCGTCCGGCTTCGCCTGGCCTTGTAAAGTCAGGGCGTACCCATCCGCGAGTTATCTTTCGCGCCACGGGATCGACTAGAGTATAGCCATTAAGCCATCGAATTGTCAGGACAAGATTACCATCCCCTAAAGTTGTCAAAGAAGTCGGTGTCCCAAAGAGTCCTATGACCGCCGCTTGCTCTTTTTTCACGGTATCAACTATCACTAGCGCATTATCACCTTCGCAGCAAGCATAAATCTCTTTACCGTCTACTGAAACTGCCAGTTGACTAGGTCCGCGACCAATCGCAATTTTACCAACCGAAGTCTTTGTGCGGGCATCGATAATCTCTAACGCGTTCTGATCAGCAATTGCAACATAAACAAAATTACTATCCGATGATACGACAATTCCACGCGGTGAGCCAATCAGATTGATGGTGGCGACTAATTGATTGTTGACCGGATCGATTACACTCAGCGATTTTGCGCCCTCATTGGCAACATATACTGCAAGGCAATCAGGTGAGATTGCAATAGCAGAGGGTTTACTGCCGGTGGTAACCGTTGCAATAACTTGACGTGATTCATCATCAATTACGCTTACGGTATCAGTGCCGTAATTGGCAATGTAGGCGCGAACGGAGTAGGCCTGAGCGTAGAGATAACATGGGGCTAAAACCACTGCGAGGATTACTAATATAAGCGAACGTTTCATTTGTGACATCCTTTCACCTTCCGCTTAATAAGCTGGAAAACGACGTCAAGGTCGTTACCAACTTTTATTTATTTGATGCTGACTAAAACTACTATCAGCTTTTACTGTTTTCTATTTCTTAAGAATGCCGGCACGTCAAGATCACGATCAGAGAAGATCGGGTTGACGTCGTCCTGAGGATTCTTACGAGGATTTTCACCTTCGCGCTTTTCTCCTTCAGCTCCGACAACCGGAACGGGGACGGTCTTAGGCGCTCGTCCTGTTGGGAATGAAGGCTGCGGGACAGTTTGACGCGCTTCATCTGCACGTCGATTTGGGAACACATCAGGTCTAAACCCTGCGGCAAGAACCGTAATGCGAACTTCCGAATCGGCATC
>CAZJBP010000302.1:0-3010 GCA_964544115.1 uncultured Victivallales bacterium | reverse complement strand
AAGGTGCTGGCCCGCAACATCCCCGTGATCGTGGTGGTGAACAAGATCGACAAGCCCGCCGCCCGCATCGACTGGGTGGTCAACCACGTGTTCGACCTGTTCGTCAAGCTGAACGCCGCCAGCGCCGCCCTCGATTTCCACACCATCTACGCCTCCGCCACCGGCGGCTACGCCTCGAACGATCCGCATGTCAAGGGAACCGACATGCGCCCCATCCTCGACGCCATCATCAAGTACATCCCCAAGCCGGGCGGCGACCCCAAGGCCCCGCTCCAGCTGCAGGTCAGCTCCATCGACCATTCGCCTTTCCTCGGCCGCCTGGGCATCGGCAAGATCACCTCGGGCTCCATCAAGACCGGCATGCCCGTGGTGGTGGCCAACATGACCGGCAAGCTGGTCCCCACGCGCATCACCAAGCTCTACCGCTTCAACTGCAACCAGAAGGTCGAGACCGAAGAGGCCGGCCTGGGCGAAGTGGTGGCCGTGGCCGGGCTCGACAGCGTGTCGATCGGCGACACCTATACCGACCCCGAGTTCCCCAATCCCGTCGCCTCCATTCCGGTCGACCCGCCCACGCTCTCCATGAATTTCATTCCCAACAACTCGCCCTTCGCGGGAACCGAGGGCACGTTCGTCACCTCGATCCACGTGGCCGACCGGCTGCGGCGCGAAGCGCTGTCCGACGTGGCCCTGCAGGTCGAGCCGCTGCCCGACGGATCGGGCAACAAAGTGTCCGGCCGCGGCGAACTGCATTTGTCCATCCTGATCGAGAAGATGCGGCGCGAGGGCTACGAGTTCCAGGTCAGCTGCCCCACCGTCATTTTCCACGAGGAGAACGGGAAGACGATGGAGCCGTATGAGGAGCTGACGATCGACGTGGCCGAGGAGTACATGGGCACGGTGATCGAGAAGCTCGGGGTCCGCAAGGGCGTGATGCTGGAGATGGAGAAGGAAAACGGCATGGTCCGGCTCAAGTTCCGGATCCCCACGCGCGGGCTGCTGGGCTTCAAGTCCGAATTCATGTCGGACACCAAGGGCATGGGCGTGCTGACCTACATCTTCATGGAATACGGGCTCTATGCCGGCGAACTGCGCAAGCGGCGGAACGGCGTGCTGATTTCCATGGAGACCTGCTCCACGGTGGCGTATGCGCTGTTCAATCTCCAGAAGCGCGGCAAGCTCTTCATGGGACCGGGCGTCCGGATCCAGAAGGGGCAGATCGTGGGCGAGCATTGCCGGGAAAACGACCTGGTGGTCAATCCCGCCAAGGGCAAGCAGCTCACCAATATCCGCGCAGCCGGGTCCGACGAGAACATCATCCTCACCCCGCCGACCAACATGAGCCTGGAGGACTGCGTCGCGTTCATCAACACCGATGAGCTGGTCGAGGTGACCCCCAAGACCATCCGCCTGCGTAAGGATCCCAAGATGTTCCGTTACGATACAATGCGGTAACCCTCTTAATCCTAATCGTAATCGTAATCTTAATCAAACACTGACCTGATAGATTAAGATTACGATTAAGATTAGGATTAAGAGAAGACCGCCATCCCCGCCCTTCCCCTGCCATCTCCTCATCGCTCTTCTGTAGCCGCGGCCGTTGGCCGCGGTAACTGGCTCTTTCCCCGACGCCGAACGCGCGCACCAAAATTAGTCATCAAACCGAATTTCCTTCGGGCTCACAATGGCAATCATGCCATAACCAAGGGACAAATTCACTCCGTTGTATCCCTTGATGCGGTCCAACCGGACGATATGCTTGAAATTCCACGATACGATCGCATCGGCGCGGATCACCGTGGCTGTAGCGACATGCATCGTGTCGTCAATGGATGCCGGCCCGACGATTCCTGAAGCCAAGTACGCCGCGCTTAACGTTTCGATCTCTCGCGTGATGACGATCTGTTCGCAACAGCTCACGGGAATGTTATTCCAAAGTTCTCTCACCCGGCTGGGCGCCCCCTCCAATTCGCGCGTCACCGTGGACGAGAAGCAAATAATAGCAATCCCGGACAACGCCGCTTCAATCACGCGTTGCGAATCTTCAGCCCAACCTTCATCGGTATCGAAGTATCCGCCGAAGACCGAGGTGTCCAAATATAAACGCCATTTCCGCCGATCTTTTCGCGCCTGTTCCCTGCCATACGATTGCGGTTCTTCTTTCACGCCATCCCGGCGTCCATCAACCCCGGAACGGTTGAAGTAGGCGATCCGTTCGTCGGGTGACAGCTCTTTAATCTCTTCGAATATCTTGGCCTGAATATCCTGCTTCATCTTCACGCAGTCGAACCTGGGAGTCTGGGAAAAACGCTTCCAGAAATCCGCATGCCTTGTCTTAGATTTTTGTTTCATACCGCCTCCTCCAAACTGTGTCCACCATAGTTTCACTATGGCACATTTTCGCCGGGAGAACAAGACTACGCATTGGCCTGGCATCTTGGGGCGAGGCTTCCCACGATACGGTGACAGTGGACACGGCGGCCCGCCCTGAGCTTGCCGAAGGGTCCCCCGCCGTTAGGCGGAGGCAAAGGCTTCGTCGTCGATTTCGATCCGGAGGGTCTGTTCGGTCTTCTTTTTCGCGGATGCGGCGGCCAGGTTGTTCAGCTCCTTCTTCCACTGGTCGAATTCGTCTTTGTCGCCGCCGCAGAAAAAGACCTGGCGCACCACGAAATTGGAACCGTCGTAAGCATCGTCCAGCATCCAGTAGGCAATGTCATGGACGTCGCGACTCTGGACTTCGTCCCGGATGGGGTCATAGATGTCGAGGCCGGCAATTTCGACGGTGGCAGTATCCTTTTTCTTGTGCTGGCGAAAATTCAGGATCGGGTTCTCGTTGGGCATGATGTCCCGCTCCCTTTCATTGTTCTCAGCGTTTCCATTGCCGTTGCCCCGTTCATCCCATACAAGCCGCAAACCCAATTATAGGATTGTAATCCTGTTTCCATAATGAATCAAGATTTCGTTGTAATGCCATTCTTCACGCGCGCGCCCTCTCCTTGACAATGTTTCG
>CAZJBP010000301.1:0-3053 GCA_964544115.1 uncultured Victivallales bacterium | reverse complement strand
AGCACAGACACAGAGACAGAATGATGCTTCTCCAAGTCATTATCATTTCGCCAACCAGTTGTTGATCTTTTCCGTCCTGCTCCGCCCGCAAAACACCCCGAGAGCCCGTTGCAGATCGTTCAGGGCCGGCCACTCCCGCCGTCTCGACGCCCGTCGACCGAGCCACACCGTGGGCTGAAGCTACGTCCTTGCAAAGCGTTCCGTCAAGCGCGGTGCGTCCTATGACCGTTTCTTGCGGACTCCGTTTCTTGTTCTTCACTGCGAAGCGGCGCGTAAACGTGAACGATCTTTCAACTGCAGAACATCGGGAACGGGAACGTTTACGCGTACGGTGAAGGTCGGCCGTTCGCAAGGGATGAGATCCCTCGCTGTCGCTCGGGATGACGCCGGAGCGCGCTTTCAGAGATGACAAGGACTGGTGCGCATCTGGCGGCGGCCTCCAAGTGTGTGCCGAACGAGGAGAAGGTCTCGATCTTTCTAACAGCCTACAGCCTAAACCGCTAACAGCCGTGCGGCCCCATGGGCCGCACGTGCTTACAAATCAAACAGCACCGTCGTCTCCCAGCCGCCGGCCGCCGCGGGCGCCACGTGCAGGCGGTGCAGCGTGACGGCCTTGATCTCGGTCCGCAGGCGGTGCCGGCCAGGATCGAGCGGTTCGCCGCCGACCGTCGCCGACAGGTGGGTGTCATCCACCGACTCGATCTCGAACCGGCTGAAGGCCAGGCCCTGCGACTGGTGGAGAAAGTTGAGCTCCGACAGCCAGTTGGCCATCAGCATCTCGCGGTCATCCGCCGACACCACAACCGGCAGCGTGCTGCTCACCGCCACAGCATCGACGTCCAGCAGCAGGCGAAACATGCCTTCCGCGGCCCGCGCGTAGAGCGTGGGGCGGTCCGGGGCAGACACCACGATGCCCTCATCGGCCGTGTGCTCCAGCGTTGTCAGCCAATCCGGCATGCCGCCTCCTCTTCTTCCGCCATGCTACGCCCCCTCCCGCGGCTTCCTCAAGAGACAATCAGAGCAGGTGAGGCATTGACGGAAAGCGAGGCGCTGCGCTAGGTTCACCACATGGTCAAGGCATGGGTACGTCGGGGCGGGGCGGGTTTGCTGATGCTGGGGCTGCTCCTGCTGGCAGCCCTCGTCGTAGCCGCCGGCGTGGTGCTGTTCGTCCTGAATGAGCCGCCGATGCCCTCGCTCCCTCCGCCCCCGCTCATGCCGCCGCCCGGAGCGCGGCCCCTGCCGCCCCCGGGAGCCCACGTGGCGCCGGCCCTGTCGAACGCCACGTTCGTGGGCGCGCCGCCGGCATCGCCCCCGCCGCGCGCGGCGGACCACCGGTCGATGAGCATGGCTGAGTTCCTCCGCCGGCTGTCGCAGATCAAGAGTGCGACCGGGACGGGGGGGGGCGACGAAGCGCTGGCAGCGCTGGGACGGGAAATCGCCTTGGAGGATTTCGCCAACGCGCTGAAGTTGATGGCTGCGATTTCCGACACCGGAATGCGGTTGGGCATCTGCCGCGGCATCTTCGAGCTGGGGGGCGCAACGAATCCGACGGAGGCCCTCCGCCAGGCACGACTGCTGGCCCCCGCGGCCTCTGCTGATCCCGCGGCGGGCCGGGTCGAGACGGCGCGCGCCAAGCAGTTGTACTTCGAAGCCTTGCGGTCCACCCTGCGCGGGTGGACGGGGCTGGATCCCGCAGCGGCGGCGGCACAAATCAGCGAGATGCCGCTGGAGTACCAGGCGGCACTGGCAGAGACGGTGTACGGCGCCTGGGCCAAGAGCAACCCTGAGACGGCCCTGCGCGGCGTCGAAGCCCTGCCGGCCCCCATGCGCTCGCAGGCGCTCTCCCAGGTCTGTCAGAGCTGGGCAGAACAGGATGCGCCGGCGGCATGGGCCTATACGGCAAACCTGCCAGCCGACAGCCTGCCCGGCCGCGCCCAGATCCTCGCCAACATCGCCACGGCCTGGGCCCGGCAAGATGTCCGCAGCGCCGTGGTGGCGGTCGGCCAGAGCCTTCCCGACCAGGGGCTGTACGCCTGGACGCTGGACCGCATGGTCAAGGGCCTGGCGGCGAAGACCCCGGACAAGGCGGCAGAGATGTTCGCCGTGGTGCCGGGGTTGGTGCAGCGCCAGGGCGACACGCTGACCGCCGCCCTGGGCCTCTGGGCGACGAAAGACGCGGCCGCCGCGGCCGAGTGGGCCGTCGCGGTCGAGGAGCCGGAGGTGCAGGGGCTGGCGGTCAAGGCGGTGGCGTCCTACTGGGCCTCGCGCGACCCCGCGGCGGCCATGACCTGGGCGTCGACGCTGACGGACCCGGTGCAGCGGGCCTACGCCCTGAGCAACGTGGCGGTTCAGCAGGGGCAGAAGAATCCCGAGGCGTCGCTGGACTGGATCGACAGGCAGCCGGACCCGTTCGTCCGCGGGCGATGCCTGGCCGGCTACGTCATGGGCCGGCTCCGCGGCAGCGGTGACGGGCAGGCGGCATATGCGCTGCGCGACGTGATCATGAGCGACCAGATCGACTTCAACGTCGTGATCGAGACGGTGCAGCAGGCGAAGATCTCCGACGCCGAGAAGAACGCACTGATCGCACTGCTGCAGTGAGGCCGCCGGGGCGCCTCACCCCTCCACCAGCAGCTCGTCGATCCGCCCGTCGCGGATCAGCTCCGAGAGGGTACGCCAGCCGGCGATGTGGCGGCCGTTGATGAAGATCTGCGGCACGAAGTCCACCGGGCCGCACCGGCGCGCCAGCTCGCGGGCGCTCTCCGAGTCCTGCCATCCGTCGCCTTTCCAGGTGAGTTCGTACGACGTGAACGGAAGGCCGCGGGACCGGAAGTAGTCCATGGCCTCGTGGCACAGCGAACACATCTGGGCGTAGTAGATCTCGATCTTGGGCATGGCCGACTCCGCTCCCGGAGAACCAACGGTCAACGATTCGCAACCCCCACATGTTAGCCCAAGGGGCCGCCGCCGATCAAGCCGCGGAACGCGGCCCGGGCGAGCAAACGCATCTAAAGCGCTTTCCCGCTTCGATTCGGATCCCTTCCCGGGGTCGG
>CAZJBP010000300.1:0-3076 GCA_964544115.1 uncultured Victivallales bacterium | reverse complement strand
CCACGGACTGGTAGCGCCAACTCCAACGTTGACTATATTGCACATACTGTGCTACACATAGTGCACATAAATGAATCCGATTCATTTCACGACAGTAACGGAGGGTCGATGAACATCACTCTTTCGGCAGACGAAGCTCTCATAGCCAAAGCGAGGAAGCGGCTGCTTCAAAGTGGGGTGTCGCTCAACCAGTTCGTACGCGAGCAACTTCTGAGGGCGGCGCAGGAGCCGGGCAGTGGGGCGGCGGAAGAATTCCTCACACTGGTGCGCGAGCACCCGGGCAAGTCCGAACCGGGCTGGCGATTCGACCGCAACGAGTCACATTCCCGATGAGTTCGCGCATCTTCATCGATACGAACGTCGTGGTGTATGCGAATGACAGCCGTGATTCCGCCAAGCAGAGCTCCGCGTCCGAGCGTATGGCCGAAATCATGCGGGCAGGCACAGGCGTCGTGTCCACACAGGTGCTCCAGGAGTATGCCAGTGTGGCGATCACGAAACTGAGGCAGGAGGACGCCATCGTGTTGCGCGTGTTGCGCCTGCTGGAAACGCTGGAAGTGGTGCAGGCGACACCCGCGCTCGTTCGGCGGGCTGTTGAACTTCGAAAGGTCTACCAGGTCGGCTTCTGGGATGCCGGCATCATTGCCGCAGCCGAACAGGCCGACTGCGATTTGATCCTGTCAGAGGATCTTTCAGCGGGCCGCTTCTACGGTGGCATTCGGGTCGTGAACCCCTTTGCCTGAAGCCCCGTCCTCCCCGTTGGCCCTGACGCCACAGACCCGGGTCGCGCCCTCAAGCAACCCGCAGGCGGCTAACGGTCACATTGACGGTTTCAGCGGTCCGTCCGCGGGTTGATGAATACCGTCCGATCCGGGGTTCGCACCCTTCGTGTTCAAGTCGTCACCGTAGATATCGATGGTCGTCCATCCTATAACGAAGTCGAGCAACTCTCCTGGATTGAAACCAAGACGAAGCGACCCGCCGATGGCAATGACAACCTCGACTTGTGTGTAGTACTCAGGTTGATCGGTGAGACCCAAGACCGGCAGTGGCGCTTTGGCGAGAAAGCCCTTTCCTCTCTTGTTCGGCATTTCCCGAGGAGCTTCATAGACAAAGCGTTCTTCTCCGAAACACCCTTGGATCGGCCAAGGCAGCAAGAAATCGCGGGTGAGAGTCTCGTAGAACGCGACGTCTCCGAACTTGCCGCCACGCAGACCCCACATGTCGATATTGCCGATGGCCCCGACCTGAAGGGGCCCCACTCGCGCTTTTGCCCCTGCCCCCATGCCGACACTCGCAGTGAAAACGTCGCCAGCATCCCTCATGCGGTCACCGAGGTAACCTGTGGTGGCGCAACCGGAGCAAAGGGCCGAAATCGAAACACCGACGAACTGACAGGCCAAAGCACGGCCGGTCCACCTCAACATCTTTCGCATACGTTTCCATTTCATATTTTGAGAGCGAACAACTGCATTCGCCGGCTCGATTGCGCCAATACTGGCCACGCGCCCTGCACGTCACACCCGACCAGGCAGCATTCGCTCATCTCGCGGCAAACGTAAGGCGCTCCGACGCAGCAGACAAGACATAAGGAACACCAGGAGAGGCGTGAGTTTGCACGCTGAAAGTGCGTCATGCTCGTGTCACTGCGGCGGGATTCGGCTTCGACCCGATCCGCGACACATCCCCCGGCAGCCTCAACGTGCAGACTCGAAGATCCGCCCCGCAACTTCCGGCTTGCGTCGGTGCGCGGTTTCGACTAAGAATGCGCACGTTCAATCACAAACGCGCACAAATGAACAACGTTCAAAACCCTGAACTGGCCGCCGAGAGACAGGAGCGCGTCCGCGCGCTGCTGGAGGAGCGGGGCTCGGTGCGCGTGGATGAACTGGCCCGCGAGCTGGGGGTGTCGGCGGCGACGGTGCGGCGGGATTTGCACGACCTGGAGCAGCGCGGGCAGGGCCGCCGGGTTCACGGCGGGGCCATGGCGATCGGCGGCCGGCTGGACGAGCCGCACTTCGACGACAAGACCGGCATGGCGACCGAGGCCAAGCAGCGCATTGCGGCCGAAGCGCTGCGGCGCATCCAGCCGGACGAGTCGATCTACCTGGACGGCGGGAGCACGGTGCTTAGCCTGGCGCGCCTGTTGACGGAGATGACCGAGCTGACGGTTGTGACCAACTCGCTGCGGGTGGCCGGAGCCCTGTCGGGGCGCGGGCCACGGCTGATCGTCGTGGGGGGCGAACTGCGGCGGCGGAGCCAGACGTTTGTGGGGCCGCTGACGCGGGCCGTCATCGACGGGCTGCACGTGGACAAGGCGTTCATGGGCACGATCGGGCTGTCGCTGACGGAGGGTCTGACCACGACCGACCCGGCCGAGGCGATGACCAAGCAGTGGGTGGTGGCGCACTCCGGGCAGGTGATTCTGCTGGCCGACAGCGGCAAGGTCGGCAAGGTCGCGTTCGCCCGGGCGGGCGCCGTCGAGGATCTTGATCTGTTGATTACCGACAGGTCGGCGGACAAGGCGTTCGTCCGGCAGGTGCGCAAGCGCGGCGTGGATGTGGCAATGGTGTGAGCGCCTGAACGGGCGCAAAGAGGAGCACGACATGGCAACTCCGGTTATTATGCCCAGGCAGGGACAATCCGTGGAGAGCTGTATCCTGGTGGAATGGCTCGTCAAGGTCGGCGACAAGGTCGACACCGGCGCGCCGCTGGCGAACATCGAAACGGACAAGGCCGTCTTCGAGGTGGAGAGCCCCGCGGCCGGAACCGTTCTGGATCTGTTTTTTGAACCGGGCTCCGATGTGCCGGTCCTGACTCACATCGCGGCGATCGGCAACCCGGGCGAGGATGTCGCAGCCCTGCGCCCCGGCGGCGCGGCCACAGCCACGGCGGCGGCGACTCCGGAGGTGCCGGCCGCTCCCTCTGCGGCTCAGGCCACCGCCTCCGCGGCGGCGGCAACGGGGCCGGCGGCTCCGACCACAGCTTCCGGCGTCAGCCCGCGCGCCCGCAAGACGGCTGAGCGCACCGGCGTCGGCGCCGAAACCTCGGCGCTCGCCGTCGCGGCGCTCGGGCT
>CAZJBP010000299.1:402-3089 GCA_964544115.1 uncultured Victivallales bacterium | reverse complement strand
CAGAATCAAACCGGTCTGACGGCATTCGCGAGTCTCCGTGTCCTGTTCTTCTCCGCGTCTCCGTGCCTCCGTGGTGAATCCGAAAACACATTGGAGCTAACGCCCTGCTGCTGCGTATCGCCGCTGGCGCGGCTCACACAAAGCGGGGGTATTTGGTTGAACCGTGAACCGCTGAACCTTATTTCGGCGGCAGCGGGGGCGGGGGCGGCGGCTGCTTGGGTTTCTCGCCGTTGACCAGGTCCTTCTCAGCGTTGTAGACCCCGTCCATCTGCAATTCGATCGGCCGGTCCTTTGCGTTGGTATAGGTCGCGCTTGTCGCCCCATACCGCAAGATCCCCAGTTTCCGCAGAATATCCAGCAGGCCCATGATGTTCTCCCTGTTGATTAATCGACCACGCTGGAATCGTAGCATCCGCACATCCGTGCGTCAACGGCGCTGCTTAGCCGGGAAACCCGAAAAGGCTGTCCGCCTTCAATCCCGCCACGACTTCCTCCCGGAGAAGGCGTTCCTTTTCCTTCACCCACCGTTCCTCCAGGACTCGGTAAGCGGGCGTCTTCTCCAGCCGGACCGTGACGCAGGCCAGTCGAAGGGCGGCGGGCGGGATCATGCTTCCCAGGGCCGCCAGGTCCTTGGTGATTTTCGGGGCTTGGCTATCCGCGTCCGCGAATAACTGGTAGACCATGAACCGGGCAACGCCGGACTCCCCGGCCAGCGGGTAACAGGCGGAAGCGGCCCGCTGGAGGGCCTGATACGAAATGTCCAGCACGTCCCGATGGCTTAACTGACTGTCGGTTGTCCGGTTGATCAGCGTCAGCCAGCCCTGGAGAACAGCCCGGCGATTATCCCGATCGGCCTTTCTCATCCAGGATTTGACGGTCTCATACTCGGGCTCGAAGTTTTTCGCCTCCACCGCCACGACCCGCTTGTCTCCCAGGATCATCAGGTCCGTGCTGGAGGGGAACCCCTTCCCCGCCTGGACCGGGACTTCATATTCAAAGGCAAGCGCCAGGGAGTCTTGCGCGGCCGGCGGCGGGATGGCGAGCGCCTTGAAAAAGTCCAGGCACCGCCCCGGATTTTTCCAGTAGGCGAGCAGCGGCACCGTCGAGCGTTTGGGGGAATTGAAGTGGTTAAGGGGATAGCGATCCAGCAGATCGTTGAATCCGGATACCGTCGCTTCCCCATATTTCAGAATAATCGTCATGCCCTGATTATCGCACGGGGCCGCCGACAGGCAATCACATTTCCACATCATGGTCAAGTCGGAGCAACCCTCCTTGACGGGGTCCGGCACCCTGTTATGATTCTTTCAAATACTATCCTGCCGAAAGGACTCCCGCGCATGCCCACCATCGATCCCGGAGCATTTTTTGAAGGGGCCGTCTCCGTCGAGTCATGCGCGGACGGCTTCCGCCCCTGGCGCCTGCCGCACACGCAAGCGGCCCTCTTCCCCTCGCCCGGCGACGCCCTGCTGGGGGCCGCCCGCAAGCCCAGCGCGGTCCGGCTCCGGTTCCGCACCGACTCGCCCACGGTGCTCCTGCGGGTCGCGCCCCTGGGGAAGCACGGCGGCGACAGCCCCGACAGCCGGTTCGACCTGACCCTCGACAACGCGATCGTCCGCACGGTCGAAGCCGCCCCCGGCGCGGAGGAGATCGCCTTCCGCGACCTGCCGCCCGGCGACCGGATCCTGGAGCTCTGGCTGCCGCCGGGCGTGGACGTGCTGGTCCGCGAACTGCGTATCGAAGAAGGCGCGTCCTGCACCCCCTCCCCCGATCCGCGGCCCCGCTGGGTCACCTACGGCAGCTCGCTGACCCACTGCGTGCGGGCCAAAAGCGCGGCCCGGGTCTGGCCGGCCATCGTGGCCCGGGCGCGCAACCTGCACGTCACCTCCCTGGGCTTCGGCGGGCAGTGCCACATGGACCCCCTGGTGGGCATGGTCATCCGCGACCTGCCGGCCGATCTCATCACGCTGAAGCTCGGCATCAACATGGCGGGCAACGGGTCGTTCAACCTGCGCAGCTTCGCGCCGGCCATGATCGGCCTGATCCGGACCATCCGCGAGAAGCACCCGCTCACCCCGATCGGCCTGGTCACCTCCTTCTGCTGTCCGCCCCGGGAGACCACGCCCAACGCAGCCGGCATGACCCTCGAAATCATGCGCGAGCAGACGCGCGACGTCTACGCCCGCCTAGTGTCGATGGGCGACAGGCATCTCCATCTTTGCGACGGGCTGAACATCGTGGACGCGGAAGCCATCGCCCGCTATACGGCGGACCAGTGCCACCATAACGGCGAGGGCATCGAGGAGATCGCGGCCCGCTGGCTGACGGAAGTGATGGAGCGGGTGGCTCCTGCACCGGTATAAGCCATGTGACAGAGGCCATGACGGCCCATTGTCTCCTGTCGCCTGTCAGAACGCCGAACATCGAACTCCCAACGTCCAACGTCGAAGTTCAGAGTTCGCTGTTCGATGTTGGACGTTCGTCTTCTTCTGGCTATCCTTGAGCATCGCCGCCCATTTATCGCCTGAGTTCAAGAAGGGCGAGATGGGGAAGAGACAGATTGGGGTTGGGAAGGCTCCTGCCGCCTAGAAGCCTGTCAGAACGCCGAACATCGAACTCCCAACGTCCAACTTCGAAGTTCAGAGTTCGCTGTTCGATGTTGGACGTTCGTCTTCTTCTGGCTATCC
>CAZJBP010000299.1:0-302 GCA_964544115.1 uncultured Victivallales bacterium | reverse complement strand
ACTCCCAACGTCCAACTTCGAAGTTCAGAGTTCGCTGTTCGATGTTGGACGTTCGCCTTTTCTTCAGCCAAAAATCCTTGCGCCTCCCCGCCTCTTTCGGTATATTTTCAGTTCTTCTTTGAAATCCGGACCGTCACGACAGCGTCACGGACCGGTTTAGGAGGACCGGGCCGCCAGGAAACTGGAAGTCATAAGTCCTTCTAAATCAAATAGTTTTGCGCATGTGGCTAGGTAGCTCAGTTGGTAGAGCAACGGACTGAAAATCCGTGTGTCGTCGGTTCGATTCCGACCCTGGCCACCAT
>CAZJBP010000298.1:1890-3105 GCA_964544115.1 uncultured Victivallales bacterium | reverse complement strand
GGCCTACTCGTACATGGCGCTGGTGCCGCTGATCCAGCCGCCGATCATGCGGCTGCTCACCACGAAGAAGGAGCGGCTGATCCGCATGGAGCAGGTTCGGCCGGTGAGCAAGACCGAGAAGATCGTCTTTCCGATGCTGGTCCTGACGCTGTGCATCCTGCTGCTGCCCACGGCCGTGCCGCTGATGGGGTGTTTCGCGTTCGGCAATTTCGTCAAGGAGTCCGGCGCGGTGGAGCGCATCTCCAAGGCGCTGCAGAACGAAGTCATGAACATGGCGACGATCTTCCTCGGGCTCGGGGTGGGGATGCAGATGGAGGCCGCGAAGTTTGTGCAGGTCCAGACGCTGGGCATCCTGATGCTGGGTTTGCTGGCCTTCTCGTTCGGCACCGCGGGCGGCGTGATCTTCGCAAAGATCATGAACCTGTGCTCTCCGCAAAACCCGGTGAACCCCCTGATCGGCTCGGCGGGCGTGTCCGCCTTCCCGATGGCCGCGCGGGTCTCGAACAAGCTCGGGCTGGAGGAGGATCCGCACAACTTCCTCTTGCAGCACGCTCTCGGAGCGAATGTCGCCGGCCAGATCGGATCCGTTGTCGCCGCCGGCATCATCCTCTCGATCTTCGGTTCGTAGCCACCCATGAATCTCGCGGTCAAAGCCGTCGCGCTGGCCCTCGTATTGGCGCTCGCCGGTTGCCGCGGAGAGCCGGCAGCGCCGGTGGCTACAGGCGTCGAAACGGTGCTGGTTGTCCTCGGCAATGAGCCGCTCGATGACTCCACGCCCACGGTCGATACGATCGCCCGTGTCGAGAAGGCCGTCCAGTATCTCAACCGGTACCCGGAGAGCGTGCTGATCTTCACCGGCGGCCCGACGGCCGGAACGAACACCGAGGCCCGGATGATGGTTGACCTGGCGCTCAATCTGGGCGTCGCCACAAATGCGATCATTCTGGAGGAGGCCGCGCGTTCGACGCGGGAGAATGCCCTGTTCACAGCCAAACTCGTCCGTCGGCTGAGCCCGCAGCGGATCCTCATCGTCAGTAAGGGCGATCACTTGGAATGGGCCCTGCCGATCTTCCGCAAGGAAGAGGCCTTCAAGGCGGCGGAATCCCTCGCATGCGAGGTGTCAGCGGCGGACAGCATCGCGCAGATGGAGGCGTATATGGGGCAGCATCCCGACAATCGGCGCGTGCGGGAGAGGCTGCAGGCGCTGAAGAGCGG
>CAZJBP010000298.1:0-1790 GCA_964544115.1 uncultured Victivallales bacterium | reverse complement strand
CCGGAGGTCTGGGCGTAGATCGTCTGGTAGACGACCGGTACGATGCCCAGCAGCACCGAGGCCGCCGTCAGCACGCCGACTGTCAGCCCCATCAGCGGCGTGACCGGCAGCGTGCGTGCTTCCGGCGCGGGAGCCTCAATATACATCTCTTTGACGATGCGCAGGTAGTAGTACAGCGAGATCGTCGAGTTGACGGCGGCGACAACGACGAGCCAGTGCAGGCCGGCCTTGGAGGCGACGCTGAAGAGGAAGAACTTGCCGACGAAGCCGGCCAGCGGCGGAATGCCGGCCAGGCCGAAGAGCCCGATCATCATGGCCAGCGCCATCATCGGGTTGAGGCGGGACAGCCCGCGATAGGCCGCGATGCGCTCGTCGCCCGTGCGGTTGGCGTGCCATACGATGACCGCAAACACCGCCAGGTTCGTAGCCGCGTAGATCAGCATGTAGAAGAGAATGGCCGGCACCCCGTCGGTCGCCACGCCAATGAAGCCCATCATGACGTAGCCCGCCTGGGCGATCGCGCTGAAGGCCATGAAGCGCTTCACGTTGTCCTGCACGATTGCGACGAGGTTCCCGAGCGTCATGGTCACGGCCGCGAACAGGGCGACCTCCGGGACCCACTCGCTCTGGATGCCGCCGAACATACGGCCGAACAGCTGCAGCGCCAGCGCCAGGCCGGCGAATTTCGATCCCACGGACAGATAGGCCGTGATCGGGGTTGGGGCGCCCTGGTAGACATCCGCGGCCCACAGGTGGAACGGGACCAGGGTCAGCTTGAAGCCGACGCCGACGGTCACCAGCGCCATGGCCAGCCAGAGCCCTGTGCACGGGGTGACCACGCGTCCGATCGTGACCAGGTCCGTGGAGTGGGCCAGCCCGTAGAGCAGGGCCATGCCCTGCAGAAGCGTGGCGGAGGCAATCGAGCCGACGATGACATACTTGAGCCCGGCTTCGCCGCCCAGAGGGTCGCGCCGCCACGCCGCCAGCGCGAAGAGCGGGATCGTGGCCAGTTCGAGGCTGACGTAGACGGTGATGAGGTCCCGCGCCGAGATCAGGAACATCATGCCCGCAACCGTCAGGAGGAGCAGGAGGTAGTACTCCGCCGCCGACTCGAGCCTCGGGCTCCCCGCCGCGGTGCGCGCACAGTCCCCGTCTTTCGACAGGATAACGGTCAGCATGGCGGTGAGGATGAACAGCAGCTTGAACCACCAGCCCGCGGCGTCGACGGCGAAGCGCCCGCCGAACATGACGCCGGCCTGAGGCATGCAGGCGCAGACGACGGCCGCGGCGGCCGCCAGGCCGGCGATCGCCACCGGCTCCAGCCAGCGACGCAGGGCCGGCCCCCCGACGAGATCCACGACGAGGACCGCGAGGGCCGTTGCCGTTACGATTGCTTCAGGCCACATCCACATCACAGCGACCATCCTCCGATCAGGGCCCCGTTATCGGACACCCATCACCACGGCGGCGTCCGCCAGCCGGTTTACCAGCGGCATCAGCGGGCGCTCGATCAGATTAATCAGGAATCCCGGCATGAGTCCGACGAAGACGATGGAGGCGATCAGCATGCCGGTGCAGATGCGCTCCGGCCAGTCCGCGTCGGTCAGCTCCGCAAAGTGCGCGTTGGTGACCGGGCCCATGAACACCGTGCCGAGGCCGCGCAGCACGTAGACCGCCGTGACCACGATGGACATGGTCGCCAGAATGGTCAGCACGCAGGAGATGGTGGGGTTTGACCACGGATTGCCAAAGAAGCCGCCCAGAAACACATGCGTCTCGGCCACAAACCC
>CAZJBP010000297.1:0-3133 GCA_964544115.1 uncultured Victivallales bacterium | reverse complement strand
ACGATTCTTCAGATAGGGCAGACGCCCCACCGCAGACCTTCTTCAGCGGAATCCGAACCGCAGATGCGCCCCGCTTCGCCCCGGGCGTCGATTTTCGCTATACAAGCAGGCCGAATGTGGTTTAATGCACCCGCTTCGAAAGCATGACCGTCTACGCGGAGTCCCATCGCCATGGCCACTGAACTCGGATACATCCTGATCAACCCCTACACGATCGCAAAATCTCGCACCGGCGGCGTGATCGCCCGCGTGTTCGGGAGGACGGATCTCAAGCTCGTTGCCGCCCGCATGTTCGGCCCCAGCCGCGAGTTGGCGCACGAGTACTCCGAGTTGATCCGCCACGCGGATCCCGACCATGCCGACACATGCCGGCTGATCGCGGACTACATTCAGAAGCAGTACGCGCCGGATCCGGAAACGGGCCGCGCGCGCCGGGTCATGATGCTGCTGTTCGAGGGCGAGAATGCCGTGCGCAAGCTCTGGGGGGTGACCGGGTCGGCGACCGAGCGCAAGGTCTCCGGCTCGACCATCCGCGACACGTACGGCGACTATATCACGGACGACGACGGCTCGGTCCGGTATTTCGAGCCGGCCGTGCTGGTGGGGCCGTCCGTCGAGCGGACGGCCCGGACCCTGCGGCTGTGGTCGAAATACTCCGAGCGGGACGGCGGGCTGATTGGATGCGCTGCTGACGTGCCGACCGGCGAAAATGTCGAGAAAACTCTGGTCATGCTCAAGCCGGACAACTTCCGTGTTCCCACCCTCCGGCCGGGCACCATCGTGGACGTGCTGTCGTCCTCCGGCCTGCGCATCGTGGCCATCCGTAAGTTCCGCATGACCGTGGCGCAGGCCATGGAGTTCTACGGTCCCGTTCGCGAAGCTCTGGATAGCAAGTTTGAAAAGATCGGCGCCTCCCGCGCGGCCGATATCCTCACCAAGGAGTTCGGCTTCCCGGTGCCTGAGGAAGCCACTCGCCCGCTGTGCCGGCAGCTGGGGCACCTGTTTGCCGACTCGCAGTTCGACAAGATCGTTGAGTTCATGACCGGCGTGAAGCCGTCCGAGTGCCCGGACGCGCTCAAGGCCACGACCGGCCGGGAGGAGTCGCTGGGCCTGGTGTATGAGGGCGTGAACGCGGTGTCGAAGATCCGCTCGATCCTCGGCGCCACCGACCCGCGGCAGGCCGTGCCCGGCTCCGTCCGGCGGGAGTTCGGGACCGACGTCATGGTCAACGCCGCGCATGCCTCCGACTCGCCGGAAAACGCGGTTCGCGAGATGGGAATCATCGAGATCGAAAGAGAATCGATTCGGGAGTGGGTGGACAAGTACTACGGCCTCAAAGCCTGACACCGGGGTGTCGCGGGCCGAGGGCGGGAACAGCACGGAGCAGGACGGGTATGCGCAAGGGACTCATCAACCAGCGGGTGGCGGCGATTGCGCCGTCAGCCAGCCTCAGCATTGACAGCAAGGCCAAGGCCATGGCCGCTCAGGGCGAGAAGGTGTGCAACTTCTCGGCCGGCGAGCCGGACACGGACACGCCGGCGTTCATCAAGGACGCCGCGATCCGGGCACTCCAGGCGGGCAAGACCAAGTACACGCCCGCGGCGGGGCTGGGCGAGCTGCGCGAAGCGATCGCCCAGAAGCTGCAGAAGGAAAACCGGCTGCCCTACCAGGCGTCGCAGGTGATCGTCTGCAACGGCGCCAAGCACGCGCTGTTCAACATCTTCATGGCGCTGCTGCGCGAAGGCGACGACGTGCTGATTCCCGGCCCGTACTGGCTGAGCTATCCCGAGATGGTGCGGGTGGCCGGCGGGCGCACGGTGGTGATCGATGGCCGCGAGGACAACGACTTCAAGATCACCCCCGCGCAACTTGAGGCGGCCGTCACGCCGCAGTCGAAGGCCGTGGTGCTGAACAGCCCCTGCAACCCGTCGGGTATCGTCTACAGCGGCGCCGAGCTCAAGGCGCTGTGCGAGGTGGCGGTGGCCAAGGGCCTGTACATCATCTCGGACGAGATCTACGAGAAGATCCTCTACGATGGCGCCGAGCATGTCAGCCCCGGGAGCTTGTCGCCCGAGATCTTTGAGCACACCATCACCGTCAACGGGTTCAGCAAGGCGTTCTCCATGACCGGCTGGCGCCTGGGCTATGTGGCCGCGCCGGACTTCCTGACGAAGGCCATGTCGGCCTTCCAAAGCCACGCGACCTCCGGTCCGAACACCTTTGCCCAGTACGGCGCCCTGGCCGCGCTGGCCGGCTCCGATTCCGAGCTGAAGCAGATGGTCAAAGCCTTTGCCGAGCGCCGCTCGTACCTGCTCGGCCGGCTGGAAGCCATCCGCGGGGTCTCGTGCGTCAAGCCGATGGGCGCGTTCTACGTGCTGCCCAACATCTCGCGCTTCGGTCTCTCGCCGACGGTCTTTGCCGAGCGGTTCCTGTCCGAGCAGAAGGTGGCCGTGATTCCGGGCGAGAGCTTCAGCGCCTCCGAGCACGTGCGCTTCTCCTACGCCTGCAGCATGGACAACATCCGCGAGGGCATGGACCGCCTGCAGAAGTTTGTGGCCGGGCTGTGATCCGTCGTGGGGGGGGGGATCAGTAACCAGTGATCAGTGATCAGTAACCGGTGACCAGGAATCAGTGATCAGGAACCAGTGTTCAGTGATCAGTAACCGGTGATCAGTGGTCAGTTGCCAGTAGCCGGTGGCCTGCAACAGTGACTCTGACACGGATCACGGGTGACCGATGACAGGCCCCTGACTCTCGAGCCGGGCGAGTGGTGAAATTGGCAGACACGCAGGACTTAGGATCCTGTGCCGCAAGGCTTGCGGGTTCGAGTCCCGCCTCGCCCACCAGCCTACGCTCGCAGCGCATCCGCCTGCGCCCTCCGGGGCTCCGCCGCACATCAGTGGCGGCATCGTTCTCGTCCTCGTCCCTCGTCGTCGTCCTCGGTCCGACCTTCGAATACGAGGACGAGGACCGCTTCGCTGAGGACGAGGACGAGTTGATGTGTCCGCTACTCCTCAGGCAAGGCCCTTAGCCCGAGTTCGGCAGCAAACGGCCGACTTCCACCCTTCTCGCACCCTATCTTGCGCGTAACCCATTGCGCGCACGGTCTCGGCTCTCGATTGGGCGATGTAGT
>CAZJBP010000296.1:0-3181 GCA_964544115.1 uncultured Victivallales bacterium | reverse complement strand
CGCGCTTCCTCTTCCCCTTCGGGGCACGCTCCGCCGGGGCAGGCTTCGTCCTGCGCTGCGCTGCGGACGAAGCCTGGTGGGCGATGAGAGACTCGAACTCCCGACATCCACGGTGTAAACGTGGCGCTCTAACCAACTGAGCTAATCGCCCCTTCTCCTCGCAAGGTATGGCCCGCAGGTTACCGCCGCCGCCTTGCGGTCGCAACCAGAAACCCTCCCGCGTTCAAGACTTGCGCAATGTTCTTGTGACAGGCAGGATACGGGGCCAACGGCGGTGGGCGCTTCCGCTGGACTGGTATGCACGTGTTGTCGGTTACCCTTGGCCATGCGTTGATCATCACCGGCTTCGTGTCGGTGATGATGCTCGTCCTTGAGTATTTGAATGTGCTCACGCGGGGACGCTGGGATCTGAGCATTGCCCGCTGGTCACACGGCCAGACCGTCTTCTCGGCGTTTCTGGGCGTGACACCCGGCTGCCTGGGTGCGTATGCGGTCGGCAGTCTGTACATGCACCGCGTGCTGACCTTCGGCGCGTTGCAGGCCGCGATGCTCGCCACCTGCGGCGACGAAGCCTTTGTCATGTTGGCGCTGTTTCCGCGCACGGCGATGGGGATCATGGCCGTCCAGTTCGTTCTTGCGGTGGTGGTCGGCACGCTGGTCAACGCAGTCCTGAAATCCCGCCGGACTCGCGTGGAGACGCACGTTCCGGCTTACGTTCCCTCCCACGACGGTCATGGAGAGTGCATCCCCTTCTCCCGTCGGCAGATCGTCGAGCAGTGGCGCCGCTGCACGCCCGAGCGCGGGCTGCTGACGGTGTTTATAGCCCTGTTGGCCCTGGGCATTCTCACCGGCGCGATCTCTCACCATCACGTCGGGCTCTCCCTGGGGCCAGAGCATGGCTCGGCCGGCGAGGTTCACGCCGAGGATGCTCACGGCGCGGGCGTAGAAGCCGCCCACGCCGGAGATGAGGGCGCATGGCTGAAGTGGGGACTCCTGGTGCTGAGCGCCGTGGCTCTGGCCATCGTCGCGACCGTGCCCGACCATTTCCTGCAGGAACACCTGTGGCATCACCTCGTTCGCGTGCATGTCTGGCGCATCTTTCTCTGGACCTTCGGCACGCTGCTGGTGACGGACGTGCTCGTTCGCACGCTGGACCTGCACGCGGTCGAGGGGATCCGCGGCCTGCCGCTGGTGGCGGCGGCCTGCCTGGTGGGGTTGATCCCTCAGTCCGGGCCGCATCTGGTATTCGTGATCCTCTACTCTCAGGGCGCCATTCCGCTGAGCGTGCTGATGGCGAATTGCATTGTTCAGGACGGCCACGGTATGGTGCCGATGCTTGCCCATTCCCGCCGCGCGTTTGCGGCCGTCAAGGGGATCAATCTGGCGATCGGCCTGATCGTTGGCGTGGCGGGGTACCTGCTGGGCTGGTAGGGATCGTCTTGTGCGTATTGGGGTCATGCTGCGACATCTGCGGGGCCTGGTCCGTGAGTAAGCCCGCCGCGAGGGTTCTGCTGCAGGTGGCGCTCAGCGCCGTCGTGCTGGCCGTGGTCCTGTGCCGTGCCGATGTCCGTCAGGTCGTCGCCCACCTTGCCGATGTGCGGCTCTGGGTTCTGTTGCCGGCGGCGCTGCTGTGCGTCTTTGACCGCTGGGTGATGGCCTTCAAGTGGCGCATGCTCCTGCGCGTCCGCGGCATCCACTGTCGACTCTCAGAGGTCTTTCGGCTGTACTACGTGAGCTCGTTCATCGGTTCGTTTCTGCCGTTCGGGGTGGCCGGAGACCTCGCCCGCGGCGTATGGATGTCTCGCGAGGGCTACCAGAGCCGCGACGTGGCGTCATCCATAGTGCTTGAGCGGGTTCTCGGCGTGGCGTCCTCGGCGTGCATGGCCGCCGTCTGTGCGGGGATACTGCAGTTCAGGCTGGGGGCTGAAGTGACCCCGCTACTGATCTTCTCCGGCGTTCTGCTGGGCGGAGTCACCCTTTTCATCGCGGCCTCATTCCTGCCGGTCCTGACGTCGTGGGTTCCGGGGCGTGGCCTGGCGCCTGTGAGGTGGATGGTCGACGTTCATGCGTCGATGGCGGCCTACCGCCATCACGTGCCCACGCTGGTGGCCTTCTTTGCCCTGACGCTGGCCGAGCAGTGTCTGCCGGTAGCGGTGCACGTGGTGACCGCTCGCGCGCTGGGGTTGACGGTTCCGGCGACGGTGTTCCTGCTCACGGTTCCGATCGCGCAGATGGTGGCCCGGATGCCGGTCTCGTACAACGGGATCGGTGTCATGGAGGGCGTGCTGGCCTACGCGTTCTTAAGCCTGGGACTGTCGCAGACGCAGGCCGTCAGCGTGGCCCTGCTGTCTGAGATCGTGGGCATGCTGTCGCTGGTTCCCGCCGTCTTCATGCTCCGTTCGGGGAAAAAGTCGTAGCGCAAGGGCCTCTGGGCTTCTCATTCGCTTGACTCCGAAGCGAGTCATACTGTCTCTCGTTGCTTTGTGTAACCTGCTGCACTGCAGCACGCGGAATGAGTATCACATATGAGAAACGTCATATCCGCTCTGTTGTAGCCTCTCAATACCGACCTGCTATCGATTTTCTTCAATGGAGGATTTGAAAAGTTCGGGCGTATGCTATCCTAATACCTTCGCGCTGGGTTGTGCCGCCGACTGAACGGGAAGGCGACATCGGTGGCGGTGAGGAGCAGGCGATGGCGGCTTCGCGGGCTAGACTGATCGCGACGGACTGGAACACGATCCGTTACGAGTTGCTGAACACACGAATCGCCGATCTCGGTCTCGCGCTGCGTGCGTCCCCGATGGATCCGATGGTGCGGACGCTCTACCGCGAGATGGCCGAGAAGAAACTCAAGTTCAGGCCTCCTGTTTATCTGACCGACAGCTGGGGGTGTCCGAACGAGGTGCCGGTCATCGGCGTGCCTTTCTACCTGTCGGACCGTCGCCTGATGCGCATCGAAGAGGAGCAGACGGGTGAAATCGAGGACGCCCGGATGATCATGATGCTCCTGCGGCACGAGGCCGGCCACGCCGTGAACTACGCCTACCGGCTCTGGGAGCGACGCGGCTGGTCCGACACCTTCGGCCGGTTCACCAAGCCCTACCGCGACGCGTTTAATCCGAACCCTTACAGCCGGGATTTCGTGCGGCACCTTCCGCACAGCCTGTATGGCGGCAGC
>CAZJBP010000295.1:0-3208 GCA_964544115.1 uncultured Victivallales bacterium | reverse complement strand
GGTCGACCAACATCGGTTAAGGTTGTCCAGCGTGCCGTAGCGCTGCGCCAGGAATTCACGGAACAGCGACTGGCAGCGGTCGCAGAAACAGACCCGGCTGAACTCGTTGTCGATTTGCCAGCCGATGATGTTGGGGTTCCGTCCGAAGTGCCGCGCCATCGCCTCCACGATCCGCCGGGTGGCATCCGCCATGTCCGGCGAGGTGATGCAGTAGTGGACGCGGCCACCATGCTGCGCCCGCCGGCCCGAATCCAGCATCTGCAGCATATCGGGGAACTGCTGGGTCAGCCATGCCGGGGGCGCGTACGTGGGGGTACCCATCACCGTTTGGATGCCGTGTTGAGCCAGCAGCTCGATGGCACGGTCCATCCAGTCGAAGCGGAACGCTCCAGCCGCCGGCTCGAAGGTGGACCAGGCCCCCTCTCCCACCCGCGCCACGGTCAATCCCGCCTCGCGCATCAGGCGGACGTCTTCACCCCAGCGTTCCTCGGGCCAGTGCTCAGGGTAGAAGGCCGAGCCAAGGTGGAGCGGAGCAGCAGGCATGACATCCCCTCACTGCTTATCCGGTGCCAGGGCCGCCCGGAAGCCAAAGCTGCTGTAGCTGCCAACGGCGTTCGAATACAGGCTGAATTGGGTGACAATCCTGCAGTAGTCCGCACTGTAGAAACCGCTGCCGCCGCGCACCGCGGTCAGCGGCCAGCACCACTCCCAAGCGTTCCCCGCCATGTCGAACAACCCGTAGCCGTTCGCGGGAAAACTCCCGACCGGAGCCGTGCAAGGAGAACCCTCGTCCGTGAAGTATCGCTTGTCATAGCCCGCGTACCCCGCGTCGTAGGGAACGCCGGATGGATATCCCATGTAGTTCGCCTTGTCGTGGTCGATCTTGTCACCCCAGGGAAACCGCTTGCCCTTCAATCCCCCGCGCGCCGCGTATTCCCACTCCGTGACCGTCGGCAACCGATACCCGGCAACTGTCATATCGCACGTCAACCCCTCTACGACGTTCTGACCGGTCTTGTAGACGTCCTTGCCTCCCACGCGGTAGCAAACCGGCCGTCCTTCTTTCTCGCTGCGGGCATTGCACCACTTGGCGCAGTCGAACCAGTTCAACGTCACCACCGGGTGATCGGTCGCCTTCCCAATGCCGGCGTTGTCGAAGCCGTACCCGTGCGCTACGGCCCACGTATACACCTCATCCCACAGGGCCTTCGTCACCTCGTGTTTGTCGATGTAGAAAGCGTTCGTCACCGTCAGGGAATACGCCCCGGCATCCGGGTCCGTCCCGCGGTTCGTGCCGGCCTTGATCAGCACCATGCTTGACGGTGGCGGAACATTTGTCGTCGTGGCTTGTCCCTGCGACGGTGTTCCGGCCAGCACGGCCACAGACAATGCACCCAACACAATCCACGCCCTGAGGTTCGCTTTCATTCCGACCATCTCCTTCCTGTTTGGCATTTGGTCCGATCCCTGATTCGCCGCCACGCCCAACGGAGGGCGCCTCACTTCCCTGCCTCCCACGCCCGCACTTCCACCAGGTGCGTGGCCGGGTTGTCGCTGTTCTTCAGCACGTCGACCCGGATGTAGCGGGCCTTCGTCGGCGCAAACGTATGCATGTAGCCCTTCTCGGTTCCAGTTTCGGTGTTCCGGCTCGCATCGACAACCTGCGTGAGCTTGTTCGTGTCGGTTCCGACCGACACCGTGTACTGGTAGTAGCGGATGCCGTCGAAGAACGGGACGACCTGAATCCGGTCCACCGAATACTCCTTCTCCAGATCCACCTGCCACCACTGCGGGGCCGGAATGGCGCCCCAGAACTTGGCGCCGTCCACCCAGCCGTCGGCCGCAAACTCGGCCTTCTCGGGATTCTCAGGAGTGCCACCCCCGGACGAGGCGCTCACCGGCTTGCCGGTCGTCAAACTGTTTTCGAAACGCACATACCGCAGGGGATTCCCTACGGTGGTGTTTCCGAGTCTCCTGCCGCTCTTGTCGAAGATCGCCGCGCGAATGCTCAGACTCTCAGCTGCCTTGAAGGGCCTCTCATAGAGAGGCGACTCCATCGTCGGCTCCTCTCCGTCCAGCCGGTAACGGATCTGCACTCCTGGTGCAGCTGCGCTCATGGTGACCATGATCGGATCGTTGAAGACTCCCTCCTTGATGGTGCCTTCATAGCCAATCGTCACAGGCCGGACAATCATGTTGGCGCGCGCATTCTGTTTCGCCATCCGGTTCTTGTGATAGTCCGCCTCGATCACATTGTCCGGGCCCCACGTCCGCTCTTGCCGTTCAGGGGTACCGGGAAGGTAGCCGTTGGCCAGGGCGACATGGTCCATCTCCCACATCGGCCGGCAGTGGCCCAGAACCTTGTCCGTGCGCTTCAGCACGTCGTTGTTGCAGGTGAACATATTGAACTCCGGGAAGGGCGGCGAATCCCACGGCACGGTGATCGTCGTGTATCCCATGTCCTGCGCCGCCCTGGCCCGGCCAGCCCGCGGAAACCAGACGTAGAGAATGATGTCATTCACCAGCGATGGATCGAGCGGACAACCGACGGGCACGCCGTCCCACATCAGCGTCTTCTTCCCATGCTTCTTGACGATCTGGGCCATCTTCTGGGCATACACCAGCCAGATCTCATTCTTGTTCTTAAGGTTGTGCTCCTTGATGTACGCCTGCGCCTCCGGGCTGCTTTCGTACCCTTCCGGCACTTCATCCCCGCCGATGTGGAAGTACGGCGAGCTCTTGAACACATCGCACATCTCGCCCACCAGCGTGTCCAGGATCGGGTAGATGTCCGGATTGAGCACGGCCATCGGCGCGTTGCCCGCCCTGCCCAGCCTGCCTTTCATGCTGTCCAGCAGCGCCGTGCAATGCCCGGGGCCCTCCAACTCGGGCACGCACGTCACCCCGCGCGCATCGGCGTAGGCCACCAGATCCATCAGCTCATCGAGGGTGTACGGCGTGAGCGGAGGGTAGTGAACGCTGTTCGCCTCCGGATACGCCGTGGAGGGGAACGTGTACCCGTTGTCCTCCGTCAGGTGCAGATGCAGGTAGCGCACTTTGAAAAGCCGGCACAGCTCGGCCGCCATCTTCAGGACGTAAATCGGCTGATGCTGGCGCGCACAGTCGGGCATGATCGCGCCGAAGTCCGAATAGGGCCAGTCCTTGACCGTCATCTTCGGCACCGACACCTTGTCGCCCTCGAGCGCAA
>CAZJBP010000294.1:0-3216 GCA_964544115.1 uncultured Victivallales bacterium | reverse complement strand
GGAGGCCCGAAAGCGATCTGCCCCGGTTCGCCACTGCAAGATCGGGCTATCGGTTTTACAGCCCTAAGTTGGGAAGGTGGCTCTCCAGGGATCCCATCGGGGAAAGAGGCGGCATCAACCGCTACGCATTTCTTGGAAATCGGCCGATGGACGATGTGGACGTTTTGGGCCTGCTTGGATGTGCGCCTTCACTTCCGGCCCAGAGAGCAGCGGTCAAGGGTATCCTCGGCGGCCTTTCCGCTGAGTATGGAAGTTTGCAGATATGGGAAGTCACGCAACTTGACGATATGCTCGCCACACTCAAGACTACCGTAGACGCAATCAACAACTTCGATCTCTCGGCATCGGGACCGGCATGGGCGTGGTTGCCTAACAGGCTGGAGCTTCCCGTTGCGGCAACCTACGATGATGCTACTCACGAGGTGATGCATGCCCATAATGACATCGTAGCAGGAATTGGCAGTGTTGCAGTGGATGGGGCAATGGCGTGGACCGTCGATGCCCATCTTCTTCGCGCAATGCCGTACTTTAAGCAGATTGAGACAATGATCGCAGGCAACGGTTGTGACGCGCTTTATGCTTCTCCACCGGAAATCGAGTGGAGGGCCGCATGGTTAGTCGCCGACTACACCGGGCAGACATACTCGGAACCTGGTCCGTGGATATGGTCTCCACCTGTGACATTTACCCTTGGCGATCCGGATGCCGCAAATGTGCAGACTCATTTCGGCTTCCACCTATCGTGTGCCGAAATCGCATCTACGTACAATGCATGGTTGTCGTCGAAATCATGCAGTTGTCTGCAATTCGTTTGCGACCCTGCTGTGGCCGGTCCTGGCCTGCTGAGACCCACAAAGGCACTGCCGATTGGACTGCAGTGATTGGAACATCAGGACGGGTAGCGCGGGCGGCAAGCGGGTTGGAGACCCTGAGTGACACGCGTCAGAATAGCACTTTCAGTCATTGCCGTCTTCGCATGCGTAGCAGGAATTCTCATCGCCTTGACTATCGTCGCGCGACCTAGGGAACATGCGGACTTGCCTTGTCGTCGCAATTTGCTTCGGTTGGGGCCGACTATGCTCCGTTTCGCGCGTGAACACGACGGCAGGTTTCCAAGCAGGCTCGAAGACCTTGTGCCATATTGTGGCAGATCTGACATCTTTCTCGCGCATCCCACCGTGGGCTACGTTGGTGCGCAAACGAACGTCAGCGCATGGTCTGACTATGTTCTCTTTGCGGGTCGTTCACTCGCGGATTCGGGGACTACGGTTCTTGTAAGGTGTCGCACAGGCACACACAAGAGTGGCGTTGTTCACCTTCTCTTGACTGATGGCCGTGTCGTGGATAGGGAAGCAACAGGAGAGTAGGTTGACCTGCCCAAGAATGCGGCCGTGTTGACCGGCGGCGCTTCATGTTCGTTGTGTCGCCTACGCCGGTGACACGCAAGCTGCTGAGGAAGGCAGCTTGCGCGCCACCGGCTGCGGCTCCCGCTCCGTTACGCGCATCGAGGGCCGTTGCATCCCGGCCGCTACGGGCGCGGGCTGCATCGTCCCTCCATGCGCTCCACTACGCGAGCGGTGTTCGCGCCTATCGGCGCTCACCTCGATTACCCCCGCGCGCCTCAAAGGCCGCGCCACGCGGCCACCCTTCGACGGGCTCAGGGTCGCCGCGTGTCACGTCCTTTGCGGAGACGGCGCGCGCCCCTTGTGCTCGCTACGCTCGAAGGTCGCCCGCCGCAGACGGCGAGCTTCGTGGTAGCGGCGGCTCAGCTCCGCCCGACCGTTGCGGTTCTCGGTAGCGGGAAATAGTGACAGGTAAAATGTCCTTTCCGTGTCGGCGCGGTGGCGAGAGGGATGGTGATTCTGGGCGCGCAGAGCGGAGCGGTGGCATCCGGACGTTTGTGTGTGGCTTCAGCGTCTGCGGTGCAGGGAGGGACAGGTGTCACGTCTGCGCCCCGACGGTTCCGGCCGCCAGCTTCCGCACTGTCAGCTTCCGCACTTGCCATGAGAGAGGCACAGGAGTAACCTTCCCGCATGGTCTCGCGTGTCCATGCCCGCCCCCGGAACCGCCTCCGTCGGCGCCGTTGGCGGTTGCAGACGGCCGTTGCGAACTGAAACAGTTCACCGGCATTTCAGCACCATTTCAGGGGTCCTGCGGCGCGCATCTTCTCGCCCTTGAACAGGTTGTGGAAAAACCGTTTCATTCGTACGGGAGGGTAAGAGAATGGACGAAATCGACGGCGTAGTAGACGCCGCGTAGTGGTACGGCAAACTCCGAGGACGGAGTTGGCGGTGTAAGACCTGCTTTACTTCAGTTCCGGATGGTGGGAACATGCGGACGTGTGGGCGAGGATGTCCTGATGAGCACCGCGACAATAGAGTACCCCGTTGAATTGACGGCCGCGCTGGGCAAGCGGCCCGGTGAGGCCGTCCGGGAAATCCAGCTCATGGCCGCGCTGAAACTGTTTGAGTCGGGGCGGATCTCCAGCGGTCTGGCAGCGAAACTGGCCGGGTTAGGCCGGGTACAGTTCCTCTTGCTTTGCGGCCAGTACGGCGTGTCCGTTTTCCAGCAGACGGCCGAGGAAATCGCCTCCGACACGGAGACGGCGCTTCATGCGCGTAGTCGTTAACACCTCTCCGCTCATCGCCCTTGACCGCATCGGCCAGTTGGGGCTGCTGAAGAGACTATACGGAGAGGTCGTCCGTCCGCAGTCGGTGCTCGACGAATTGCTGGCAGGCGTGGATCAGCATCCCGGCTCGATGGACTTGCTCGAAGCCCAGTGGATCAAGACCGAGCCGGACCCACTGGAGACGGTGATGCGCAGGGAGCTAGGGGCTGGGGAAACGGCAGCCATTGCGTTGGCGATGCGCAGCGGGGCCGACCTGGTCGTTTTGGACGACCTGCAGGCGCGGCTGGTCGCCGGCGCCCTTGGCCTTCGCGTCACGGGTACGCTGGGCGTTCTTATCGCTGCCCATCAGTCAGGGCTGCTGTTTGATCTGGCAGGGTGCCTGCGTCATCTCCGGGAGGCGGGATTCCGACTGCCGACCTGTCTGGTGGAGCAATACGGAGTGTCATCGGAGTAGCCTTGCGACATGTTCTGCGCTGTCCATGCCCGCCCCCGTCGTCGCCCCCAGCGGCGTATGTGGAGGCCCAAAAGCGATCTGCCCCGATCCACCAGTGCAAGATCGGGCCTTCGGTTTTACAGCCCTAAGTTGG
>CAZJBP010000293.1:0-3242 GCA_964544115.1 uncultured Victivallales bacterium | reverse complement strand
TAGCCGGGTAACCGATCCGGTCGGAAATCCAGCCCCATGCGATTCGTCCCGTGGCATTGCCAACGGCCAGGGCACCAATGGCCGCTGCGGCTGCTTCAGGGGAAAGTCCACTGGCGATGCCGAGCGGCTTGAGAATACCGACAACCAACAACCCGGCAAATGTGCCGCAGAACATCCCAAAGCCAAGGACGCGGAATACAGGGTCCGTGAAAAGTTGCATCCCCATGCTAAAGGTGACGACCCGATGCGTCATGCCGATAGGCGGTCGAAACAGCAGAAGCGAACTCAAACACACGACCGCACCATAGGCGTATCCGATGGTGCGAAACATGTATAGCACTGTCCAGCCGTCTTCCATCCACAATGTTGTCAGTATTGTGAGGACCACTGATCCCATGCCAAATCCTGCCACCACAATGCCCGTGACCAGTCCCTTGTGTTTTGGAAACCACAGAATGCCGGTCGTGAGGGCCGCCACGTAACCACAGCCTATGCTGGCGCCGCCCACCAGACCGCATCCCAACAGGAGCCAAAGGAAACGGCCGCCGGACGACGCGGCGATCACATGTCCACAAGCAAACAGCACCCCGCCCAGCAGCCCCACGCAACGCGGCCCCAGTCGGGTCAGCAGACGGCCGGCAAGTACCATGGCGACGGTGAATGTCGCTATGGTCAAGCCGAAGATGGACTGGGCCTGACTGGCCGACAATCCATGGTCCGTTCTCAAGCTCGGGACGAAGGCACTCCACGCATACACGCCACCCAGGCACATGTGGATGAGTACGGCCGCCGGCAAAACGAACAACCGTTTCACCGCAGTGTGCCGGGTTCCTTGGCTATCCATGGCCTTCCTTGCGACGGAGAGGTGCAGTGTCTTCCCCCGGTTCACGCACAGGATGCGCTGGCCTGCAGTTCCTGATCCGCCCTCACCACCTCACGGGTCATCCGCTCTCGATAGGCGGCCAGTCGGGCGCGTAGTGCATTATCCGCGAGGGCCAGAATGGCCACCGCCAGCAACGCCGCGTTCTTAGCGCCGGCCTTGCCGATGGCGACGGTTGCCACGGGAATGCCTCCGGGCATTTGCACCATGGACAGCAGGGAGTCGAGGCCGCCAAGATCGCTGGTTGTCATGGGCACGCCAATGACCGGCAGAACCGTCATCGAGGCGAGCACACCCGCCAGATGAGCCGCCTTGCCGGCCCCGGCGATAATCACCTTGAGGCCGCGATCTTCCGCCGAAAGGGCAAACTCGCGGGCAATCTCCGGGGTCCGGTGCGCCGAGATCACGCGCATCTCATGGCGAACGCCAAACTCCTTGAGAGCGGCTGCCGCCTCTTTAAGGGTATCGAGGTCCGATTGACTTCCCATCACAATGGCTACCAACGGTGTGCTTTCCATAACGTCGTCCCTCCCTTTCTTGGGGTGTATTGATGTTCGCTCACGTTTTCCGTCCCGCGGCGCGGGAAAGCCGGTCGTTGATGGCCATGCCAAGGCCCTCATGCGGCACGAGCCGTGCCAGGATCAAATCCAAATGCCGGTCGTCCAGCCTGCGCATGGCGCCGAACAGCGTGGCAGCAGCCTCGCGCAGGTCGCCGCTCCCGGAAAGAACTTCCACGCAGGCAAAGTGAGTCGGATCGGAAACATCGCGGAAGGCCAGAAGGCCCACCTTCTCGTCGGGTGCCGGTGGAGGCCACGTCCCGCCTTCCGGGATGAGTTTCAGCGGGGTGCGGGGCGCATAGTGACGCGGCAGCATGCCGGGCGCGGCGATGGCGCCTCGCCCACCGCCGGGAGGCTCCTGGGTCAAGGGGCCGACGATGCGCTCGATGTCCTCGACCGGCACACCGCCCGGGCGGAGCAGAACCGGACGTCCGGAGGCCATCGAGAGGATCGTCGACTCGACGCCGACGGAACACGAACCGCCGTCCAGGATCATGTCCGCCTGACCGTCCAGACACTCACCCACGTGCCGCGCCGTCGTGGGGCTGGTGTATCCGAAGGGATTGGCGCTGGGTGCGGCCACGGGCGTTCCGGCGCGGACGATCAACGCCAAGGCCAGGGGGTGCCGCGGCATGCGGACCGCGACCGTGGGCAGGCCGGCTGTGACCAGGTCGGGCACCCGGGGGGATTTGGGCAGGACCAGCGTCAGCGGCCCCGGCCAGAATCGTTCGATCAACGCCTTGGCCGCCTCGGGAACCTCTTGAACCAGCAGCGGCAACTGCTCCGGTCCGCTCACGTGGACGATCAGGGGATCAAAACGGGGGCGTTGCTTGATCTCGAAGACCCTGGCGACAGCCCTTTCGTTGAAGACCGCCGCCCCCAATCCGTACACGGTCTCCGTCGGGAACGCCAGGACACCACCGTTGCGGAGGATATCCGCCGCGCGCGTCATCATGCCGGGGCTCTCATCCTCACGGGCCTGCATCTCGCGGCACGCGAATATCCACTCCGCGGCGTCCCGAATCCCTGGGACGACCGCGCTGCAGCCGGACAGCTCCGCCCGGTGCCTGGCGCCATGGCCGGTCAGAACGTAGATCCCGGAGGCCCCGGCATTCTCCGCCAACGCCACATCGTGTGGATGATCGCCCACGACAAACGACCTCGCCAGGTCCAGTCCATACTCCCCCGCAGCCTTCTCCAAAAGGAACGGCCGAGGCTTGATGCAGGCACACTGCTCGTCGCGCCGGTGCGGACAGCAATAGACCGCGGAAATCACGACTCCGCGTTCGCGCAATTCTTCGACAACGTGGTCGTTGACCCGCGCCACTTCTTCGGCGCTCACGACACCGGCGGAGATTCCGGGTTGATGGGTAACCACAAAGAGAAGGAAGTGCTCCTGCAACTTCCGCAGAGCCCGAACGGTGTCCGGGTAGAATACAACCTCAGACGGCGACCGCAGATGGCCGCGATCCTCGATGATCGTGCCGTCTCGATCCAGAAACACCGCTGGTTGCAGGTTCGACCTCATGGCGCGTGGCGTCACTAAAACATTGTCGGGTCCCTGTTCTCCCCGTCCTATTCCTCGAACGCCGAATCCGGCACGGCCGGCCCGCCACCGGGTTCCGCGGCCATCTCGCGGGCGCACTGGAACATCTGGTCGAACAGGTCGGCGATGTCCTTTTCCTCGATGCACGAGAAAGCCACGCGGATGTCCGTGGGGGCGGTGGCGATGACGCCGATGCCGCAACGGTCCAGAAGACGCAGGCGGTACGCCTCCGCGTTGAGCGTCTTCAGGCGCAGGCACA
>CAZJBP010000292.1:0-3251 GCA_964544115.1 uncultured Victivallales bacterium | reverse complement strand
GGGATAGCTGTTGGTCGTGACCTTGCCGCTGTAGCCGTCAATCAGGCCGTCGCCGTCTGTGTCTACGGCGTTTTCATCGGTTCCGGTGACCTTGCGTTCACGGGCGTCGGCCAACCCGTCGCCGTCGCTATCCAGATCGGCGTTGCCCACGCTGTAGAAGCGGGTCACGTCGCTGGTCGTAAGAGAGGTGTCGGTCCACCAGAGGCTGTTGGTGCCCGCCGTGGAGAGGTTGGAGGACGCCACAAACCAGCCGGAGGTGGCTATCGTGGAACGGGCGAAGACTTCCAGCTTGTTGGTGAAGTCATCCGGCCAACCGATCCCCAGCGCCATGCCGTTGGTGGCCTGCTCGATGGCGAAGATCACGAGATTGGTGACTGGCTCAGGCAATCCTTCACCCATCATCATGTTCATCTCGAAATCTGGCTGATCCTCAGCAAGTTGGGCCTCCGCCATGGCTTCCACGTCATCGGCGGGTAGCAGGTAGTAGGTCACGCTCACGCGGGCGGGGTCATAGAGGGCTTCGGCCCACGCTAGGACATCGGGATCGGCGTTTTCGGCGTAATACTCGGGGTGCCGGTCTGCCAGCCAGGTGAAAGGGAAGTAGTCCTGCTCGGGGGCCAGGTACCCGATGAGTTCGGCCGACTCGTTATAGAAGGCGGTGCATCGGGTTTCCGGGTCTTCCGCCACGGTCACGGGGTAGACCGTCACGCCGTTCAATTCTGCCGGTTCCAGATCGGTAGCCCAACTGAAGTTGGCGGGATCGAAGACAACGAGGCCCCCGGAAGGATTGAGCTTATAATCAGGATCGGGGGGCAGGATTTGGAGGAGGTGTTCTCGGGCTGCGCGGTAGCGGGACTGGAGGGCCGCCGGGCTGGTAACCGTGGCGGATTCCAGGAGGGCTATTCGTTTGTTCAAGGCGATTCGGTCAAGCTTGGTGCCGAAGGCCAGGTAAACGAGGGGCATCAGCAGGAGGCATACAACCAGTGAACCCAGCAGGACAACGGATGACCGGCCCTTCTTGCTCATGGCGTACCTCTTTTATGTACTTATAATCCGATAGGCGATTCGGGTCAATGATAATCGATTTTGGAATCAATCCCGCGCCTTGTTTTGGCTTGTCCCCGGGCATGAAGACGAAACTTGTTTTCTTGCCCGCGCTTCAGATTCCTGATACTGACTGTTTCCCCGAAGAGAGACCCTTTCAATCCCGTCTTTCATCCGGAGGAACCATGACCAAGTCTATCGGCTTTGATTGCGAGAAATACCTGGAGCAGCAGCGCGCGGCCATCCTGGAGCGCGTGGGACTTTACGAAAAGCTGTATATCGAATTCGGCGGCAAGCTCATCTACGACTACCACGCCGCCCGCGTCCTCCCGGGCTTCGACCCCAACGCCAAGATCCGCCTGCTCCAGAAGCTCAAGGACCAGGCCGCCATCATCGTCTGCGTCTATGCCGGCGACATCGAACGGCGCAAGATGCGGGCCGACTTCGGCATCACCTACGACAGCGACACGCTCAAGCTGATCGACGACCTGCGCAGCTGGGGCCTGGACGTCAGCGGCGTGGTCCTGACCCGGTTCCACGAGAGCCTGCACGCCGCCGTGAGCTTCAAGAACAAGCTCGAGCGGCGCGGCCTCCGCGTCTACACGCATCCCGAAACGCCCGGCTACCCCTCTGACGTGGACCTGATCCTGAGCGAGAAGGGCTTCGGGCAGAACGCGTTCATCGAAGCCAACAAGCCCCTGGTGGCGGTCATCGCCCCCGGTCCCAACAGCGGCAAGATGTCGACCTGCCTCTCGCAGCTCTACCACGAGCACCGGCGCGGGGTGAACGCGGGTTACGCCAAATTCGAAACGTTCCCCATCTGGAACATTCCGCTGAAGCATCCGGTCAACACCGCCTACGAGGCCGCCACCGCGGACCTGCATGACATCAACCTGATCGACCCCTTCCACCTCGAGGCCTACGGCAAGACGGCCATCAACTACAACCGCGACGTGGCGCTCTTCCCCCTGCTCAAGCGCATCCTGACCCGCCTGATGGGGAAAGAGGTGTACCAGTCGCCCACGGATATGGGCGTGAACAAGGCCGGCTTTGCCATTGTCGACGATGCCGTGGTCCGCGAGGCCGCGCGCCAGGAGGTCATCCGCCGCTACTTCCGCACCTCCTGCGAATACGCGCTGGGCCTGGGAAACAAGCCCACCGTGGAGCGGGTGGAGGGCATCATGGAGGAGTTGAACCTCAAGCCGACCGACCGCGCCGTGGTGGGGCCGGCCCGCCAGGCCGCGGCCGAGGCCGCGAAAACGGGCAAGGGCTTCCAGGGCATCTTCTGCGGCGCCGCCCTGGAACTGCCCGACGGCACGCTGGTGGCCGGCAAGAATTCCGCGCTCTTCCATGCCGCCTCCAGCCTGGTCCTGAACGCCCTCAAGCAGCTGGCGGGCATCCCCGACAAGCTGCACCTGCTGCCGCCCGCCATCACGCAGTCCATTGCCGCCATGAAGGAAAACCTGCTCCGCAAGAAGAATCCCAGCCTGGACGTGGAGGAGATGCTGATCGCCCTGAGCATCAGCGCCATGAACAACCCGGCCGCCCAGCTGGCGATGGAGAAACTGCCCGACCTGCGCGGCTGCGAGGTGCACCTGAGCCACATTCCCTCAACCGGCGACGAGGCCGGCCTGCGGCAGCTGGGGGTTAACCTGACCAGCGACCCGCTCTTCCCCAGCCAGGACCTGTACGTCGTGTAGCCTGGCCCAAATCCTCGCCTAAGGACAGACAGACACCCAGCGGGTTGCGGCGTTTCGGCGTTAATGAGCGGGCGCTTTCGGGCTGATCCGGGCTCCAACTGGGGGCGTCGGGCCCGGAAGGCCACGCCGCCCCGTTGTCGCCCGGCTGAGCCTCGAAATCGCCTCGCCCATTTCCGCTGATCGAAACGCCGCAACGACTTTGCCTCGCGCGCCCGCGGCCCTGCCGGGCACGCTTGGGCGGCGCGCGATTTTGGTTCCCAAAGAAACGCCCGCCATACTTAAACAACGACCTGCTTTGCGGGCACTTTACGGGGACCATTCCCGTCTTCCGCCTCCTATAGAATCCCTGTAACGTATCCCCGCCGTTGCGGTACACGAAAACCGTGAATATACTTAATCTTTACGCCCTTTTCCCTCGGAACACATTCCCTTAGGCGAGGATTAGGGACTGGCCCAGGGCAAACGCATCTAAATTCTCATAAGCGCGTCTTCCTTTGAGTTCGAGGG
>CAZJBP010000291.1:0-3256 GCA_964544115.1 uncultured Victivallales bacterium | reverse complement strand
CGCGAGACGAAGAATTTCGAGCTCTACCTCACGCGATACGGCGAACGCGGCGCGCTGGAGACTAAGGGCTACTTTAACGCCGACATCTTCAAATACGTCGTGATCCTCAATGAGGCTGAACCCTACAGCCTCTCCTACGAAGGATGGGAGGAGCGTGGCATTACGCCTCTGCGTCTCAGCGAGTTCCAGCCCGCTGCCGGCCCGCTCGCGGACCTCGCGCTTCCCGATCTCGATGCCATTGGGCTCAATAGGTGTTAGCCGGCGCGCAATAATGACCCACCTGAGGCCCTAATCGGCGTCGAAAATTGACCCACCTCAGCTGACCCTCCATACTCTCCGAGATGACTGGGAGAGAGGAGTACCCGAAAGGAGATGCTGATCGTGGAAAGTATTCGAAAGATTCGCTGTGCGTACCAGCGCGACGGGAAATCCATCCGGCAGATTGCGCGTGACTTTCACCTGGCCCGGAACACCGTGAAAAAAGTGCTGCGCGGTGAGGCCACCGAGTTCACGTATGCTCGCACGGGCCAGCCGCTGCCGAAGCTGGGACCCTTTGAGGCGGCCTTGGTCGAGCGGTTGCGCGTGGACGCCGCGAAGACGCGGCGCGAGCAGCGGACGGCGATGGTGCTGTTTGAGGAGTTGCAACGTGCTGGATTTGCGGGGGGCTACGACAGCGTCCGGCGGTATGTCCAGAAATGGCGACGACACACGGAGGCGGGCGGGACGGCGACGGCCTACATTCCACAGCTCTTTGATCCGGGCGAAGCCTATCAGTTTGACTGGAGCCATGAATGGGTGGAACTCGGTGGGGTCGTGGTGAAGGTCAAGGTGGCGCATTTCCGCCTGTGTCACAGCCGGATGCCCTTTTGTGTGGCGTATCTCCGCGAGAGCCTGGAGATGGTGCTCGATGCGCATGTGCGGGCATTTGCGTTCTTTGGCGGCAGTTGTTGCCGGGGGATCTACGATAATTTAAAGACGGTGGTGACGAAGATTCTGCAGGGCAAGGATCGCACGTTCCATCGCCGCTTCCTGCAATTGGCCTCGCATTATCTGGTGGAGCCGGTGGCCTGCACCCCGGCGGCGGGCTGGGAGAAGGGCCAAGTCGAGAGCCAGGTGTCGTTCTTGCGGCAGCGGCTCTTTACGCCGCGATTGCAGTTTGCCGACCTGGCGGCCCTGAATGAGTGGTTGCAGGATCGCTGTCACACGCTGGCGGCGGGTCACCCGCATCCCACGCTGCCGGAGCGCACCGTGGCCGAGGTCTTCGCCGACGAGCAGCCCCGCCTGCTGCACGTCCGCGCTCCCTTCGACGCCTACAAAGAGACGCCCGTCCGCGTCTCGTCGACCTGCCTGGTGGCGTATGACGCCAACCACTACAGCGTCGCGTCGGTGGCCGTCGGGCACACGCCGATGCTCCGGGCCTATGCGGATCGGATCGTCATCGTGGAGGATGGCGCGGTGATCGGCGAGCATGCGCGGGAGTTTCGGCGTCACCAGGTCCGCTACAATCCCTGGCACTACGTCCCGGTGCTGCTGCGCAAACCGGGGGCCCTGCGCAACGGCGCGCCCTTCCGTGATTGGGAACTGCCGGCGCCGCTGGCGGCGATGCGGCAGGCGCTCGGACAGCATCACGATGGCGACCGGCAGTTCGTGGGTATCCTGGGCGCCATCGCCACCTATGGGCTGGACGCCGTGTGCGCCGCGTGTGCCGAGGCGCTCGCCACCGGGACGGCCAGCCGCGATGTCGTGCTGAATCGGGTGAGCCGCACCCATGATGAGCCGGCGATGCCGTCTGCCGAACCGCTCGCGCATCTGCCGACCCTCCAGACGCTGCCGCTGGCCAACTGCCAGCGCTATGACGCCCTGCTGTCAGGAGGCGGGTATGTTGCGTGATCAGATCCTGACCGCGCTGGAGCACCTCCATCTGCACGGCATGCGCAGCGCCTTCGACGAAGTGCTGGCCACGGGCCTCAAGCAACGCGGGACTCCCGAGAAGCTGCTGCTCGACCTGCTGGAGGCGGAACTGGCTGAGCGGACCAGCCGCAGCATCCGCTATCGCCTCAGCCAGGCGCGCTTCCCGGTGGACAAAGACCTGGACGGCTTTGACTTCAGCGCCTCGCCGGTCCATGAGCCCCTCGTGCGCTCCCTCCAGCAGGGGCACTTCCTGACCACCCGCAGCAACGTGCTGCTGATCGGCGGCACCGGCACCGGCAAAACCCACCTGGCCATCGCCATTGCCCGCCAGGTGATTCAGCATGGCTCGCGGGGGCGCTACTTCAACGTCGTCGACCTGGTGAACCAGTTGGAACACGAGAAGCTGAACGGGCGGGGCGGCAAACTGGCCGAGCAATTAGCCCGCCTCGATCTGCTGGTGCTGGATGAACTCGGCTACCTGCCGTTCTCCAAAAACGGGGGCCAACTGCTGTTTCATCTGCTTTCCAAACTCTACGAGCACACGGCCCTGCTCATTACCACCAACCTGACTTTCGGCGAATGGCCGCAAGTCTTCGGGGACAGCAAGATGACCACCGCCCTGCTGGATCGGGTGACCCATCACTGCGAAATCCTCGAAACCGGCAATGACAGTTGGCGCATGAAAACCCGCCAGCACGCCGACACGGCGCCGACCTAACGTCACGTGACGCAACGAGAAGGAGAGACCGATGGGACGCCCCCGTCACTACGCAACCCCTGCCGCCCGCCAAGCGGCCTACCGTCAGCGGCTCTACGCCGCCGCCGTCCTGGTCGACCGCACGCTGGTGGAGCAACTCGATACGCGGCTGGCGCATCTCCAGGACGCCCTCGCCCCGCTGGCGCGCGAGGGGGATCCGCTGGCGCAACGCCTCAGCCGCACGAATCTGCTCACGCTGTTGGACGTGCTGACCGCGTGGTTCCTGACCCAACAGCCGGTGCCGTCCTCGCCGTTTCCGCTCGCTTCGCGCTTGGACATGCCCCCCGCACCGCCATCACCGTGAGCAGGGCAGACCCAGCGCTGACCCTCCCACGCTCACCGCAAGGGGAAAAGACCGGGAACGGACTACGCGGAAAGGAGACCGGCTGCCTGAAGCCAACCGGGGGGAGAGACGAGGGGGCCACCGCCTGAACCCACCACGCAATTACCCGTCTGGGGTGGGTCAAAATTCGACGCCGATGGTGGGTCAAATTTGCATGCCGGTTGACAGTTTAGGCGGCATTACGGGAATGTTAGCGAATACTCGCTGGTGCCGCAACAGATCATTGGCACTCCCGATGTCTCCTT
>CAZJBP010000290.1:0-3303 GCA_964544115.1 uncultured Victivallales bacterium | reverse complement strand
ACCGTATCGGGGTCGGCGTCGGTATCGGAATCGGTATCGAGTTTGGCGTGCCGCACATTTTCGGGTAACGGCCCCGCGGGATGTCATCGATTCCGATACCGATACCGACGCCGACCCCGGGAAGGGATCCGAATCGAAGCGCGGAAACCCTTTAGATGCGTTTGCCCTGTTATCGTCCCAACTCGATCTTTCGGGTACGCCACCACCCTTACAGCACCCCGAAAGGCTCTGCATCAACGATCGGAATTGTTGCCGACGCCAGCACCAACGTCAAGCACCGCCAGCACGGCGACAGCTCAGGCCTTCGGCTTTCATCCTATTCGGCCCCATGCTGTTACGCATAGTTTCGCAGAGAAGAATGGGTCCTGTTTCTCCTTGCAGACCGCCGTTGAGTTGCGCCCATCCAACCCGGATGCCGCAGTCAACACGCAGCAGGTTCGTGGCGCCTGCTGCACTGAGCGAGAACTGCTAGCCTGTCCCTGCAACCGGCCTCCCGCGGACGGGCAAGGAACGGGCCCACACCGTGGACGTATCTGGGATGGACCCATCCCGGTATGTCGCAATGAACGACCACCGATCGAGCCCGTCCGTGTTGGGGAACGAGGCATGCAACGTGAGGTCGTGGAAGATGACGGCATCCCCCGGAGAGGCCTGAAGCACGCGAACAGGACGCCGCGCCACGGCCTCTTCGTCGACCCTGTGGCCGAAGCCTATGGCTTCATTCGCGACAATCGTATCCACACGCTCCTTGTGGCTGCCCGGAATCATCTTCAGGCACCCGTTCGTCGGCGTGGCCTTGTCGAGGGCAATCCAGACGGACACCTTGTGGCTGCCTTCCCAGTAGGCCCAGTCGTGATGCCAGGGAGACCCAAACCTGACCGTGTGATTCTTGAAGACCGGCTTGACGCTCAGGAACTCGATGCTGGGCCCAACGATGCCGTCCAGAATCGATGCGATGCGGGCATCGGTCAGTTTCTCCCGGAAGAAGGGATCCAGGTCATCGGCCATCCACACCTTGACGCCTGAGGGCTCCTTGTCCCATCCGGCGCCCGCCATGCGCTCGACGATCCGCCGCTTCCATTCGTGCATTTCCGCCGCAGAATACACCCCTTCCGCCACCACGAATCCGTCACGCTCAAACTGCACCGCGCTCGCAGTATTCATTGCGGGGTTCCTTTCATCGCCGTCCGTCATGCTGAGGCCAGCCGGGCTTCTTGCCGATGGGTCTAGCTTCACATGCGCCTTGACCTGACGTAATGTCCAGCCTTTCGGGTCGGATTCTCACAGATGCCGGTTCCTTGTCAAGGGAAGCCATGGGGTTCCGGACGAAGGTCATCCTTAGAAATGTCTTCGCAACGATTTTTGGGCTGGTGTACCATCGCCGGCGACGTGAAGAAGAAGCCGTTCGTACACCTGCACCTGCACACCTGCTACAGCCTCCTCGACGGCGCCTGCCACATTGACCGGCTGGTCAAAGCGGTGGCCGCGGAGGAGATGCCGGCGGTGGCCATGACCGACCACGGCGTCATGTACGGGACGGTCGAGTTTTACCAGGCCGCCCGCAAGGCCGGGATCAACCCGGTCATCGGCTGCGAGGTCTACATCACCACCGGCAGCCGTCGCTCGCGCGGCGAGGAGGCGCGCCACGACCGCATGCACCACCTGGTGCTGCTGGCGGAAACCAACGAGGGCTACTTCAACCTGGTCCGCCTGGTGTCGATGGCCCACCTCGAGGGCTACTACTACAAGCCGCGGATCGACTTCGAGATTCTGGCCGCACACCACAAGGGCCTGATCGGGCTGTCCTCCTGCCTCAAGGGCGAGGTGGCCAGCCACCTCGTCGACGGCAACGTGGACACCGCCGTCGCGTCGGCCGAGCGCTACGCCGATCTCTTCGGCCGCGAGAATTTCTTCCTGGAGGTGATGGATCACGCCCTGCCCGACCAGCGCAAGGTGCTCGGTCTGATGCCGGAGGTCGTCCGCCGCACGCGCCTGCCCCTGGTGGCAACCAACGACGTGCACTACCTCCGGCGGGAGCATGCGCGGGCCCACGAGGTGCTGCTGTGCCTGCAGACCGGCACAGTGCTCAGCGACCCCAAGCACATGCGCTACGCCAGCGACGAGTTCTACCTCAAGTCGCGCGAGGAGATGGAGGCGCTGTTTCGCGACTTCCCCGGCGCCCTGGACCGCACGGTCGACATCGCCGGCCGCTGCGCGGTCGAGCTGGAGTTCGGCAAACTGCACTTTCCCGTGTACCAGGTGCCCGAGGGGGTCTCGCAGGAGCAGTTCCTGGTCGAGCGCACGCTCGAGGGGCTGAAGAAGCGCTACGGGTTGACGGACACTCGCCATCCGGCGAACGACGCCGAGCGCGAGATTCACAAGCGCATGCGGCAGGAGCTGGCCATCATCGAGAAGACCGGCTTTGTGAACTACTTCCTCGTGGTGTGGGACTTCATGCGCTTCGCCCGCGAACAGGGCATTCCCGTCGGCCCCGGCCGCGGCTCCGGCGGCGGCAGCCTCGTCGCTTACGCACTGGGCATCACCTCGATCGACCCGCTGCGCTACGACCTGATCTTCGAGCGCTTCCTGAACCCCGAGCGCGTCTCGCCGCCGGACTTCGACATCGACTTCTGCATGGACCGGCGCGGCGAGGTGATCGACTACGTCAAGCGGCGGTACGGCGCGGAGAACTGCGCGCAGATCATCACCTTCGGCTCGCTCGGCCCCAAGACCGTCATCCGCGACGTCGGGCGCGTCCTGGAGATCCCCTACGCCACGTGCGACCGGCTGGCGAAGATGATCCCCGAGGATCCCAAGATCACGCTGGAAAAGGCGATTGAGCAGAACCCCGAGTTCAAGGCCGCCCTCGCGACCGACCCGGACTGCAAGCGCATCCTCGACCACGGCTTCGTGCTGGAGGGGCTCTTCCGAAACCCCGGCGTACACGCGGCGGGCGTCGTCATCGGCGAAAAGCCACTGATCGAGATCGTCCCCCTCAGCCATGACAAGGACGGCCAGCCGGTCACCCAGTACACCATGGGCCCGATCGCTGAGATCGGCCTGCTGAAGATGGACTTTCTGGGGCTGAAGACGCTGACCGTGCTGAAGGAGGCCGTGAACCTCGTGCGCGAGATCCACGGCGGCGACCTGGACCTGGAGACGCTGCCGCTGGACGACCGCAAGACCTACGAACTGCTCAGCCGCGGCGACACGGTCGGCGTGTTCCAGCTCGAAAGCGGCGGCATGCGCGACCTGATCCGCCGGATCGGCATGGACCGCATCGAGGATCTGATCGCCATGATC
>CAZJBP010000289.1:0-3304 GCA_964544115.1 uncultured Victivallales bacterium | reverse complement strand
ATATCTCTTCCTCGCCCGCCCGCGCCGGTTCGGCAAGTCCCTGCTCTGCTCCACCCTCAAATACCTTTATGAAGGCCGCCGCGAACTCTACACGGGCCTCGGGATCGAACCCCTCTGGGATTGGACTAAAACCAATCCGGTCGTGCATCTCAGCCTCACAGAAACGAGTAGCGGGGCCCCTCATGAGTTGGAAAACAGCCTGCTTCAATTGATTCAAAACCGCGCGGCAGAGGCGGGCATCACCCTATCCTCGCTCTATTCGCCACAAGCCATGCCGGAACTGTTGAGGAAACTTTACGCACAAACCGGCCGCCGGGTGGTGGTCATCGTGGATGAATACGAAAAGCCCGTCCACGATCACATCACTGATTTACCCATGGCCCGTAAAATGCGCGATGTGCTTTCCTCTTTCTACGGCTCGCTCAAGGGCTGCGACGCGCATCTCGAAAAACTTTTCATCACCGGCATTGGCCGCATGGTCCGCACCAGCATCTTCTCCGAACTGAACCAGATGAAGGACGTGACCCTGCACCCGACAGCGGCCGAAATCTGCGGTTATACCGAGGCGGAACTTCATCGTGACTTCACCCCCTTCATCGCCCGTCTGGCGCAAGCCAACGCTATCACCGAAGCCAAGGCCTGGGATACCTTGCGGGCCCGATACAATGGTTACTGGTGGGGCAAGGGCGAGAAAGTCTACAACCCGTGGGCGATCCTCAACTGCATGGCCGATAGCGAATTTGGCAGTTATTGGTGGGCCAGCGGCACACCGGGCATGTTGGTCGCCCTGGCAGCCACCCTGCAACGCCCCGATGGCGACTTGGAGGGGGTTAAAGCCACCGATCTGTCATTGCTGTTCGATATCACCCAACCCAAGCCCGAGCCCCTGCTTTGGCAATCGGGCTATTTGACGGTCAAGGACTCCAGTGAAGGCGTATTTACCTTAGGCTTCCCCAACGCCGAGGTACGCGAGGCCTGGTTCTCCATGATGTTGGGGCACTTCTGCGGGCCGAACGGATCCGACGGGCCGACGTCCGCCGCCGTGATGTTGGCGGCACTACGCACGGGAGACCGCCCCCAGTTCGAGCAGGCGTTGATCTCCCTTTTTGCCGCCATTCCCTACGACATCCAGGTCAACCGCGAAGCCTATTATCACTCGGTCTTCTTTGCCGCGCTCCAGGCGACCGGTGCGGAAATCATCGCCGAGTCGCACTCCGATAAAGGCCGCACAGACGCCGTGCTCAAGACCCCAAAAGCCGTCTACATAATCGAGTTCAAACTGGGTTCCGCCGCCGATGCCTTGGCCCAGATCAAGGCGCGGCGTTATTACGAGCCCTATCTCGCCGATCCACGTCCCATCATCCTGCTGGGCGCAGGCGGTTTTGAAGATCGCACCATCCAGTGCCTCTGGGAAACCGTCGCCAAATCCGGCTGACCCATGCCACATTGATGACAATGGGTACTTAGTCGCCATTCGTGAACATCGAACGAAGGAGTTCTCTTCCGCGTTCGATGTTGATGACGCAGGGAAGCGTGTGAGCGCTTGGAAGGCGCCTGTCAATCCCGACTGTCTGCCGCTGGCAGCCGCCCGCCGGCGCCCGCGATGGTGTAGGCGACGTGGCGGGCGATGGTGAGTTCAGGATGGGCGCGCTGGAGATCGGCGGCATAGCGCTCCACCTGGTCGGCATCCTCAGGCAGGGGGGCGGTCAACCGTTTTCTCGGACACCCTGCGCCCCTGGTTCCGCAGGTCGTGGCCGGCCGGCACCATGTGCTTTCCCTGGAGGTCCCCGTCCAATCCCTGACGCCGGTGAAGAGCAAAGCCGTGATTTCCGGTTTTTCGCGCCGAAAAAGAATATTAACCCTATATGGAGCAGTTCCGTAGGGCACCCAATATCTATTCCCTGGCATATATCTTCTTGAGGGCCGGGATTGGCACGGTTATACTGCGCGTCATGAATAAGGTGGAACTGATCGCTTACCTTGAAAAACTTGACCTTGCGTTACGAACCCCTGTGACTCTCCACATTTATGGAAGCGCAGCGTGCATCCTCCTCGACGAACCGGACCGCACCAGTCTCGATGTGGACATCGCGGGTCCCTACTCCGTTGGCGACCAGGGTGAACTGCGGCGGGTTGCGGAATCGATCGGGTTTCCGGTCAATCCTGGTGACGACTATGACGGAGATCATCTCGAATGGATTGGCCCCTTGCGGCTGTGTCTCCAGCCTCCCGCAGAGGGGCAGGGGCTAACCCTGTGGCAGGGGGTAAAGCTTCGTATCCAGACCAGTACCATCGCCGAACTGATTGCCAGCAAACTGATCCGATACGACGAGATCGATCAGAGCGACATCCGGTATCTGCTGGTGCAGGGGCGCGTGGCCTTCAGCGAAATAGAGGCCGCCGTGGCGCGTCTGCCGGAACCCTTTGCCGTCGATGCCCTGGTGCGGGAGAATCTCGCCAATCTCAAGACGGACATGGCGGCGTGGGGGGCGGAATAAGATGAGAAGCCGCGAAAAACTCCAATATTGCTACGAGTTGGCTTTTTATCCCCCGCGACTCAACGAGGTTTGGGGTCGTCTGAAACGAGACGCGGTTGGCGATGTCAAGGAACTGGGAGAGATGCTCGATACGGCGTTGCTCCTGCACCAGGCGCTACCTTCGGAGGGTTATGCATCGCAGCGGGCATTGAACCGGCTGGCGTTGTATCAGGCCAAGGCCCGGGCCTTTGGCGCCGTCCGTTTTCTCGAGAATATCCGCCAGCGGCTGGGGCGCGCCCCCCTCGCCCAGACCGTCATTCCAGGCAGCCTGGTGCGGGACATCGGTTTGCCCCGTTTGGCCCGTTGGTGCCCAAGTGGTTTTCGGCCTTAGTCCCCACCTCCCTGTAAACCCCCTGGAGCCGGCGGTCTCCGCCGGTCGCGTGTGAGGCATTTGTAGGACGCGCTTTCCCGACTCGAAGAGGTCGGGAAGCGTGTGAGCGCCTGGAAGGGGCCTGTCAAGGACAGCAGAGGCTCCCCGCTGGCGCTCATACGCGTCAACCTAACCCGGCATAGCCGGAACCAAAATCCGAATTTCTAATTTGTCTCTATCCACATCGGCCCTTTGTTGACTCGATGAAGTCGGGCGTTTAAGTGTATCCGAGTAAGTGTATCCGAGTAAGTGTTGCGGTTAAGAGTGCGACGAAGAGTGCGTTTAAGTGTGAGTCCACACTTCCTCGTGCCCTTAACCGTACACTTCCTCGCCACCCTTACTCGTCTACCCTTAACCGAACGGCTTAGTCGGCCCCTCCTTGGTGGCGATCCAGGCG
>CAZJBP010000288.1:0-3337 GCA_964544115.1 uncultured Victivallales bacterium | reverse complement strand
CGACGATTCTTCAGATAGGGCAGACGCCCCACCGCAGACCTTCTTCAGCGGAATCTGAAACGAGGATGCGCCCTTCCGGCATTGACCTCTCCGAGCGGGTGGCGGCATAGTCCGGGGCGGAAGCGAGGGCCACACATGAGCTGGCTGAAAAGCACACACGGCCTCAAGCAGGGGCTGCCGCCCGGCACCATCGTCCACGTGGGCGAACGCCGCGTGGAAAAGCCCGTGATCACGGTGATGGCATACGGGAAGGACGGCGCGCAGGAGCTGACCGTCGAAACGCCTGAGGAGTGCCGGCGCCTGGCCGAGGCCAACGGCGTGACATGGGTGAACGTCGAAGGGCTTCATGACACCCAGCTGATTCAGCGCTTCGGCGACGTGTTCGGCATCCACCCGCTCATCCTGGAGGACATCGCCAACACCAACCAGCGCCCCAAGGCCGAAGACCTGGGCGAGCATATCTTCCTCGTCTTCAAGATGCTCTATCCGCGCCGCACGGACGGCGACCTGATCACCGAGCAGGTCAGCCTGCTGCTGTTTCCGAAGCTGGTCCTGACCTTCCAGGAGGAAGAGGGCGACGTATTCGACATCATCCGCGAGCGCATCCGCTCGGGCAAGGGTCGCATCCGCGCGGAGGGCGCCGACTACCTGGCGTACTCGCTCGTGGACGCCGTGGTGGACCACTATTTTGTGGTCCTCGACACCCTCGGCGAACGGATGGAGGCCCTGCAGGACCTGATCATCGAGAAGCCGGTGCCCGAAACGGTGTCGACCATCCATTCGATGCGGAGCGACCTGATCTACCTGCGCAAGATGCTCTGGCCGATGCGCGAGCTGGTCAGCGCGATGGAGCGGTCGGAGTCGCCGCTGGTCAGCCGCGCCAACCGCCCGTACTGGCGGGACGTCTACGAGCACGCCGTTCAGGTGATCGATCACATGGAGTCGCTGCGCGACCTGCTCACCGGATCGCTGGATATCTACATGAGCGCCGTGAGCAACCGGATGAACGACATCATGCGCGTGCTGACGGTCATCTCCACGCTGTTCATTCCTCTGACGTTCATCGCCGGCGTCTACGGCATGAACTTCCAGCACATGCCCGAGCTGGGCTGGCGCTACGGCTATGGCGGACTGTGGGTGGTGATGCTCGCGCTGGCCGGGCTGATGGTGGCCTATTTCCGCCGCCAGCGCTGGTTCTAGGGCGTGCGGTTGCAGAGGGCGACTGCACGCACCGTGCGCGCGGGCAGGCGGATAAGAGAGGACAGGATTACGGGATTCTGGGGATGGTTGGCGGAGTGGCCGGTGATGCACTCCGGCGTTTCCCGTTCGTCTTCGTCCGCGATTCGCCTTTGCATGTCATCCCGAGCACAGCGAGGGATCTGAAAAAGGTCGTGGTCTTGGACAAGATCCCTCACTGCGTTCGGGATGACACGCCAGATGGTGTGGCGAGTGTGAGAGAGCCGGCCCGCCACTATGCGGCCGCGGGCTTCAGCCGCGATACCACGAGCAGGCGCAGCGCCTCGGCCATGAGCCAGACGGTGAGGACCAGCAGGATCGTGCCGCAGGCTCCCGAGATGAGCGCGTCGGGCTTCATGCCTGCGAACCCGGTGCCGCCCGCGAGCGAGCGGTACATGGGGAGCATCTGCAGCACCAGCGCCCAGACGGTCATGACCAGCATGAAGGCCATCGGCAGCGCGGTGATCCAGATCCGGCGGCCCGTGCGCGCCGCCCACACGGAGACGGCCAGCAGCGTCAGGCTCGCGAGCAGCTGGTTGCTGGCTCCGAAGATCGGCCACGCGTCCATGTAGGCCTTCTCCTTCGCGGCCATCAGGAACGCCAGCGGCAGCGCGAGCGTAATGGCCGTGGCCAGGAGGGAGCTGCCGAACGAGGTCCAGCCCAGCAGCTCCTGCAGGATGTAGCGGGCCAGGCGCGTGCACACGTCGAGCGTGTCGTAGACAAACGTTGAGAAGGCGATCAGCGCGAAGGCCAGCGCGAGGCTGAAGTCGATGCCGATCAGCCCCATGTAGCGGGCCAGCCCGTGCGCGTAGATGAAGTTCGGGTCGCTCTTGAGCAGCGGATCGCCCTTGGCCAGCATCATCACCGTGGCCAGCGCCAGCACGGCCACGAGGGCTTCGAGCATCATCGCGCCGAACGCCACCCTGAGGGTATCGCTCTCGCGGCGGATCTGCTTGGACGTGGTGCCGCCGGTGACGATGCTGTGGAAGCCCGAGCACGCCCCGCAGGCCACGGTGATGAAGAGCACGGGAAAGAGGAGCCGCCCGTTGGCGGCGCTCTTCCACCCGTCGAGGTTGAGCGCGGGGTACTGCAGCCCGTAGCCGCCGAACAGCGCCCCGAGCAGCCCGGCCGCGATCGTCAGGTAGAGGAACCAGCCGCCGAGGTAGCCGCGCGGCTGAAGGAGCAGCCACATGGGCACCAGCGAGGCGACGAAGCAGTAGGCCAGCAGGAGGCCCTCCCAGCCCTTGACGGGCACCTGCATCAGCGCCTGCGTCAGCGGGGCCGGCAGGCGCGCGCCCAGCCACACGACCAGCAGCACCGCGGGAATGAAGACCAGCGTGGCGTTGCGCAGGCTCAGCCAGTTCCGTTTCAGCACCACGCCCATGAGCACGCCCAACGCCAGGTAGAGCATCGAGCCGACCGCTACGCCCGGCCCCAGCGCCTCGTCCTTCGCCACCGCGCGGAAGGTCTGCGCCGTGATGTCGGTGAAGGCGATGATCACGTAGACCAGGGCGAACCAGACGAAGACGAGGAACAGCTTCTGCGACAGCGGGGACATGTGCTGGCGGACGACCTCGCCCATGGAGGAGGCGCGGTGCCGCACGGAGGCGATCAGGCTGGTGAAATCGTGGATGCCCCCGATGAGCACGGACCCGACAAGGATCCAGATCAGCGCCGGCAGCCAGCCAAACCAGAGCCCCGCCAGGATGGGACCGACGATCGGGCCAGCGGCCGCGATGGCGGAAAAGTGCTGCCCCATCAGCATCGATGGCTTGGCAGGGACGTAGTCGTTGCCGTCGTTGATCGCGCAGGCCGGCGTCACCCGCGTGTCGTCGAGGTCGTAATACCGGGCCGCAAGCCGGCCGTAGAGCACGTAGCCCGCGGCCAGCAACACCATCGAGACGATCACGATCAGGGCAATCATGCGCAACCTCCGGTGTCGAAGGATGCCAGAACGTCGCCGGATGGCAATGGAAATGGCGCGGCCGGGTGACGCATGTGGCAGTGCCTTACGAGGGATGTGTCGCGGATCGGGTCGAAACCGAACGCGTGATATCGGCCCGTCTGCCGCGTTGCCTTCGGGGGCGCAGACGGGAAGTCT
>CAZJBP010000287.1:0-3339 GCA_964544115.1 uncultured Victivallales bacterium | reverse complement strand
GAGGGGGGCGAGAGAAAAAGCTGAAAACTGAAAAGCTGAAAGCTGAAATTGGGAAGGGAGGGGTGACAGGAGGCAGAAGTCAGTATGAGCCGGGTTCAGGGGCACAAGGGCACCCTCGTGCTTGGCGGCGTTCTTGATTCGTTCCGGCGCGTCAGCCGATCAGCGGATTGCGGGCCGTGAGTTCGGGGAAACGCGAGAAATCACGATCCGCCGTCCACAGCTCGCTGACGCCGTGAGCAAGGCAGATTGCCGCTATGCGAGCGTCGTGCACGGCCGGCCCCGCGATCTTGCCGGCCGTCAGCAGACGGGACAGCGTCTCCCAGTGCGTTGACCCTTCCGAAAGCACCCGCACCCGCGGGCTCTCCAGGAGTGCGGACACGGCGGCAAGCGCGTGATGAAGGGGGGTGGGCGTCTTGAAGATGCGCGGATGGGTCACCACCGCCAGGAACTCATGAAGACACGGTGTGGGCAACGCCCAGGGCGCACGGCCTTCCGCCAACTGCGTGACGACCTCCACGGCCCGGGCATGGGTCGGGTACTCGAGACGCTGGAAGGCGACCAGAATGTTGGTGTCCACCGCGATCATGCGCCCCGCCCATCGTAGATGGCCCCGCGTATGCGGTCCCAGGACGCCGAGTCAAAGTCTTCACGGAATCCGCCCCCCGTGAACGGAATCCGCCGCAGTTTGAAGGCCGCCTTCTTCTCGCGCTCGGCAATGACATTGCGGAGGCCCTCCTCCACGAGCGAGCGCAACGTGACATGCTCCTCACGAGCCAACTGCCGGCCGCGTTCCAGAATCGCCGGAGCTATCTCTACGGTCGTCTTCATATGGGTACCCATATCATACGGCGACACGGAGAAAAAGCTGAAAACTGAAAGCTGAATGCTGAAATAGGAAGGGAGGGGTGACAGGAGGCAGGAGGCAGAAGTCAGGAGGTCAGGAGGTCAGGAGGCAGGTGGGCCGGGTTCGGGGGAAGAGGACAGGATTTTGGGAGAAAAAGCTGAAAACTGAAAGCTGAAAGCTGAAATAGGAAGGGAGGGGAACAGAAGTCAGGAGACAGAAGTCAGAAGCCAGAAGTCAGTATGGTGCCGGGTTCGGGGGTGGCGGACAGGATTTTGGGAGAAAAAGCTGAAAACTGAAAGCAGAGAGCTGAAATAGGAGGGGCGGAAAACAGGAGGCAGGAGACAGAAGTCAGTGGGGAGAAAAGCTGAAAGGCTGAAAGGGGTGGAAGCCAGGAGTCAGAAGCAAGGGCGGGGCGGCCGCAAAGAACACAGAGAAGGCGAGCGGATGGGGGGGGATTACGAGGAAGATTAAGATTACGATGAGGATGAAGCGGCCGTGGAAAGAGGAATCACGACCACGGGGCGACGAAGACTGTTCTGGGCGTTGCGGGTGAGCACCACACACGGCCGGGTCTTCCTGCGACTGGAGCCATCGCCATTGCGTCCTTGAAGCAGGCGGGCTTGAGACGTATAGTTCGTAGCGTGGATAAGGCTAAACTCGTTGCGTACCTCGAGGGGATTGACCGGCAGTTGAGGCACCCCGCGACGCTGTGCGTTTACGGGAGTGCCGCATACATCCTCCTGGACGAACCCGACAGAACGAGCCTTGACGTGGACGTCGCGGCCCCCTACTCGACGGCCGATTATGCCGACTTCAGCCGGGCGGCCGCCGCGGCGGGTTTGCCGGTGAACCCCGATGAGCACTACGCGGGCGAGCATATCGAATGGATTGCCGGCCTCAGGTTGTGTCTTCCACCCCCTTCGCCGGAAACGGACATCCTGCTGTGGCAGGGAAACCTGCTGACGCTCAAGACGGTGGCGGTTGAGCAGCTTGTGGCCAGCAAACTGATCCGCTACGACGAGATCGATCAGAGCGACATTCGATACCTGATGGCGCAACGACGGATTGCATACGGCAGGATCGAGACGGCGGTCAGGTTGCTGCCGGAACCCTTCGACTCTGACCCGGTGGTTCTGGAGAACCTTCAAAACCTGAAGGCCGACATGGAGATGTGGGGGGCTCAGCGAGCATGATGACCCGCGCAAAACTCCAGTCCTGCTATGAACTGGCTTTCCACCCGCCGCGCCTGGATGCGGCGTGGCAACAGATCAAGAGCGGGAGACACGACGAGGCCGACGAGCTGGGCGAACTGCTGGACACGGCGCTGCTCCTTCACGGGGCGCTTCCGGAAAGCGGCTATGCCTCTCAGCGCGCACTCAGCCGGCTGGCTCTCTACCAAGCCCGGTCGCGTGCTTTCGGAACCGTCCGCTTCCTGAGAAATGTCCGCCATAGACTGGGGCGCCCGCCCCTGGTTCAGACCGAGGTGCCCGGCAGTCTGGTGCGAGACATCGGGCTGCCCCCCTTCTCACACTCGGCACCCGCTGGCATCGGATCCTGCGTGCCGAACACAACCCGGTCGCGGACACGATCGCTTCTTACACCGTGAACGGGCACGTGTATGCGTACGGGATTGAGGGTTCCTCTTCGTGTCGTGGTGTCACGTTCAAGTCTGAACCCTCGGCGCGACCTTCAGCAGCCGTTCAGGATTCTGCATTCTGGCTTCTGACTACTGCTGAGCCGCCGGCGGCGGCTCGCGATAGGGCTTGGCGGCGCGGTAGGCGGCCAGATGCGATTCGATGAGCGCCGCCGCGTCTAACTGGCCGGCGGCTCTGGCGAGCGCTATGGCTTCTTGCGCGGTTGCCACAGCTTCGGGAAAGCGCCCGCTCTGGGCGTAGGCGGCGGCCAGGGTGTCGATTGGGGGGAATTGCTTGCGGCCCGTAAGCTGGCAGGCTCTCTCGGCCAGGCGAACCGCCTCGGCACCGTCGCGCAGTTGCGGATCGTCGCTGGTTGCGCGAATCCAGGCGAGGTTGTTCAGGGCTACGGGCCAATCGGCGTTGAGCCGCAGGGTTTCGACGTAATGCCCGACCGCCTCCGCAATCCGGCCAGACTGGGCCAGGACCAGCGCGAGATTGAAGTGCACCTCCGCGGAATCCGGCCTCATCTGCAGAGCCTGCGCGTATTGGGCGGCCGCCTCGCGCGGCTTCCCCATCTCCTTGAGCACTGTGCCAAGGTTGAAATGCGCAGTGGCAAGATCCCTCGTGTCGAGCTTTCCGGCGGAGAATTCCTCGCCGCCCGAAGCGCGGGGGAGTGAAGATCCCTTCGACTCGGCGAGAATGGAAACGATCGCGTCACAGCGTGCGGCCACATCGGCAAGTTGATGTTCACGCAAAGCGATCTGAGCCAACATCGCGTGGGCCGTGATCAACTGCGGTCGCCCCCCTATGATATCGAGCAATTCCTTCTTGGCCTCTTCGCTGCGATTCGCCTGCAACAGG
>CAZJBP010000286.1:0-3340 GCA_964544115.1 uncultured Victivallales bacterium | reverse complement strand
GCAGGTGTGCCAGCGGTTGATCGTCGTGTCGTACTGCACGCCGGGGTCGCCGCACAAATGCGCGCCCTCGGCCATCATCCGCAACAGCTCGCTCGCGCGGTGCGTCTCCATCGGCGCGCCGGTCGTGACCGCCCGCGTGGTCCACTCGCCGTCGGCCTTGGCCGCCTGCATGAACTCGTCGGTCAGGCGCACGGAGAGGTTGGCGTTCTGGAACATGACCGAGTCGTAGGCCTCGCCCCCGAATGAGCCGTCGTAGCCCTGCTCGATGAGCGCCCACGCCTTCTTCTCCTCGCGGATCTTGCAGGTGATGAAGTCGACAATGTCGGGATGGTGCACCTTGAGGCTCTGCATCTTGGCGGCGCGGCGGGTCTTGCCGCCGGACTTGATGACCGCGGCAACCTGGTCGTACACGCGCATGAAGCTGATCGGGCCGGACGGCGTTCCGCCGCCGGACAGCTTCTCCTTGGTGCTGCGCAGCGTGCTCAGGTCGGTGCCCGTGCCCGAGCCGTGCTTGAACAGCATCGCCTCGGCCGACGCCAGCCGCATGATGTCCTCCATCGAGTCGCCGACGGCCTGGATGAAGCACGCCGCGGCCTGCGGCTTGCGATAGCTGTCCCGGGAGAGCGCCGCCGCGCCAGACTCCTCGCTCCACGCATAGCTAGAACGGCTGCTGGCGGAACACCCGTACACCTGGTGCAGGCCGACGTTGAACCACACCGGGCTGTTGAAGGATCCGTACTGGTTGATGCAGGCCGCGCTCAGCTCGGCGTAGAACGTCTCGGCATCCGCGGGCGTGGCAAAATAGCCTCCGCCCAGGCCCCAATCGGCGATCGTCCGTGCGACGCGATGCACCAGCTGGCGGGCTGAGTGCTCGCGGGTGTCCGACCCGAGCGGGCCGTAGAAATACTTCGACGACACGACGTTGGTCGCCAGCATCGACCAGGACTTCGGCACCTCGACGTTGTCCTGCGTGAAAATCGGCTTGCCGCGGTCGTCGTTGATCGACGCGCTGCGCCGGTCCCACTCGATTTCATCGAAGGGGTTGACGCCCTTGTGGCTCAGCCGTGACGGGACCGTCAGTCCTTCCTGAGTACGTCCCTTCTCAGCCGACTTTCTTGGAACCCGGACGCGCCCGCCCCGCCCCCTCTTCTCATCGGCCTTCGCATCCATGCTCTCACTGACATCCAACATTGCAAGCCACTCCCTGATAAAGCGTTACAGGCATCCAACCTGGAAAACACAGCACACAACCTGTGCTACATAGCCAGCCAAGGAGGCGTACTATGACCACTACAGGTGGGGGCATCAATAAGAAAACTGAGGCCGCATTTACACGGCGCTGCAACCCCTTGAACGGCGGCAGGTTATTCGATCACTTTTTTTCGCGCACCGTGGGGGCGGGGAGATTCGGGGGTGACGCGAGTCCGCGCCTGGAACTCCAGCACCACGGGGGCGCCCTCCAGGCTGAACGCCTGGCGGATGGCTTTCTCGAGATAGCGCCGGTAGTTCAGCGCGGCGCGGTCGGGATCGTTGACGAAGATCCGGATGCGGATGGGATGTGTGCCCACCTGCGTTGAGTAGAACACCTTCAGCCGCTTCCCGCCCTGAGCCTGCGCCGACACACGCGTCTGCGCGTCAAGGATGGCCCGGTTCAAGGCGCCGGTCGACAGCTCCATGTGCACGCGCGAACCCACGTGGTCAATGGCCTCGATGGACTGCCGCACATTGTAGCCCGACTTGGCCGAGGCATACACGATCGGGCAGTACTCCATGAACTGCAACTCGGCCAGCAGCGTGGGCTCGAACTGGCGCTGCGTCTGCGTCTGCAGGTCCCACTTGTTGACAAGAATCACGCAGCCGCGGCGGTACTTCAGGATCAGCGAGGCGATGTGCTTGTCCTGGCGCGTGGCGCCCGTGATCGCATCCAGGACCAGCACCACGACGTCGGCCCCGCGGATGGTCGTTTCGGCCCGCATGAGGCTGAACCGCTCGACCGCCGTATCCACCTTGCCCGAGCGGCGCATGCCCGCGGTGTCGTAGAGGGCGTAGTGCCGCGCCGTCGGCCCGCTGCCGATGACAAACGGGATCTCGATGCTGTCGCGCGTCGTGCCGGGCACGTCGGAGACAATGACGCGGTCGCTGTTCAGCAGGCGGTTGATATAGGAGGATTTGCCGACGTTCGGCTTTCCGACGATGGCCACCCGCAGGGGCTTGGCCGTGCGCTGGGATGCCTCCTTGGGCAGCGACGCCATCACCGCGTCCATCAGATCGCCGAAGCCGCGGCGGTGCAGGGCTGAGACAGGGAACACGGGAAACCCCAGCCGCTCGAACTCCAGCGCCAGATCATCGTGCTCCGGGCTGTCGGCCTTGTTCGCCGCCACAAAGACCGTCGCCGACCGCGCCCGCAGCAGCTGCGCGACCTCCTCGTCCATCGCCACCACGCCGCACTGCACGTCGACTACGAAGATCACCACGGCCGCCTCCGCCAGCGCCGCTTCGGCCTGTTTGCGGGTCTCGGCGCTGATCGGGTCGCGGTCAATCTCCCCCTCCACCCGGCTGACGCCGCCGGTGTCGACCAGGCTGAACTGCTGCCCCTCCCACTCGCACGACCGGATCAGGCGATCCCGGGTGACGCCGCTCTCGGAGTGCACGATCGCGACGCGACGCCCCAGCAGGCGGTTGAAAATCGCCGACTTGCCGACGTTCGGGCGGCCCGCGATCGCCACAACCCTATTGCTTGTTCCCACACTCATGCCCCGGAATCCCCTTCCGGCCCGCAGCATGCCATACTCCCGGGTCACTCCGCGAGCGCAGAAGAGGCACGCGAATTGCGCCACATTAAATGTTACCGAAGGGAGAGGCTGGAGATGACCGGTTGCGCCATAATGGATGTTACCGAAGCAAGGGAGGCATCAGCGTATGGTCAGCCAGTCGAAACGGGAGTATCTCGCGCGGATCAAAGACCGCTACCGGCATGCCGGCCGGGAGGGCAAATCGCGGATTCTGGACGAGTTTTGCGCGGTGTGCGGGCACCACCGCAAGCATGCGATCCGGCTGTTGAACGCGGACAGTCGCCGACGCAGGCGCAAGCCGGGCCGGCCGCGATCGTATGGGCCGCAGGAGCTCCACGTGCTGGAGAACATCTGGCTGAGCGCGGACTGTCCGTGTTCGGCCAGGATGGTCGGCATGATCCGGCTGTGGCTGCCGTGGTACGAACGGCGCCATGGCGATCTGGATGCCGACACCCGTCAGAAGCTCGAGCGGATCCCCGCCCGAACGCTCGATCGGCTCCTACCTCAGCGACCATATCCCCATCAAGATCTCCCACCGGGACGTCCAG
>CAZJBP010000285.1:0-3344 GCA_964544115.1 uncultured Victivallales bacterium | reverse complement strand
CTCAACAACGCGGGCGGCGCCTGGGATAACGCCAAGAAGCACATCGAGAAGGGCAACTTCGGCGGCAAGTACCTGAAGAACGACAAGGGCGAGTACGTCAACGCCAAGGGCGGGAAGGTGGCCGACCGCAGCCTGGCGAAGAATCCGATCCATGGCGCCGCCGTGATCGGCGACACCGTGGGCGATCCCTGCAAGGACACTGCGGGACCGGCCATGAACATCCTGATCAAACTGATGAGCATGGTGGCCATCGTGTTTACCCCGGTCATCGTGAAGTTCTCCCCGATCGTCCAGAAGTTCCTGCACCTCGTCCAGCAATAGCCGAGGACGTGGGAACGCGAGGATGGACTCGGGCGGCCGCTCCGGCCGCCCGAGCCTTTTCGGGAGGGGAAGGCGGGCCGGGTGTGAAGATCACATTTCTCGGTACAGGCACGTCGTGCGGGGTGCCGCTGATCGGCTGCGCCTGCGAGGTGTGCCGGTCGGCCGACCCGCGCAACAGGCGCCGTCGCTCCAGCCTCTACGTTGAGGCGGGCGGCGAGAACATCGTCATCGACACGCCCCCGGAGTTTCGTGAGCAGGTGCTCGCGCACGGTGTGCCGCGCGTGTCGGCGGTGCTCTATACGCACGCCCATGCGGACCACCTGTTCGGCCTGGATGACATCCGCCGGTTCAACACGATCCAGGGCGGATCGATCCCCGCCTATGCGTCCGAGCACACGCTGGGAGACCTGCGGAGGATCTTCCACTACGTCAATAAGGTGGAGGTCCCAGGGGCCTTTCGCCCGCAGGTGACGTTCCATGCCATTAACGGGCCCTTCAATGTGGGCGCAGTGACGGTCACTCCCCTGTCGGTCGAGCACGGGCCGACCCCGACCTTCGGGTTTCGCCTCGATGCCGAGGGGCGCTCGGTGGGGTACGTGCCCGACTGCGCCGCGATGTCGGAAGATGTGGTCGGACAACTGCGGGGCCTGGATATCATGATTCTCGATGCGCTCCGGTTGACGCCGCACAGCACCCACCTGAGCCTGGCCGAGAGCGTGGCTTACCTGCGCATCATCGCGGCCCGCCGTTCGTTCATCACCCACCTCGGGCACGACCTGGACCACGCGAAGACGCAGGCAGGGCTGCCCGGCGGGATCGAGGTGTCGTGCGACGGGCTGACGATCGAGTGGTAGGCCCCGGAGCGAGTTGAACCGTGAACCTATTCGATACGCACGTTCATTTTCGTGACGACCACGGGCCTGCGGAGGGCGACGCCTGGATCGCGCGCGCCGATGCTGCGGGCGTGGCGCGGATGGTGGCCGTGGGTGGCGACGAACCCATGAATCGGGCCGCCTGTGCCGCGGCAGCGCGGCATCCCGGCCGGGTCTGGGCGGCCGTCGGTCTCGACCGCGATCGCGCCGCCGAAGCAGGCGGCGGCGTTCTGGCGGAACGCGTGGCGGTGGTGGCGCGGACGATTGACGAAGCGGCGGCCGCCGGCGCGCGCGTGGTGGCCGTGGGTGAGATCGGCCTGGATTTCCATTACGCCCAGCAAACGGCCTCGCTGCAGAGCGACCTGTTTGCCGCCGAACTGGCCCTGTCGGCGGCGCGCCGTCTGCCGGTGATTATCCACAGCCGCGAGGCGGACGAGGCCACGCTGAGCGCGTTGCGGGCGGTGGAGGGGGCCTGGGGCCAGCCGGGGGTTCGCGGGGTTCTGCACTGCTTCACCGGTGACGCAGCCTTTGCGCGCGGTCTGATCGAGCTCGGGCTGCACATCAGCTTCAGCGGCATCTTGACCTTCCGCAACGCCGACGCCCTTCGGGCCGTGGCGCGGGACATCCCGACCGACCGCCTGCTGATCGAGACCGACGCGCCGTTTCTAGCGCCCGTGCCGCATCGCGGGCAGCGCAACGAGCCGGCCTTCGTGGCCGAGGTGGCGCGCGTGCTGGCCGAGGTGCGCGGGATGACCGTCGAGGCGCTGGCGGAACTCACGACCGGGAATGCGCGGCGCCTGTTTGGCGTGTGAGCGCAGACCTTTACGAAGCCAGGCGCGCGGCGGCGGACGCGGCACTGACGCCGGCGACGCGGATGCGCTTCTCACGCCCGGTCTCGCCGCTGAGCAGCTCAACCGATGAGGCGGGCACGCCCAGGCGATCGGCCAGATACCGGAGCAGCACGCGGTTGGCCTTGCCGTCGACCGGCGGCGCCTGCAGGCGGATCTTGAGGCTGGCCCCGTGCAGGCCCGCCACTTCCGTTCGCGACGCGCGCGGCACGACGTGAACCGCCAGCACGCATCCGTCGCCGCTGTCCGTGAACCCGTTCATGCCAATTTCAGGTAGCTGCCCATGAGCACCGCCATGATCAGCCTGTGAGCCCAGTCCAGGGCGAAGATCATGACGATCGGCGTCAGGTCGAACATGCCGATCCGCAGCGGCAGGTTGCGCAGCGGCCCGAGCAGGAAGTCCAGCCAGTCGCGCGACACGACCATCAACGCGTGCGTTCCTGTGAACATGGAGACCCAGGACGCGATGATCAGCACGATCAGGATCGACCGGAGCAGCAGCAGGACGGAGGTCCAGGCCGCCAGCGTGACGACGAACGCCCGCGCGAGGGTCAGGGCCACGACCGCGTTTGGCGAGCCAGCCTGCGGGAGGTCGCCGGCGGTGTACTGCAGCACCAGGGCGATGGCCATCCCGAAGCCCATCAGGACCAGCGGCCGCAGGTCGGGTCGCACGTCGGTGAACGGGCGCGAGACGGACGACAGGGCATCCGATGTGTTGTTGAACGACACTCCGCGGCGGGTGTGGACGTAGATCACCGACAGGCTCCAGACCTGGAAGAGGAACAGGCAGAACGACAGGGGGCTATACATCAGCGCGGTGAACACGCTTCCCCCCCGCAGAGCCCCGCCCAGGAAGCCCATCTGCACTGGCCAGTGTCCGCCCGCTGCGACAAGGGCCGAGCGCCCCAGCAACAGCAGGGCGAACACGCCTGCGGCCGTGCCGCGGCCCGGGTGCAGCCCCAGGCGCCCGAGGCGGCCGGTGAGCGCGTCGATCCAGCGGTGCAGCGGCCCGAGGTAGGGGTTGAACAGCGTGGCGCGGTCCGCCGCATTCCACGCGGCAAACCAGAACACGAGCAGCAGTGTGTTGAAAAGCGTTTCCCACGCGGCGGATTGCATGGGCGGGATCGTCGTAGCAAGGGCCCGAAACGTCAAGGCTGGAACGGAGGCCCCCGACGGGAGCATCCTCGTTTCAGTTCAAGCCGGTTGGGGTGTTGCTAGGCCAGCCGTCGAGGTTGGCGGCCTCGCGCCCATTCCTCTCTTCTGCGTCGGGGTCGGCATCGGTATCGGTATCGACCTCGGGCGG
>CAZJBP010000284.1:0-3407 GCA_964544115.1 uncultured Victivallales bacterium | reverse complement strand
CGATAGCCCGATCTTGCCCTGGTGAATCGGGGCAGATCGCTTTCGGGCCTCCACATACGCCGACGGGGGCGGCTTCGGGACTGGGGTTGGGCCAAGGCGACCATGCGGAAACGGTACCACGGGAGGTGGCGGCTGGGAAGGAGGAATCCCAGCGTAAATGGCGCGGAGGGTTTTGGCGACACCGGCGCGGGGACTGGACATAGCGCGGGAAGCGACTACACCAGGACACTGAGAGTAATCAGGATCATGAGGACCATGATCACCCCGCAGGCATAAACAACGGCAGGCCGACAGCTCCCTGTGTCGCGCCTCCTTGTGCAACCAAGAAAGAATCCAGCAAAGAATCCGGTAATCATCCAAGGGATCAAGTACCCAAGAAGGATCGCGCCTGGAAGATTCTCGCGATCAATAAAGCCTGCATGGACCATACCCATGGATAGCACTCTGTACGGGATACAAAGGGAACCAGTGAAATCGACACTTGAAAGAATAGACAGCGCCACAGAGACGACGAAGAGCATAATGCTTCCGGCAAGGAAAAACACCGACCACACCACGGCCGTCTTGATCCCGACAAGCCACCTCAGGTGACATGGAGCCGCTTGTTGGCCACATTCCTGCATCAGGGTGTTCCCAAGAAGAATCGCCGACATTCCCCACATGGTTTTGATCTGCTGCGAACGTGGTCGATGAATGTCGACAACGGTGCTTTGGTAATACCCTCCGTCAATGTGCGGCGCTGGGAACCAGAGCCGTAGAATGCATAGCCACCTGTTACTGAATCAAGAATGATCCCGCTACCTGCAGGACGCCCGTTGGGACCGAACCGCGCATCGAGATCAAATCGATCTGGCAACGCCGCACGCTGAGCGGGCGTCCAATACCCCCACTGCAGGCTTGCCCAGTTGTGCCATGGGGCCATTCCTGGCGTCCATATCCCATAGTCTCCATGTGCGACCCAGTCTTGCCGCGGGTGAAGACCCGACCCGAGGTTGAAAGCCGCCCGATCCGGCACATCCCCCAGCAAGTCGCCGTAGGTCTTCCAATCACACCATTTCTTTGCCTCATCAAAGTGGAAGACAAAACGCTCCAGTCGGCTGTCCACTCCGCCGCCAGAACGATCAAAGTGGTACTTCTGTCCCAAAGGATTGAGAGGAGAAGTGTCCCATGTGGTATCCACAGCATCATCAGCCTCTGCGACAGCGATTGCGGCAGGCTCTTGATAGCCTTCCGAGACTGCCCACGCTCTTGTCCATCCATAGTGGACGTCGTATCCCCACTGCCCCAGAAGGTCTATCCTGCTAACAGTAGCGTTCTCAAGAAACGCAATACAATTCAAACCGCCGACCTCTCCCACCGGATCGCTATTCACCCACCGTCCTAACTTAGGCGTGTAAAACCGATAGCCCGATCTTGCCCTGGTGGATCGGGGCAGATCGCTTTTGGGCCTCCACATACGCCGCTGGGGGCGGCGACGGGGACGGCTCAGGGACAGGGGTTGGGCCAAGGCGACCATGTGGAGAGACTACATCCGGCTGGCCTGGCAGGGAAAGCCAAAAGCAGGCGACAGGTCAGAGAAGCGGCCCGAGCCGTCTCAGGGCTGCGACGCCGGAAAGGCAAGCCCGGCGACCGGAAAGCCAGCGGCAACAGCTGACCCCGGGAGCCTGCCCACACGCAACCTGCCCGCCTGCGGAGGGAGACAGAACGGAACCCCGGCCAGGTGGCAAAACGCTGCGTCGCCAGTGCGGGCGAATCTGCGACGCCAATTCGGCCGGCAACAACTCGTCCGGCGACCCCATCAATGCCCCTCCAAGGGACTGGGAACACTACGGTCTGTTGAGCGTTCGATGATGCGCTCATGACTCACGTCAATAGTATCAAGGTGTCCTCGACCATCAGGCAGACGCACCACCCGAATACTGGAGGGCAACACCACTGGGCCATCCAGCAACCAAGTTACCGTATCGCTCACCTGCATCCCCCCATAGTGAGCACCATACACAACCTGAAACGAAAGTGACCACACCCCATCCGCGTGGGTTGTCGACTTGTCAATAAGAGACACCCCATTAGACCAACGACGAAAGGAAAGTGAGACCACGGTCGCGTCATTCGTACGGACAACACTCAAGCGGAGCGGATCGATTGTCCCCACGAACGCTTGCATCGGGAAGTCGGTCCTCGCGTGCGCGGCATGAGGAGAGAGCGCGCTATCACGGAACACAACTAGTCGATTGGTGAGAGAGTACTCAATGCCCAGTTGCAGCGCGACAGCGTTGAACACCTGAAGGAAAGATGCGCCACTAAGCGACAGCGTCAAACGCTCGCGAGCATCTGCGGCAATAACGTCAGGATCCTCGACTGCAACCACCACGTTGATATTCGTTACTAGTTCCCTTTGGAGAGCATCTTGGATATAGACTGCAAAATCCAGCAAATGCGCGCCGCGAAGCTCAAGGGTTCCGACGCGATGCTTGCGGAGCAGGTCCTCACACTTCATCTGTGCGTCACGATGATCGGCGTCGATCGAGAAAGCCACGCTCGTGTCGTTTGTCGCAGAACACGGTTCGTGCTGCCCCCCCCCCCCCAAGACACGCAACTGACTGCAGCACAACCCGATCGTGAACAACACTGTAAGTCGCACCGCAAGGGACATGAAACGACTCCTAGAATGGCGGTGGCATCGTCCCTATGGGCGTGTATCCCGCGGTGAGTTGGGGCCCCACGGGATCCATATAGTGACCTCCACCGTCATAACTGCCGCTCACAACGGTTGCCAAGTCACTGACAAGGATGGGCGTTTGCCAGACAGACAATGCCGCTGCTTCCCTCTCACATAAGCTATTCGGGTAACAAATCGTAGCTAGGCCACTTAGGTAAAGAGCAGCAGATCCGTTCTTCGCCGCTTTGCGATCATTACGCACATGCAATTGCTCGTGACCGTAGACTAGGTCTCTTATTGTAGCTGTGCCACTGCGGAACCGTTCGTGAATTCGAATATATGTCTTGAGTCTGATCGTGCATTCAACCTTGAAGCACCCCTCGGGGTAGAGAATCGGCGAGTCATCCATTTCTTCTGCCGAGCAAGGAACACACTTGCAGTCGACTGCTGCTCCCGTATACCACTCTGCCCCGTTGGCACCAGCAAGATAGGCGTACGTCCACGCGTGTCCTGCCGGAGATGTTGAATCGGTGACGAGCGTACTGCCAGACTCGCTGAACTCGAACTTGACATCGAGCAACCCAAGAGCATCGATCATATTGCCAGCATCATTCAGAGCGAGAACGTACAACCCAATGCCACCATTCTCCCCAATCGGGTCTCTGGATAGCCACCTTCCCAACTTAGGGCTGTAAAACCGATAGCCCGATCTTGCAGTGGTGGATCGGGGCAGATCGCTTTTGGG
>CAZJBP010000283.1:0-3427 GCA_964544115.1 uncultured Victivallales bacterium | reverse complement strand
CTGCTCGACGCCGTGCTGCTGGGCGCGGCCGGGGTCACCGTGTACGGAATCCTGCACGTGCGGATGGCCTCGTCCCTCTGGAGCGACGACGACCGGCGGACCGTGCGCGAGGAACTGCTCGTCGCCCGGCAGTGCATTGCACCGGAACCGGTGTGCTACGAGGACGAGGTCGCCGCGCGGGTGACGCGCTGGAAGGCGTCCGGCAGCGCCCCCGCCGACAGGTCCGACGCCGAACTGGCGGACGAGGTGCGGCAGCGCCTGACGAGCATGCGCTCCGCCGTGGCGCCCGGCGCGTCGCAGCGCTGGACCTTCTCGCTGGCCGGCATCCGCGGCGCGCCGCCGATGTCGCTGCGCACGCGGGCCGTCTCGCCGCCGGCCGAACGCGGCCGCGTCACGGGCACCTGGCGGCTCCATGCCGCCGATGGCAGTCCAGCCGCGCGCGTCGCGCTGCCGGCCGTCTACACCGGCTCGGAGTGCCGGCGCGACGCGCTGCCGGCCGCACTCGCCTCGGCCGCCGCGCAGGAAGGCCGCCTGGTGGCTGACTACCACAACGCCGCGCGGCCGGAATCGACCACGGCCGTCTTCCGCCCCACCGGCGGGGTCGAGCTGCTCGTCGGGGCCGGCGCGTTCGAGCCCAACCTCGCGCGCGCCCTGGCGGTGCGCCTGGCGGGGCTGGCCGCGCTGGCGGCGCTCGGGCTGGCCATGGGCAGCATCTTCTCGTTCCCCGTGGCCGTGTTCGCGGCCTTCGCCATGGTGCTCGCCCTGCGGCTCGGGACCACCTTCGCCACCTCCGAGGCCGCGTCGGCGTCCTGCTCCCATCCGGGCGGGCATGCCCACGAGCACGGCGCGGCGCACGCTCCGAGCCCCGTCGAACGGGCCGCGGAGGCTGCGCTGACGTCCATCCACCGCGTCACCCGGCCCATTGCGGGGATCGAACCGATTCGCCGTGTGACCGAAGGCGTGCAGGTGTCCGGCGCCGATACGGCGCGGGCCGTGCTCTGGCTGGCGCTGGTGTGGCCCGCGCTGGCCGGAGGCGCGGCGGCGTATGTGTTGAGCCGCAGGGAGCTGGCCTCGACATGAGCGCGCGGCGCACAGTGCGGACCTGTGTGGTGCTGGCGGCAGCGCTGCTGGCGGCGGCCGGCGCCGGCCGTGCGCTAGACCGGGTCGAGCGGGCCGCGTTGCCGAAGGGCATCGCGCAGGCGCCGGCCGGAATGGGATTCCTGACCGTCGCGCTGGGCGGCTTCCGCGGCATCGCCGCCGACCTGCTCTGGCTGCGCGCGACGCGCCTGCAGGACGACGGCCGCTACGTCGAACTGTCGCAGCTGGCCGAGTGGATCGCCGCGCTCGAGCCGCAATGCACCCAGGTCTGGGCGTTCCACGCCTGGAACATGGCGTACAATATCAGCGCGATGATGGCCGACGCGGAGGATCGCTGGCGCTGGGTCCGCAGCGGCCTGCGCCTGCTGCAGGAGCGCGGCCTGGCCGCCAATGGGGACGATGCGGCCATGTACGCGGAGATCGCCTGGATGCAGCTCCAGAAGATCGGCGGCTTCATGGAGGGCGACGACCCCGAGTATCCGCGGCGATGGACGGCCGAGATGGACCCCGTGCTGCCGCAGGGGCGATTGCCCGGGCAGGGCGCAGCGGAAGCCGCCGTCGCCGCGGGGCGGCTGCGCGAAGCCTACCGCATGGACATGGATCGCATGCGCAGGATGGAGGCGCTCTACGGCGACTTGGACTGGGGCTCACCCTATGCCCATGCCGCGTACTGGGCGCTGACGGGCCGCGACCTACACCCGGGCGAGCGAGACCTGGCCTGCGAGCGCCTGTTGTACCAGTCCCTCGCCCAGGCGTTCTTCGCCGGAACCCCTGCGCGCAGCGAGGACGGCCCCGACGGCCTGCGTCCACCCGCTCCGCGCCTCGACTTGCTCGAGGGCGTTTTCAAGTCGCTGGACGAGGCCGGCGGCGCACACCCGGACGACACGGGCATTCGCGAAGCCGCGCGCGGCTTCGCCGAAAGCGCCGTGGTGCTGCTCCATGCCGCCGGCCGCGAACCCGACGCACGGCGGGTGTTTGACCGGCGCCTGGCGCAGGCCGGTCCCGGGGGCGCTGCGGCTCCGGACTACACCACGTTCGTGACAGACCCCTCAGCCGTCGAACGCCTGCCCCCGGCAGCGCGGCGCGCCGTTCAGCAGATGCAGCAGAAGGAGACTCCCCGGTGATGAGAGGCTGTTCTGGAAGGACTCCAGCCGCACGGACATGGAGTCGTCAGGCACTGAACGGGGAGGGCCGCAGTCCTCTGCGGCCGCTGCCGGGCACGGGGCGACGGCGGGCCACCCTCGGCCTGCTCGCGGCTCTCGCCCTGTGCGGGTGCCGGCGCGAGGGCCGTCCGGCTCACACCTCGTGGTCGGTGATGGGCACGTTCTGCACCGTCACCGTGCGCCAGGCCGAGGCCGCGAGGCTGGAGGCATTCACGGACGACACGCGGCGCGTCATGCAGGACGTCAACGACCGCCTCACCGTCTATTCCACCGAGAGTGAGCTGTGGGCCGTCAACCAGAACGCCGGCGTCAAGCCGGTGCCGGTGTCGGCGCTGACCCACAAGGCGCTGGAGCTCTCTCTGCGCTACTCCGAGCTGACCGGCGGCGCGTTCGATCCCACCGTCGGTTCGCTGGTCAAGATGTGGGGATTCAACGCCGGCAAGGCGCCGGACCAGCCGCTGGACGACGCGGTCATCCGCCCGGTGCTCCAGGGCATCGGCTACCGCCGCCTCCAGCTCGCGGATCGTACGGCGTTTCTGGAAAGTCCCCGCGCCAGCCTCGACCTGGGCGGTATCGCCAAGGGCTACGCGGTGGACCTGTGCATCGAACGCTTCAGCGAGAGCGAGAAGGCCCCGCGCGGACTGATGGTCGATCTGGGGGGGAACATCCGCGTCCTCGGCGAAAGCCGCAAGGGCCACCCCTGGCGCATCGGCGTGCGCAACCCCTTCGACCTTGAGGACGTCCTCGGCGTGCTGACGCTGACCAACGGCATGGCCGTTGCGACGTCGGGAAACTACGAGCGGTTCGTGACCATCGGGGGGCGCCGCTACGCGCACATCATCGACCCGCGCACCGGCCGCCCCGTCGAGGGCATGGCCGGGGTCACGGTCATCGCACAGACCGCCACCGAAACCGACGCCATGTCGACGGGCCTCTTCGTCATGGGCATGGAGCGCGCGGGCGACGTCCTGCGCGAGCTGCCCGGCTGCGGCGCGCTGTTCGTGCCCGACCGCCAGCCGATCGAGATCTACGTCACCCGGACCTTCGCCCGCCAGTTCAAACCCGACCGCCGCTACGCCGCCGCCGTCCGGCTACTGGACATCCCTTAGACCATGTGTGTCTCACATGTCACAGAGAAGACCGTCTCACCCGTGACAGAATGCGAA
>CAZJBP010000282.1:0-3439 GCA_964544115.1 uncultured Victivallales bacterium | reverse complement strand
ATCACCCCTCCGCCAGCACTGTCCAACTCGCCGACGGCAACTGGCATAACGTTTTAGCCTACCGCTTCATGGAACTAAACGAAAACGCCCTAGTCTGGTGCTTCAACGGCGCAGGCAACCCCCCAGTTCAGACCGGGTGTTATTTAGAAGAGGTGATTTCGGACGCCCCGGCTAGGCCGATTTGGAGGTTCTGAGGAGACCCCGTAACGCTGGCGTTTCGCCGGCTCTGGACTCAAACGGGCCGTCAGGCACGTCATTCCGAGCGAAGTCGAGGAATCTTCCGGATAGAGGAGATTTCCACGTCGTTATGCTCCTCGCAATGACAGCCAGACAGGCATGAAGGAAATCCGAGTGTATTGGCGAAAAAATAACCTAAGGACATAAGAAGACGCGAAATGAGAAAGCAGCACATTCTGATCCTAATTTCTTTGGCCCTCGCCTGCCTAACGATGGTCGCGGCTCTATACATCCGCACCCATCCCCAGTTATTGGATGCACATTTGCGCCAGGCGATTGTGAAAGGCGATATCAGCCGCATGAAAATGCTGATCGCGATAGGCGCTAAGGTTAATTGGGTCAATCCAGGAGAAATTTACACGCCCCTCGGGTTGGCAGCTGCATCAGGCCAGAGAGAGGCAGCCGCACTCATTATTGAGCATGGGGTGGATGTGAACTCCGTAGACGACAGTGATAGAACCGCATTGCGTTGGGCAGCCACAGAAGGTCAAAAGGATTGCTGCGTATATCTGATCAGCAAAGGAGCCAGAGTGGACGCCAAGAATATTTGGGGCTATACACCTTTGCATGATACCGCAGTCCGCGGACAGCTGGATTGCTGCTCGTTCTTGATTAGCAAAGGGGCAGATATCACTGCCGTTAACAAGTGGGGTAGAACCCCTCTGCACTTAGCCGCTGAGTGTGGCAACAAAAATATTAGTGCATTTCGGATCAGCATTGGGGCAAGTGTCAACGCAAAAACTATCGACAGCAAAACTCCTATGAATCTTGCTGTCGAGAATGGCCGTAAAGACATCGTCGACCTCCTCAAGGCTAATGGGGCGAAGAAGTAAGGTGGAGACCGTAAGACCCTTCGATTTCGCTCAGGGTGACGTGTTTGGGTGGGGTATGGCCATCTTGTCGATGCCAATCCCATCTATGTGACCTAACGGTCTAATCCGGGTCGTAGTAGGTGTCGCCTGTTACGGGGCCGAACCAGCCTAGGTGGTAGGATTGGGGGTTGGTATTATAGACTCCGCTTTGGGTGGTGGAGAGGGTCATGGTGAGAGAAGTGGCATGGCCGTCAACCATTACTACATCAGCGCGGTCGTGATGACGAAAGTGGATTGATGGGTCGAGCGTCATGCCTTGGCGGCAACGATTGGCCACCTCGGGGGGAGGCTCCATCCAAGTGTATTCGTTCAGGCCGCTATCGTCGGCAAGCGCGCCATCGCTAAACATGGCAGTCTCTGCGCTCTTGGTAATTTCGCATTCGCGCAGTGAATCATTGAAAGCGATCATTCCATTGATCTTCCAAACTCGTGAGCCGACGCCCACATAGTTATAAACAAATCCTCCTGTGCTTTTATCCCAACCGACGCCTTTGCGAGGTTCCCAGGAAGGACAATGTCGTAATACTCCACCGTCTCTAAGATAAGGTACAAGCGGACCATTGCTTGTTACGAATGAACCTGTTTTCGGATCGCGTGTGCCAAACCAGCGCTTATTATCTTTTAGGACATCCGGCGAGCAAGGCACATAATGACCGGCATAGTCACTGGCATACATCTGATTTGCCGTGGCGAGTTGCTTTAGGTTATTCAGGCAATAAGCCTGCCGACCCTTCTCCCGTGCTGCTGCGAACACGGGAAAGAGGATCGATGCCAAGATCATGATTATCGCAATCACGACCAAAAGCTCTATCAGAGTAAAACCAGATCGTTTCATCTAAACTAATTTCCTACCGAGCCGAAACTGGCAATTATATTCAAAAAATCGAGGTCATTGACAATTCCGTCTCCATTGCAGTCTCCTATAGAACTGATCTTACCGAAGTTGCCGATGACGGCGAGAAAGTCGAGATCATCGATTTTGTTATCATTATTGGTATCTCCCGGAATCAGTCCCGAATGATCGGAGCCATCAAACGTGCCGAAAACAGGTGTTCCGGATGTGGGGATCGTCAAAGTCTGGCTAAGGTAGCATCCAAACTTGATTTGAACAGCAAGAGAACCCGAATTCGGTAACTGTGTTACAAATGTGCCCGTATTGCCGGTGCCTGTTAGATAGATTATCGAAGGCTCCCCTCCATCGATCACCAAAGTAACCGGAACCGATGAGATATCGCTACCCATCCAGCCTTTGAGTTTAACCGTCCCAGTGAATTCAACCGGAAGTGGTTTTAGAATTGAAACTGCATCCACATCCGGGGACCATTGTCCTGCGGGACGAATTCGAACGTAATCGACATGATCCAAAATGACAGGGTTACCGTTCGAATCAACCGCCCAACTCAGTTTGAACGCATCCCCACCAGCTGATCCGGGGGTGATGCCGGAAGAGAATGGGTCGTCGGGAATAAGTGGATTACCGGTTCCATCAACTGGAGTGACATCCGCATAACCCCATGTCGGGTAGATTCTTTCATCAATCGCGTTGAAGCTATATTGCGGATTAAGTGAACCTTGCAATTTATAAAATGGTGTCACCCCATTATAGCCACTGCCGGTATTGACCCCGACTTCCACAATCCCAGGCTCCTGGAAGTGCAAAAAGATATTACTCCCGCGATAGAAGGCATTGCCAAAAACGATAAAGTCATAACCCCCAGGGTTAAGGTCGTTATGGACGATTGGATGATCAAATCCAAGTACGATGTAACCCGTTTGGCCAAGTGACACAATCGCCTCATTATCTGGCACAAAAGGTGTAGCCATAGTCGAAGGCGCGCCGATAGCTGCCGATGAATCAGTAAACTCCGCATCTGCGCCAGGCACATAGTCCAATACTACCGTTGCAAAGTCGGATGCGAATAGCGGCAAAGTCAAGGATAATATGAGGGCGAAGACCAGCGAAAACCCTATCAGGGGGGATTTCGCTGCATGCCCATGTGATTCTAATCCAATTGGGCGTGACATACCTTCTTACCTCTTGGCCTTTCTTCTTAAAGCGAGCAAACTCACCGCGCCCATCAATGCTGCGCCAAGACTAGCGGGTTCAGGAGTCGGATGGACTTCAAACAATCCGCCGACGTCCGTCCATTGAGCGTTTACAAGTAAGTTACTTCTATATAATTCAAGGGCAGTTGGGAATGGGTAATAGCCTGAGAATGAGCCAAACGCCTGTGCGGTCGCTGTTCCGTTTTTAATCAAGCTCAAATTCGAACCGGTAGTCGCGAAGAGATCGCCTTCTGAATTGAAAGCGATATCATAACAACCTTGTC
>CAZJBP010000281.1:0-3443 GCA_964544115.1 uncultured Victivallales bacterium | reverse complement strand
GGTTCACTCCAGTGGCGTGATGTATCTCATCGAATATCTCGACTGCAGTGGAACTAAACTCATATATCGCGCGGCCCATACCGGGCTTTTGCGATCCCTGTCCGGGAAATAAAATAGCAAGTGTACCCATCGGGGATTATTATACCCAGAGAAGCCCCTCCACAATAAGCAACAAGGCCGGCATAAAGAACTTTATACCGGCCAATTATTCGATCGTTAGAAGTAGCTTAGCTGCCATTACCGCCAAAGTTGGTGATGACTAGAAGAAAGTCTAAGTCATCAGTTTTTCCATCACCGTTACCGTCGCCAACGGCGCCATTAATGAGTGAACCGAAGTTATTGATGACTCTAAGGAAGTCCAGGTCATCAATCTTGTTATCATTATTGTTGTCACCACACAGCAGGTTGAACGTACCTGTAGTGCCAACCTGTGATGAGCTTAAACTCTTAATATGCTTGACCTGGACTTGGGCGCCGGATGCCGGTATATCAACAGTAAAGGTGCCCGTTAAAGTACCCCCGACTAGGGTTGCTGATTGAAGGGTCCTAGTCACAAAAGCTACGGTTGGAAAAGTAGTCCCCACTCTTACTTGCACTTCCACATTCGATGTACCGCCATTCCAACTCACCAGGTTGACAGTGCCGGTGAATGAAACGCTAGATGGAACAAGAGCGATAGAACGAACCACTCCCAAGGCCGATCCCCCTATATTATAGAGAAACGTAGGTGAGCCGAAAATCTCTTTTCTATACACATCAACACCACCGCTATCGGCAGTGATAAAGAATTTGCCGGCGCCATACTGAAGATCATTTCTGCTAGCAGGGGCAGTAAACCACATGTAATCGTATTGAATTAAATCACCATTTGGAGCAAATTTAGCGATACAAGGCGTACTTTGTGATCCACCCCAGCTAACATACAGATACCCATCCTCGTCAAAGCAGAACCCTTTCCAATCTTTTGAGCCCGCAATCAACTTATCTGAGTATCTAGGATCATTACTGTAGATGAACTTCAAAGGAATATCATTCGTGCTGAAGTTCTTAGGTAACCTGTAAATCACGCCTGGTATATTATATCCAAGGCTCCAATAAATGTATTCTCCAAAAACCCTTGCAAACATATAAGGGTTGCAAGCGCCAGTATAACCGCTAACATTATTTGCATCAAGTTGATTAATATCCCAACCGGTTGAGGCTTGAACCGTTGCGCTGGTCGTTCCATCGCTTGTAAGCCGTTGGATACCGCCTATCCATACTCCGTTAATTGGCTTCCATCGTCCAAGTATAAAGGCTTTATAGGGCGCTACATAATCATGAGCAGTACACCATAAAACGTTGCATGTATCGTTTCCTTCAGGTGCATCTAAATTCGGAAGGTTCATCGTAATACTTCCAAGCGTCCCACCATTCCATGGCAAACCTGCAACCCTATAGAATTGTAAATTTTCATAATCATTCCCTCCAGTAACACCAATCGTATATGCCGGATTACCAAAAGGGATTGAAATGCCGTGGTTCATTGAAGATTTAACAGAATTCACAAAGGCTCCTGCGCTGGTCCATTCCGTAATAGTATCAACACCATCTCCACCATGAACATCCGGACCTGTAAGGGTGAACAATCTGACATCTGCTGCATCTGCTAAACCGTTCTGTGCAAATCCAAACGTAGCCAAGAGGATAACCATACATATAACCAAACTCAAGTTTTTAATCATTTTTTTTAACACCTTCAATCAGATTTCACACCTAACCATGAATCTTGGCTAATATAACAGGACGCAAATAATCCCCCTACAGCTTTCAATTCATTCACTTATTACATTATAACAAACAAATTATTAAAAACCTAATTTTTCATCCCCGCTCCCTCTGTACTTAGGTTCAAACTGAAGTCACTTAATTTTAAAACAGTATTTATACGTGAGTCATTTGAACTTCTTCTCATGTGGCGTTGCTAATAAAATAAGCCGGTCAGGTTTCCCTGACCGGCTTATTGGTTATTGAGAGTAAGATGGCTTAGGTACCAGAGGTTCCGAATTTACCGATGACATTAAGGAAGTCTAAGTCATCCGTTTTATCGTCGCCGTTGCCGTCGCCAATGAGCTTAAGCACAGGATCGGTTGATCCGAAGTTGCCGATGACACTAAGGAAGTCCAAGTCATCAATCTTGTTGTCATCATTGGTATCGCCGCACTGCAGCATGAAGGCCTGTGGGGTCGAGCCGGTTTGTGTTTGGCTCAAAGACTTGGCAGCCTTCACTTTGATCGTGTGCGAACCAGGTGATAAACTAAGGGTAAAGGAACCGCTCGAACCGCTGCCCGTGAGAGTCTTAACCTCAGGCGTGCCGGCATCAACAGTTACGGTCACGGTCGGCAAGCTTGCGCCATTCCAATCCACCAGGGTGACATTGCAGACAAAGTCCTCGGTTGACGGGCCCCAGGTTGCGGGGTCTTTGATGACATCAAGGGTATTGATACTGATGCCATCTTCCCATTGATTGACAAATGTCGTCACCGGCGAACCGGCAGTCGTAATATCAAAGACCTTAATGCCACTGCCTGTGCCTGCAAAGAGTAAATTGCCGGCAACCATGATATCATGAGAGCCTGCGCCTGGATCGAAGACTTTTGTAATTGCCTTGGTGGTCATGTCGAACTGATAAATCTTGTTGTCAGTGCAGGATACATAGATATGGTTATTAAGGTCAAAGGTGAGACCAAAGAAATACTGTCCCACAAATTCCCCATAGTTGCTGCCATCAATAAACAGCTCTTGTCCTTCGTCCTGAGCAAAATTCTTGCGAATCTTCCAAACGCCAGTTGCACTGAGATAACCTCTCGTGTTGTAAACGCTATCGCCCCAAATTTTTACATCAGCGGCTACGTCGGCTCGAGCAAGGAACGGGGTTGTCACAGTTGCCTGTACTGTATCTTGCAAGCCATTAACTGCGGCATATTTCATATTATTGTCAAAGCTGCCGGAATAGCGGCACAAAGCGCCATTTGAACCATAGGGATAATACTGAGCAACAGTAAATACCTGGCCATCGTTCTCCCAGTCGTTATCCCAACCCCAATACTTGGGATAGTAAAGGCCATTGGAAAGATACTGTTCAAGGCACCATATGGGGCCCCATCCTTCGTTGGATTCTATAGACCATTGAATACCGCCATTGTGAGGAATGCCGCTAACGTTAGCATGTCCCCAGTTCCAATCCCAAGCCCATGATCCAACAAAGTAGGATTCATCAAAAGTGCTGACTGTTAAACCTTCAGTTGTTATTTGTATGCCGGTATTGTTAACCATACCGATTAGAGATCCAGTACCTGTCGTTTCAATAAGGTTGTAGTAATTAGGTCCGCTAACTGGAGTGTAGAAGACGTGCAGTTTACTCGGATCCGTTTCTTGAGCAACACGGTTTTGTGTGTAACCGT
>CAZJBP010000280.1:0-3448 GCA_964544115.1 uncultured Victivallales bacterium | reverse complement strand
AAAGTGGAGCGGGAGGAAGCGACCACCAAGCTTTCGCGACTGGTTCCACACGACTGCATGGCGGTCGACCCCGAAGAAATCGTCCACATGGACTGGTCAGAGGAGTGGACCGGTGGTCTACCTTGATACGCATGTTGTGGTCTGGCTTTACGCGGGAATGGTTGACCGGGTATCCGACGCCGCCAGGTCCCTGATGGAAAAGCAGGCTCTGCTCGTCTCTCCCATCGTCCATCTGGAACTGCAGTATCTCCGCGAAACCGGACGCATTACTGTGGATGGCAGCCTTGTCCTCGCCTCTCTGCGACAAACGATAGGCTTGGAGATCTGCGACCAGCCCTTCGCTCTTGTCGCGGCTGAAAGCGTCGGCCAGTCTTGGACGAGAGATCCGTTCGATCGGTTGATCGTGGCCCAGGCCACAGTGCGCAGCGCCCCTCTGGTCACCAAAGACCGCACGATCTTGGAACGCTACCGTCGAGCTGTCTGGTGACCGGCCGGCGCACCCCTCACGCGCCGCCGCACTCGAACCAGGTGCGGTGGACGGCTTCGAGGAACTTCGCCCGGGCTTCGGCCAGCCGCAGCGGGAGGGTGCAGCCGGCTGCGCGCGCGTGGCCGCCGCCGCCGAACTGGCGGCAGAACGCGGCCCCGTCGTACGGCTCCGTGCAGCGCAGGCTGATCTTGGTCTGCACGACCGACGGCTTGCCCGACGCCAGCGGCTTTTCGATCTCGTACAGAAACGCCCCGACCTTTACGCCGCCCACGCTGCGCGGAATCTTGGCCACATCTTCGGCGTCCTCCGCCCCGCTGCCGGCGCTCGCGAAGTCCTCGCGCGACAGGCCGACCACGGCCACCCGCCCGCCTTCATGCAGCTCCAGCCCCTGGATGGCGCGGGCCTGCAGCGCCAGCTCGCGCACCGTGAAGGACTGGTAGACCTGCCGGTCCACCTCCGCGGTGGCGACCCCGCGCGCCACGAGTTCAGCCCCGATCCGCAAGGCCTCCGGCGTGGTGTTCTCGTAAGCGAAGCGGCCCGTGTCGGTGACCACCGCGATCCACAGGGCCTCGGCCGCGTCGCGCGCCACCTCCCAGCCGGCCGCCTCGGCCATGCGAAAGACCATCTCGCCCACCGAACTGGCGGCGGGATCCACCCAGTTGATATCGCCGAACCGCGTGTTCGAGCCGTGGTGATCGATGTTCACCACCGGCAGGCGCCCCCGCGCCTGAATGACGAAGGGCGGGCAGCGCTCGTCGGTGCCGGCGTCGAGGGCGAGGACCGCGTCATAGGCGGATAGCGAGGCGCCGGCCGCCTCGGCCGTGATCGTTTCGCCGGCATGGATGAACGGCAGGTAGCGCCGGGGGACGGGCGCCAGTCCGCCCGCCACGGCGTCGCACCCACGGGCGCGGAGGATGCGCACGAGGCCCAGCACGGCCCCCAGCGCGTCGCCATCGGGCTTCTCGTGCGCGGTGACGATGAACCGGCGGTGGCGGCCGATTTCGCGGAGGACGTCGTTCAGGGTGTGCTCGGACATGGCGCTCACTTGTTCTGCTCGATGGCGTATTCGAGCGTTACCACGGCTTTGGCCGTCTTCTCAATGGTCGAGGTGTCGTACTCGCCGTACCCGGACGTGTCCGTGGAGTTTCGCTCGGTGATCTGAAAGACGCCCTGCTGCGCGGAGATCAGCGCCCCGACCTTGCCCCTGCTGTTCTCAGCCAGCGCCACGGCGCGGCGGTAGCCGTCCTCGGTCGCCGCGGCCAGCAGCTTCAGCTTCGTGTCCTTCAGGTCGGAGACGTAGAACGCGGGCGCGAAGGCGCGGATATCGATCCCGTCCTTGATCAGATCCGTGATGCTGCTGGACACGTCCCGGACCCGCGCAACGTTGGTGGACGTGACGGTGATCGTCTGCGAGACATCGTAGTACTCGGTCTCGTTGGTTTCCTTGCCCTCCGCGTCCCGCTTGGGGACCCGCGACGTCTGAATGGTTTCGGAGGCCATCTCCGCGTCGCTGAACCCCATCCGCGCGAGATACTCCATGACGGTCTTCCGGCTGTCCTGTAGCCTGGCGTAGGCTTCCTTCAGGCTGCTCCCCCGGGCCGTGCAGGTGCTGGAGAATTTCCCGATATCCGACACGACGTCCTTCTCCGCGTAGCCCTTGACCGCGATGGCCTGCTCATGCCGGATTCTGACAAAGCACTTCGACAGCAGGGATGCGGACAGGATCATCCCCAATGCCAGGATGACCGCGACCGCCGACATCTTCACCACGCTATTCATACTCGCCTCCCGGAGATCCTTCACTGCGCTCAGGATGACGCCCTGCGTTTCCGGCGCGCTTGAGAGGAGCCCGCGTCCTTCACTTCTCTTCTTTGCCGGCCTCGTACGCCCACACCTCGACCAGGTGCACGGCCGGATTCTCGCTGTTGTTCAGCACGTTCACCCGGATGTACCGGGCCTGCGTGGCCTTGAACGTGTGCAGGCGCCCGCGGTCCGTCTCGGGCTCCGTGCCCTGCGTCCAGTCCACCACCTGGGTCAGCTGGTTCGTGTCGGTCCCGGCGGACACCGTGTACTGGTAGTGTCGCCCGCCGTCCCAGTACGGAAAGATCCGGACCCGGTCGATCGTGTAGTCCTTCTGCAAGTCCACCTGCCACCACTGCGGGGCCGGCGTCGTGCCCCAGAACTTGGAAACGTTCGCATACCCGTCGTTGGCGTTCTCCGGCGGCTCGTCCGGATTCACCGCGCCCGAGGTCCGCACCGGCTTGCCCGTGGTCAGGTTGTCCTCGTGGTCCGCGTAGCTGTAGCGCTCGCTGAACGTGTAGCCGCCCAACTGCTCGCCCGCCTCGTTGAAGAGCGCTGCGCGCAGGCGAACCTTGCGGGTGGTGGTGAAGGGCTTCTCATAGAGCGGCGATGCCGCCGTCGGTCGCGTGCCGTCGAGGACGTAGTGGATCCGGCTGCCGGCCGGCAAGTCGGCGGTCAGGGTGAGGGTCATCGGGCCCGTGTAGCTGTTGGCCATCACGTAGTGGCCTTCCGTCTTCAGGAGCGTGCAGTCCACCTTCACGTCCACCGGATGCACGAGCTTGCCCATTCGCTCGACGGCCCGCTTCTCGCGGGCGCGGAACTCCTCGAGAAACATCGGGGTGTCGGGGCCCCAGGTTCTTTCCTGGCGCTCGGCCATGCCGGCGATCCACGAGCGCGTCAGCTCCTCGGCGCTCATTTCCCACATGGGGCGGCAGTGTCCCAGCACGCGATCCGTCTGGTTCGTGAGCCACTCGCCGTTGCAGTGGTACATGTTCCATTCGTTGAGCGGGATCTTGATCTCCCACGGAACCGTAATAGTCGTGAACCCGGCCTTCTGGGCCTCGCGCGCGCCGGCGTACCACGAGTAGATGATCATGTCGTTCAGCTCGGGAACCTGCGGCGGGCCCTGCCAGCCGCCCCAGAAGATCGCCTTCTTGCCGT
>CAZJBP010000279.1:0-3545 GCA_964544115.1 uncultured Victivallales bacterium | reverse complement strand
CGACCGACCGCTCGATGGCCGCGGGCAGATCAGGGGCGCAGGCGATGCCCAGCTCGGCCCGGTCGGCCGCGCTCAAGCCGGTCACAAGGATGCAGTCCCGGCCGCGTTCGCGGGTGGAGAGCGCGGTCTGCCCGTTGATCTCTGGCGTCTGCCGCAGCTCGCGGTACACCGCGGCCACGTCCGTATGCCGCAGCCAGTGCCGGAAGCGCTCGTTCCCCAGCCCCTCCGGGCAGGGGGCCAGCAGAACGACAAGACCGCCCGGCTTCATCGCCCGGTGGGCGTTGAACAGCGCCTTGTGGCTTTGGATCCAGTCGGGCGCGCTGCCGGCCGAGGCGATCACCAGATCGGCCGCTTCGGGCACATCAACCCGGCACAGCCGCTCCACCTGTCGGCACGCAGCGCGGTGGGCGGCATCCAAGTCGCCGGAGAACACGCCGACGATCCCACCGTCGGGATGAAGGACGGTGTTGACGATGAGGTCCGGCGGGCGCAATTGGGCGGCCTCGAGCATCTCCTCGTGAACCGGGTTGCCGTCCAGCACGCCAGGTGCGACGCACGGGTGAATGCGGTCGGCCGCGGGGTCGAGCGTAAGGCTGTGGTTCCACGCAACGGTGTCCCGGGAGGCCAGGCCGGGAACCAGCGACTTGCGGCCGCCGCTGAAGCCGGCGTGGTAGTGATAGCCGGCGGCGCCGATGAGGATCAGCCGCCCCGCCTCAACCGCGCGCCGGGTCAGGCGGACCGCATGCCCGCGCCGGGTCACGCCCACGGCCACGAGGTTCGCGTCGTCGTCGGGGTCATGCGCGAACATCCGCCCTGCAAACGCCTCGGCCGTCGGCGCGCCCACTATGCGCCGCCACTCGGCGGCCGTCGGCGCGCGGTGGATGCCGGTGGCGGCCAGCACGGTCATGTCCTCGATGCGGCACCCGCGCCCGACCCACGCCTCGACCAACAGCGGCAGAATGCGATCCGCCGCCGTCTTGCGGGTGGCGTCGGAGACCACGATGCACACGGACTCGCCTGGCTGCACCACGTCGAAGGCCGTCGGCCCGGGCCGGCCGGCTGGCCAAACGGGGTGCAGGAGGGCGTCGCGGATCGCATCCGCGGCCAGCGCCCGCGCATCGGCGCCCGCCGACAGCACGCCAAGACACCGAACGGCCTCCGGCAAATCCGAAGTCAACAGCAGTGGAGCCCCAAAACCCTTCAAGACCGACGTATCCTTTCATCCTCGTCCTCGATTCTTCCGCCGTCGCAATTCGAGGACGAGGACCGTTCGCTGCGCTCACTGAGGACGAGGACGATCGTCCTCCACCCTCATCTCATTCCCGTCGCCGCGCGTGAGCCTGCGGCTACGGGGCCTGCGCCTTGGCCGGCGGCGTGATTCCCGCCTGCTGGCGCAGGCGGTCGATGTCGAGTTTCAGAATCCACTCCGGAAGGCCCTTCCAAATGGGGTGGAACCCGTATCCTCCTTGCCGCATCTCGCGGATGGCCTCTTCGCGCGACCAGCCCTGGACGGCGATGCGGTAGACGGCGCAGAGGGTTCCCGTGCGGTCGGCCCCGTGCTGGCAGTGCACCAGGACCGGCTGGCGGTTGGTGTCCGTCGCGATCTTCAGGAACCGCACGGCATCTTCCTCCTCCGGGTGCCAGGTCTTCAGATAGAGGCGCTCGGACCTAAGTCCCGTGCTGCCCAGTTCGTCCCGGTCAGAGTGAAACGCTCGCAGGTTGATGACCGTCTTGATGCCCAGCTGCTTGAGGTTCCGCATCCCATCGGCATCGGGCTGGGCGCTGCGGTACAGGCCCACGGTCACGCGATGCAGGTTCGGCGCGCCGGCCAGCGCGACCGGCTGCGCCCACGCCGCCGGGCGGTTGGCCGCCGCCGGCTCCCCGACCGCCGTCAGGGCCGCCGCCACCAGAAGTCCACACACACACGATCGCCATTTCATGACACCGCGTGTTGTACCACGCGGGTAACGCGGGCCGCCACCGCGGAATGATTCAACAAAAAGGCCCTGACAGAACGCTCCCGGTGCGCTACTATTGACCCGGATGGGGGAGATCAAGACAGGGGGTGTAACATGATTCAGGTAAGGGTCGATCAGCTCTTCCTGTCGAACATGGGGTTCGCCGTGCTTCTGCGCAGCCAGGAGGACGAGCGCGCCCTGCCGATCATGATCGGTGCGGCGGAGGCCCAGGCCATCGCCCTGTGCATGAACAACGTGGAAGTGCCCCGCCCGCTGACGCACGACCTGTTCAAGAACGTCCTCGACGAAATCGGGTGCGGCCTGAAGCGGATGGAGGTCTGCAACCTGCAATCGGGCACGTTTTACGCGCGGCTGGTGCTGCAGAGCGGCGAGAACGAGATCAACATGGACTCCCGCCCGAGCGACGCCATTGCCCTGGCCCTGCGCTTCGGGGCGCCCATGTTCGTCGAGGACACGGTCATGGCCGAGGCAGGCCGCGTCTTCAACCCGGACGAACTGGCCGGAATGACGCAGTCCCAGGAGACGCCCGAACCGCCTGCCGCGAAGAAACCCCGGCGCAAGCCGACCCGGCTGGAGAACCTCCAGCGCGAGATGCAGAAGGCGATCGAGGAAGAGCGCTACGAGGATTGCGCGCGCCTGCGCGACGAGATCGGCCGCGCGTCAAAGAAGTCCTCCAACGACAACACCCTCGGGTAGCCGAACCTATCGCCGGAAATGACGGGCTCCGAGCTCCACCTCCGACCTTCGGCGTCGTTGGCAGCGACGGCGCGCATCCAAAGTCGTTGTAACGCGTGTGCATGCTATAGGTAATGGAAGCTGTCGGGTCCACCAGGGTCGCTGGCTTGCCTTGACAAGGAACCGCCTTCTTGGACAATCCGCCCAAGAGACTGGGTGTGACGCGCAGATGCAGTGCCCTCACGTGACGTCAGACATCCCAGCAAGAGACGAGTTGGCGGCACGTTTTCACGTGCGGTCCTCCCACAAGGGCTTGCACCCCATTTATAGCGCTGGCAAAGCAATATATAGCAATATATACGCCCATATATTGATATTGCTTGTCAGGCAGCGCCCTGATAGATTCCGACCATGCCAAACATCTCATTCGAGTGGGATGTGGACAAGGATTGCGAGAATCAACGGCGCCACGGCGTATCGTTCGAGGTGGCGCAGTATGCATTCGCTGATCCGGCCCGCGTCATTGCTCAAGACCTGACGCATAGCGAAGACGAAGACCGGTTCTTCTGTTTCGGCTGTGTTGGGAGAGGCATTCTCACGGTTCGGTTTACCTATCGCTCGGGTGCGATCAGGATCTTCGGCGCAGGCTACTGGCGGAAAGGAAAAAGGATATATGAGCAAGAAAACAACATACACTGACGGTCCTATTGGGGACGTGAAAGTCGTTCGGGACTTTCTGCCGGCTCCCGGTGATCTGGTGTTCAGAGAAGAACAGATCAAGGTGACCATCGGTCTGAGCAAAGGCAGTGTAGATTTCTTCAAGGATGCAGCTCGCAGGCATCACACTCAATACCAGAAGATGATCCGCAAGCTGTTAGACCTGTACGTGGC
>CAZJBP010000278.1:0-3551 GCA_964544115.1 uncultured Victivallales bacterium | reverse complement strand
GCTTCTCTAATGGTAAACACACGATCAGCATCTCCGCTACTGATAAAGCAGGAAACGTTGGTAGCGCCTCAACAGTGGATGTGACCGTCGATAGTATATTGCCGACGGTGACGTTGACTACGCCAGTAAATAATGCTCAGATTAATAATAGTTCGTTGTCGATTACAGGAACCGTTAGTGATACCAATCTGCAAGGATGGAACCTCACAATCGATGGCGGTTCAACTGGCTTTACTCCCTCTTCATTTACGGTCTCAGATAGTTCAACAACCGTCGCTGTTAGCGCAATACTCGATCCTTCGTTATTGAGCGAAGGCGCCCATACGTTGGCGTTAATTGGCTCCGATAAGTCTGGCAATACGCTGCAAAAAAGCGTTGTATTGCTGAAGGACGCTACCTCTCCGGTTGTCACTCTCACTAATCCTGATGAGAACAAAACTGATGTCAAGTTCTTCGGAACGCAGACCATTACAGCGTCCATTCAGGATACAAGTGATGTGACTTGGATCGTTAAGATAGGTGAAGTACAGTTGGGTAGTGGAACTACCAAGAGCATAAGCGTTAATTGGAATACAGCGCAGAAAAATCTTGATAGTTCATCCAAGTATCCTGATGGCACACATACCGTCACGATTATCGCAACTGATACAGCCGGCAACTCGTCTACTACAAAAAGCAAACAGGTTACCGTCAACAACACACCGCCGGTACTCGAGGTCACTACTCCTACGGATAAATCCTATGTGAAGGGTGTTGTCCAAATCTCCGGCACAGTAAATGACGCTCTGGCTACTTGGGTGGTTAGAGTTGATGGTCAGCAGATTGATAGCGGCACGGGCAGCGTCATAGATACTGCATGGGATGCCACAAACACATCATCGGGACTTCATTCCGTCGTCGTGACCGCAACTAATGAAGTTGGTAATAGCGCTACTAAGACAATAAGCGTTAGGGTGGATAACGATAAGCCGACGGTTAAAGTCTCTTACCCCTTCAATAATATGAAGATTCGTCCTGGAACAAAGCTGACAGTCCTTATCGATGTAACTGATTCGTTCTTCAATACTTCCGATGCGACACAAAACAGCGTGCTTGCTACGGGTGTAACAGCGGTTATTAAAGATGACAAAGGCGTTCAGGTAGCTTCTATCACGTCATTAAAAGAAATAGTTGCTCAGTCAGGGACAATAGGGCGATGGTTCGGAACAGTAAATATCACTGTACCGAAGCCCTTCAGGGCGCTAAAAACATATACGATTGAAGTGACAGCAACCGATAAATCAGGCAATACTTCGGTAAAAGTGACCAGTAAGTTTATTGTCAAATTTTTCTAAAAATGAGGAGTCGGAGTTATGGTAACGGAGGCAAGGATGAGATTAACTAATTTGAATTCAGCCAGTAAATGTCGAAGCTTTGTGCTTATGGTCGTAATGGCAACCACGCTTGCGAGTATGGCTTTAGCACAGATTCCAGACACCTTATATAGTTTAGGTATTAGCGCTCGCGGGGAAGGAATGGGGGGAGCTGTAACGGCTCTTTGCTATGATGCTAGCGCTACAGTCTATAATCCAGCCGCGCTGGCAGTAATCAGCAAACAGCAAGCGATGGCTTCCTTAGGCGCTCAGCCAAATGTGACCACTTCTTTAAGTGGGCTTGCGAGTAATCCCTCGACTTTTAATGAAACCGATGCTGGCAACATGGGTTTTAATTTTGCTGGAGTGGTTATTCCTTTCAGTCAGATCATGCGGGGATTTGGTAGTGGCACTTTGGGTATAAGCTTTGCTCGAATCGGTCACTTCCTGCAAACATCCTCAGGAGTACTTACTAGCGAAGACTCACAATCGAACGCGAACTTTACACGGAAAGAAAGGAAGGAAATCAATACAGATCTGATAACGATTGCTTTTGGTTTTCCTCTTGAGCGTTCCCATAAATTGAATCTGGGCATTGGCGCAGTTGTTGGACAGCAGCGGTTCAATTTTAGTTCCTCAGATATTCTTGACCCTAACGATTCAACCTTTAATTCGTCCTCAAGTAATACAGCTACCGGAACGGGAATTGGTGGCATTATCGGTATTTTGGCGCCTGGTGCAAGAATGACTTGGGGTGCCTGCTATCGAAGCCAGATTTCACTTACCGGACATGGCCAATTCAGCGATTTTACCAAAGAGATGCCTGCAAGGTTAGCTGGAGGGGTTGCCTATCAAATCAGCCGTTTCGGCAAACCTGATGAAGGATCGGGATCCGATCTCATCGGCGCCGTTGATGTCGAACACTTCTTTGAAGCTAATAGTGGAGCTGAAGACCAACGAAAAGCTGTCACAAACGTCCATGTAGGTGTCGAATACACATTGTACATGAACAAAATGGTTGTTCCCATTAGAGTCGGTTACCGAACAAATCGTGCTGCCGGCGGGGCTACCTTTGAGGATCAAAGTGAATACATCCTGGGCGTTGGATATCGTCCGCTAAGCGATCAGTTCGCAGTTGATTTTGCTCTGGGTGTTTCTGGCGATGTTGTTGATACCAGCATACTCAGTCTGAACTACAAGTTCTAACGTAGTTCACATTATTAGTGAATGTTTATTTGCAGAAGAAGGGCGGTTTCGACCCGTAGAATCCGCTCTTCACTGTGCTATCGGAGGTTACAAGCGATGCATCTCTGTCGGTTTCTTGGTTGTTTTTTACTAATTAGTTTGATTACTATGGTCGCCTTTGCGGAAGATACGAGCTGGCAGACCACTTACGAGAATGCCGTCAGTGCTGCGCGTGCGAAAGATTGGGTTAAAGCCAGCCAATTGTTCGAGCAATCAATCAATGCCAAAGGCGATGACACTAACCAGACATTTAAAGTTCAGATTGGACCTGGATTGGTTGGGAATTGGCGGAGTGGAGCGCCATACACACCACACTGGGGACTTGGTTACTGCTCCTATAAGGCAGCGATGAATGTGAGAGAGGATGCTCAGAAAGCCTCTTTATTACAAGCAGCTATTGCTAACTTCGATTGGCTGCGCTCAAATGGTTTTAAAGACAGATATGTAACCTTTATTCTTTCTAAAACCTATGAAGCATCTGGGGACGCGGTTAGAGCGGAATTGATCCGTCAGGAATTATTTACCCCAGGCACATCGGGAAATATCATCGATCAAACCTATTTGACATCTGATGATAAAAAGGCTTTTAGTAATGTAAAGAAGCCTAAACCGTCAAAACCTGTCGTGGTGGTTGAAAACAAACCTAAGCCGGAACCGAAACCAACTACGAAGCCTTCTGTGCCGACTATTGTTGGACAATCGAGGCCTCTCAAACCTACTGAAATGGTGAGCGAAGAGCCAGATGCAACCCCAAAGGAAGAACCAACCTATGTAGGCATGCTGATTAAACGCAAAGCTGGGGCTGGGATGGATTCGGGCAATTATCCAATTTTGAAAGGCGAAAGCTCGAACGGTGGTCCGGTACCGGAAATCATCATCATCGATCCGACAAAAAATACAAATCAGGGATTGCCGCCTGGACCAAATCCCACACAGCCTTCTATTACGCCTACG
>CAZJBP010000277.1:0-3552 GCA_964544115.1 uncultured Victivallales bacterium | reverse complement strand
ATGACATGACGAAGCGAATGGCTCGATGTTCAGGGGCGGCCCTTCTGGCGGCCGCGATGGCGTGGCTGGCTCTGGCTCCTACGGTGAAGGGGGCCTGCAATCCGCCGGCGACTGTGGCTCGCCAGCTTGAATCGTTCACAGTGACGCACCCCTCGACGGGTCGTTCGGTAACGGTAACACCCGCAATCGGGGACAACCACAAGACGCTAGTCATATGTGACGGTGAGGAACTGAGGATCAAGATGTCGGCCACGGGAGCTGGTGGCCTGCCCAATCCGAACCATATCGGATGGCGCATTGAGAAGGAAGATGGCGATGTCCACAATCTCGTTGCTCAATATCCCCCGCCTTCATCGCTGTTTCCTCCGGGAGTGGAGAGGAATTCAGGTAATGTGGGCCTTCCTGGAGTCTGCAACGACCCGGTTCAACTCTGGCCGTGCTGGACGGATCCGCCCTTCCGGATCTTCCATGTCAAGGCGTTCTGCAATGATAACTTGGACTGTAACTACGACCCAAGCAATGACGATTACTACAGGGATCTAGCCTCACCATCGAACATTATCGAGATAGATGTGGTCGTCGCTCATTTAGAGTTCGACTTGCTATGGGAGACGACGAATATGGCAAACCGAGTCTTCAACCCCACTTTGAAGGACGATCCGGTCGCCGACGCAACAGACACAAGCGGCTACACATTTGGCGTGCCGCGACACTATATCTATCTCGTTCCTGATCCGGACGATAGCAAATACAAAGCGACGGTCAAAGCCATTATCCAACCCGCCAGCGTGGGGCCCCTGATCCGTGTGGCCCTCTATTCCGGCGGAGGGTGTTGGGAGAAGTTGTCGGGAAGCGATAAGGCTTTCGACGTCAGCGGCAAGTGTTCTCTTGAGTTCGCACATTACTGTGGAGGACTCGACATTGCGAATTTCGTCATGAAGGTGGGATTCGACGCGAACAGCGACGGTCAACTCCAGTGCAGTGAGTGGCAGCCCTTCGTTGTCAAGGACCCCGCCACCGGACTGGCTTTCGGCGATCCTACCATCAGGGCGAGCAATGAAATTCAATATGAAAAGGCAAGGGACAATATAGACGACATCATTGATGGTTATTTCATTGGGCCTGTAACTAGCAAAACCTTGCCACACGCAAAGCGACTACTTCAAATCTTCCGCGACGGAAATGCATTAGCGGTGCCGCCGAACAAGAAACCGACCGACGACTCAGGCGTCGTGAGTTTCAACGCGTTCGGAGGCTTCTTTTCCGAATGGCTGACGCACAACTCCGGTGCGGAGTTCGCTGGTGACGGGAGCGCGACACTGACTGAATACATCTGGGACGCGGGCACCTCGCTTGCGAACCTTGTCGCATGCTCCCCCCAAGTGGAGAACGAGGTCCATACTTTCTACAATTTTGTAGTCGAGCCCATTGTAACAGCATATTTCGCCGGCCTGCCAGATGGATCTTCAGCCTACTTTCCGTCTCCTGCCGGCTTCTACAATGTTACGACTCACTCATCTGCGAGTCCGCCATGGGTTCCGGAATATACGAAGATCCTCAACACCGTGGCCCCTACGTATTTTGACGATTTGAACGGCAGCTTTGGACGAGTCCGGCTCCTGAACCACCAAGTGAGATATCACGTTATGAAGATGAATGATGGGTTCGGTCCCTACTGTTGGGTAACCGGTGTGATATCCAAAGGAGAGGTGCTTGACCTCTATGACTTCAATCACGACTGCGGCGGTCCCTCCCAGGACGCCGCTACTCTACAGATTGGCTTTGGAGAAGGTTCTTATGGTCCCCCACGCGACAGAGGGAAGATATATATAGACCGTGTCCTGTTTGAGAAGCCTTACGAGGGAATGCCATGGTAATGAATAGGTTAATCAACAGCCTCGTCTTGGTCGGCATCTGTACTTGCGGGTGGGCGGAGGAGATGACGGAAGAACAGCACATTGGCCGCCTAAGCTCCGTCCTGCAACAGGGCGGAGTGTTGGGTCTTGCGAGGGCGATCCGAGAGATGCGGCTCCAAGTCCCGCGAATCCCATCGCGATGGAGCGTCGAGCATAGAACTTCTTTGGCCGATGATCGCAAGGTGGACGTAGCCGCAAGGGAGTTCGGGCGGGAGTTGGCGGTACAATTGGACGCGACTGCCGCTTTGCTCCAGACATTGGCGCTGGATGTGGAACTGAAGCAACAGGCGCGAGCGCTTTGTGATCTATCCGACTGGTGCGCATCAACAACTGGGTATGGGAATCTGCTCCTTGCGCAGCGTTGCTTGGATCTTGCAGCTGTCGGTTTGGCTCGGCTTACCGCGTCTCTGGATTATCCTATTGGCGACTGTCGGGAGTTGGCCGCAAGAATGACTCCGGGGTGGATGGCCGTCGCGGTGAGAGCACGCGCATTGAACGATGAGGCAGGAACAAATCTCTTCGCGGTTGGCGGCACGCAGGAGGAGATGGAAAGGACATGGGGATCTGGCGGGTTCTTGATGCGAGAGAAGAGGGTTGGCAAGTCGCGGCCGCAAGGGCAAGCACCGGGGCGAGGGTTTGTGGATACGCAGGAGATCCGGGCCAACTTGGACTTCTTTGAACGTGACGAGCCAACCGCACCACCGGTAACGCTTACGCGTACGTGGGACTCACGGCTATATGAGCGGATCGTCAACGGGCTGGAGTTGCAGAGCGCCAGAAAGACTCTCGCGCTTCTCAGGTTTCGCTCCGCGGTGGGAATGTTCCCAGAGGAGTTGGAGATTTCTCAGGAGGAATCTCAGCAGCGTGAGAGGCTTATTGCCGACTACGCGAAAATTGGAGTCAAGATCGTCAAGTGGGAGGACGCCTACAGGAGCCCAGGCGAGGCGGCGTTCGCACAGGCGTGGGAGAGGCGACCGGAGAGGAATGCGCAGGATCACGCGCTGTATGCCTCGGCATGGCTGGCTTATAGCCAAGTGAAGAACGGGCAGTTCGTAGATCAAGACACGTGCGAGGAGCGCAAAGCTGCGCGCCGTGAGACGCGCGATCCAAGTGGTAGGTGACGGACTGACGGATGCTGCTTAGCCCGGCTTGTCGCAAGGTGGTCCTCGCCTGAGCCAGTGATGGTGTGCCTGTGGTGAGGGTCAAGCCAGGGACAGGTTTCATGTTGTCTACGTGTTACCGGCCGAATTTGCATCGTAGATTTGGCCTTTCTGACGCCGTAGCGGCTTGACACACGTGCTCGCGACCGCCCCTCTGTCGCCTCCCTCCCGCCACCTTCGGCCTTGGCCCCGCCGCCTCCCTCCGGCACCATCGCGCCAATGAACGTGGCGCTCGACATAGACGGCTCCATATCGAGGCGGCCGGAGTTCTTCGCCGTCCTGTCGCGGGCCATCCGCGAGTCCGGCGGCAAGGTGTTCGTCGTCACCTCTAGGTCCAGCAATGCCGAGGTCGAACGCCAGACGCGCAGGGAGCTGCGGTCGTGGGGCGTCCAGTTCGACAGGCTCGTCGTCATCCCCGACGGCGACCGTGGCCGCATCTGTCCGCTTTTGCTCGCTCCAAGAATTCCGCTTTTGAA
>CAZJBP010000276.1:0-3748 GCA_964544115.1 uncultured Victivallales bacterium | reverse complement strand
AGGGGACAGTCGCAGCACAAGTGCGAGCGAGAGGTCGATAATGTGGAGTTGCTGGGGATGCCCCTTTGAAGTTGACGCCGGACTTGTAGCGACCTACGATTCCAAGGCATGTTGTTGTTGGGTCGAATAGCTTGGATGGATTCGGTCAGCTAACTGACGGGGTGGCGCGATGCTGAGATGGGATACTATTCGGCAGAGGTCGTACACGGCGGCGGTTTCTGCGCTGCTGAGTGGGATCTCAGTCCTTTGGGGCTGCGCCACCAGTGACGACCAGGAGTTGACGCGGCTCCTGCGGGAACTGGACGCCGGCCGGCCCGCGTCCTCGCAGCTCCAGCAACCCGTCATCTCGCCCAGCGCGGTCGCTTCACCGGCGACCGCGCAGAACCCGGTCCCCCCTTCCAACCTGACCGCCGCCCCCGTCGCCGACCATGCTGCTGCCCCCCGTCAGGGTTCGGGGCAGGAACTGACCATCCAGCCCGACTGCGTTGTGCAGATCAGCATCGCCGAGGATCCCAGCCTGAACGGAAGCTACCCGGTCAACGATATCGGGGCGGTCGACCTCGGCTACATCGGTCCGGTCATCCTGTACAACAAGACGGAGAAGGAAGCTGCAGAGAAGATTTCGGAGGTTCTCCTCAATCGCGATTTTGTGACGGCAACCGTCAAGGTGCGGATTCTCAAGGCGTCCTACGGCAAGGTGAAAGTGACCGGATCGGTTCGCCAGCCAGGCTTGATCAGGGTCGGGGCGGGGGACACGATTTCCATGAACGACGCCCTTCTGCGCGTCGGGGGTCTGGCGCCCTCTGCGTTGGGCGGCAAGGTCAGGGTGTACCGGGGGGGGTTGATGTCGGCGGTTCCCGAGGCGGGCGCGTATGAAGATTACGCACTTCAGACCGAGGGCGGTCAGCCCTGTGTTCCGAATGTTCAACTGGGAAACAATGACGTCGCCAGCGTCATGCCGCCGACGGCGGGTGGCGCCGATGGCGCAGCGCAGCCATTGGGCGAGAAAGAAATCCTCGTGCTGGGAGAAGTCGAAAAGCCCGGGTTCTACCGCTTCGAGGGCTCCGAGCCCTGCTCCATGCTGCACCTGCTGTTCCGGGTGGGTCCGCTTCCGAAGTTTGCCAACACGAAGGCGGTCAAAGTGATCCGTCGGGACGCGAGCGGACTCGAGACGGAGATCCCCGTGGATGCTGCCCGGATACTGGAAGTGGGGAATCCCGAGGCGGACGTCCAACTGGAGAACGGCGACCGCGTCGTCATTCCGGAAAAGAAGTTCAGCATCCTCTAGGACCTTGGCGGTGCACATCCTGATGCGCCCGGCTCGGCGTCACCCTAACCTCTTTTCTGCGGATTGAGCGCCCGGCGGAAAACCCCGCCGGGATCCTCGGCAGCGGGATCATATGGCGTCGACAGGGTCACACGTACACGCACAGACCACATGGATAGCGGCGATGGACCTCGTCTGCCTCCTGCTGGGCAGCGCGCTGGGAATCGGCCTCCGTCTCGGCCACGACGATCTCCCCCTGTACGTGTACGAACATATCGAGGGCTGGCTGCTGTTCATCTGCGGCATTCTGCTGGCCAACTACCTCAGCGGCAGCTACCGCCTGCAATATGTCTTCTCACGGTTCAATCTCGTCGTGACGTGGCTGTTCTCGCTGTTCTTTACCATGCTGATCCTCAGCGTCACATCCTACGCCTGGTTCACGGTTCTTATCGGTCGCGGCGTGCTCCTGCTGTCGATTGCGGCCTACAGCGCGCTCTCCCTGATTCTCAAGCTCGTGGTTTACCGCTTGCTGTTCCGCCGTGAACGGTTCCAGTGCCGGGTAGCCATCATCGGCGTCGGCCCGAAGGCGCACAGTCTGCGCCGCCTGCTGGAACATGAACTCGTGCTGCCGGTTCACAAGGTGGTCGCGTTCGTCGATGTCGGAGGCGACGGAAGTCCGGCGGAAGCGCCGGCCGACGGCGTCACGGTCCTGCCGGCGACGCCGGCGAAAGTGGAAAGCGTGCTGCGCAGTCTGAGCGTGCGCCTGGTGGTCATCGCCACCGAAGACGCCTCTGTCGGATCCCGCCTGCACCCCCAGTTGGTCCGGTTGCGTTTCGCGGGCATCGAGGTGCTCACGCCTATGACCGTCAACGAGACCTACGCCGGCAGGACGCCGTCGGACCTTCTGGATGAATCGGCCATTCTGCAGATGAGCCGGGACTGCGAGTACCCGATGATCCATCGGACCAAGCGGGCGGTGGATCTCCTCGCTTCGGTGGTGGCGTGCCTCCTGTTCGCCCCCGTGGCCCTGTTGACGGCCCTGGCCATCAAGCTGAGCGACTGGCGCCACCCCGTCCTCTACTCCCAGCTCAGGGTCGGCCAGTTCGGGCGTCCGTTCCGCATTTACAAGTTCCGCACGATGCGCGTGGATGCCGAGCGCGAGTCAGGCGCCGTCTGGGCCAGCGCGGGGGATCCCCGAATCACCCGCCTGGGCCGATTCCTGCGGGCTACGCGACTGGATGAGATCCCTCAGTTCTGGAATGTGCTCGTCGGTAACATGAGCGTGGTGGGGCCGCGCCCAGAGCGTCCCGAGATGGTCGCGCGCCTGGTCGAGCAGATCCCTTACTACAGCGAGCGCGAGAACGTCCCCCCGGGCCTCACCGGATGGGCCCAGATTCGGCACCCTTACGGGTCCAGCGTCGAGGACGCGCGGCGGAAATTGGAGTTCGATCTGTACTACATCAAGCACATGTCGGTCAGTCTTGACCTGCAGATTCTCCTCAGCACGGTGCGCATTGTCCTCTTCGGCCAGGAGCGGACGGTATGACGGAGGGGGCGCCGGCGGCGGCGGTTCAGGGCGGCGGCGATGGCCGCGTGGCCTGGATCCTCGCCCTCTGCGCCGCAGCCGTCGCGTTCTGGCAGCTGATGGCGGCGCTGAGCGCGCGCGAGCACTCCGCCTTCAGATTGTCGGCCCAGGATTTCGAGCAGGTCGCCTTCCACGCCCCCGGGTGGTCCGTGCGACGCCTGCCGGTGTCGGTCGACCCGATCGAGCCCAACATCCTGGCCATGGAATGGCGGGCCCTCAGCCCCGCCCAGCCCATGGAAGACCGTCCGGTCTTCGTCCGGCTCGTGCACGGCTACAACATGTGCGACTGCATGCGCATCAAGCACTATACGGTCGAACTGCTGGTGGACACCCGGCCATCCGCGGAAGGCGGCCACGCAGTGAGGGTGGATTTTCCGCCGAACGTCCAGGTGTGGGCGGTAACGTCCCAGGCAGGCAACCGCACGATTTGGATCACGAGCATGCTGCGCGCAACGGACTTCACGCCGACGGACGTGGACGTCCGCGACATGGCGTTTCCACGCGTCGGCACGCCCGACGCTCAGGGGTGGGAAGCCCGCGGCCTCACGCTCTCCAGCCTGCGGCATCCGGTGCGCAACCTCCGCATTTTTCTCCGCGCGAAATGGAACGCCTCGCGGTGCGACGTGCTGACCTTCCTGCGGCTCCGCCAACCGGCCTGGGCCAGCGATGAATTGCTCACCCTCGTCAGCGCCTCGCGGGGGAGCCACATTCCCGAAGCCGAGACGGCGTTCGCCATCCGTCACGTCGTGGCCGCCCACATGGCGGCCGGCGCCGCGCTTCGGCAGAGCCCCGCGGCTCGGCGCACGCAGGGGCCTGGGGGTTAACCGAGCCGGCCACGCGTCCCCGGCACGCTGTGCTTGATTCAGGCGGGTGAACGTGGTTCATTGCGTCTAGGT
>CAZJBP010000275.1:0-3751 GCA_964544115.1 uncultured Victivallales bacterium | reverse complement strand
GGCCGCTCCTTCTTCGTGGTGAGCAGCCGCATGATCGGCGGCTGGATCAGGGGCACCAGCGCCATGTACGAGTAGGCCGCCACGGCGATCGAGCCCATCAGATGCGGCGCGAACTTCGAGGCGACGTAGATGGAGGTCGGGCCGTCCGCGCCGCCGATGATGGCGATCGAGCAGGCCTCCTTGATGTTGTAGTCGATGAACGGCAGGGCATTGAGCGCCACCACCCCCATCAGCGTTCCGAACACGCCGAACTGCGCCGCGGCGCCCAGGATGGCCGTGCGCGGACTGGCCAGCAGCGGGCCGAAGTCCGACAGCGCGCCGATGCCCATGAAGACCACCAGCGGCAGCATCTCGTTCTCGATGCCGGACTTGAAGATGATCCCCAGCAGGCCGTGCTCGCTGCCCATCTGGGCGAACGGCACGTTCACAAAGATCGTGCCGAACCCGATGGGAACCAGCAGCAGCGGCTCAAAGTCCCTGGCCACGCCGAGGTACAGCAGCACGCAGCCGGCCAGGATCATCATCAGGGATTTCCACCCGTCCCCCGTGCAGAAGGCCGCCACGCCCGTGTTGCGCGCCACGCTCGCGAGGCTGCCGAGAGGCGAAATCACGGTGTCCGCGACCGGCGCAGCGGTGGCCGACTCGGCGACCGTCGCCGCCGCCGCGGCCGAGACCGGTTCCGCACGGTCACCGTCGATCTGCCCCCAGACGTAAGCGGCCAGGCAGATTCCGCCCGCGGCCACCAGCGTCCGCAGCAGCAATGCCGGCGTCCTGGGCTTCATAGGACCTCCGCCAGAACCGCCTTGGCCCGCACCTGCTCGCCCGGCTTCACGCGGTAGCGGATGCGCCCGGCCTTGGCGCACTTGATCTCCATCTGCATCTTGAGCGCCTCCATGATCACCACGGTCTGGTTCTCCGCCACGGCAGCGCCCTCGGCGCAGGTCAGCTTGATCACATCGCCCGGCATCGGCGCCAGGACCGGGGTCGCGGTGGCGCCCGCCGCGGCCGTCGGCGGCGTTGGTGCAGCCGACTCCGCCACCGCGGCCACCGCGATCTCGAAGGACTGTCCGTCCACGACGTAGATCGCCTTTCCGGAGGATTCGCGGCAGGCGACGGCGAACTCCTCCCCGTCCACGGTCACGGCGTAGCGGCCCGCGCCGGTCGCCGCCGCCGGAGCCGCCTGTGCGGCCTGCGGCGCGGGGGGCTCGATCTTCGTCGGTCCGGAGCCGCGGGTCTCGAAGAATTTCAGCGCGACCGGAGGGAACATGGCGTAGGTCAGCACATCCTCGCGCGACACGGCGGCCTTGCCGGTCTTCTCCCGGAGCTCCTTCTCGATCCGGCCCATCTCCGCGGGAAGGTCATCCGCCGGACGGCCCTCGACACGCTTCTCCATCTTGGCCTCGCGCAGCGCCTGCCGGACGAGGTCCGCGTTCGGATCCACCGGCGTCTCGCCGTACTGGCCCACCAGCAGGTTGCGGCTCTCCGTCGTCAGCCGCTGGTAGCGGCCGAACAGCACGTTCATCACCGCCTGTGTGCCGACGATCTGCGAGGTCGGCGTCACCAGCGGCGGGTAGCCGAAATCCTTCTGCACCACCGCAATCTCGCCCAGCACGGCATCCATCTTGTCCGCGGCGCCCTGCTCGCGGAGCTGGGATTCCAGGTTGGAGAGCATCCCGCCGGGCACCTGCGACACGAGGATCCGCGTGTCCGCCCCGGCGAAGGCGGACTCGAACGCGCGGTACTTCCGCCGCACGTCGCGGAAGTAGGCCGCGATCTCATTCAGCAGCCCGAGGTCCAGCCCCGTGTCCCACTCCGTCCCGCGGAAGATCTCCACCATCGTTTCGGTCGGAGAATGGCTGGTGCCCATGGACATCGACGAGATCGTGGTGTCGAGGAATTCGGCACCCGCCTCGGCGGCCTTGACCAGGGTGGCCACGGACAGGCCCGTCGTGGCGTGGGAGTGAATCTGCAGCGGCAGGTCGACCTTGCGCTTGATGGCGGCTGTCAGCGCGGCAGCCTCGTACGGCTTGAGCAGCCCCGCCATGTCCTTGATGCAGAGCGAGTCCGCGCCGAGTGCCGCGAGCTTCACGGCCAGGGCCACGTAGGAATCGATCGAGTGCACGGGGGTCACGGCATAGCTGATGGCGGCCTGGGCATGCTTGCCAGCCTTCTTCACGGCCGCCATGGCGACCCGGAGATTGCGCACGTCGTTGAGCGCATCGAAGACGCGGAACACGTCGACGCCCGTGCGGGCCGCGTGCTCCACGAAGGCCTCGACCACGTCGTCGGCATAGTGCCGGTAGCCCAGCAGGTTCTGGCCCCGCAGGAGCATCTGCTGGCGGGAGTGCGGCATGGCGGCCTTGAGCTGGCGCAGGCGCTCCCAGGGGTCCTCGTTCAGGAATCGCACGCAGGTGTCAAACGTCGCCCCGCCCCAGGTTTCGAGCGACCAGAACCCGGCGCGATCGAGTTGGCCGGCGATCGGCAGCATGTCAGAGGTCAGCATGCGGGTGGCAAACAGCGACTGGTGGGCGTCCCGCAGCGTCAGGTCCGTCAGTTGAATTTGCGGCATGGCAGAGGCATCTCCTTCTATGACAGTTGGCGGAAACGGTGCAGCGCGGCGGCGATGGCGGCGGCCCGGCGCTTCTGCACGCTCTCATCGGCCGGCGTCGCCGGCAAGTCGTCCGACGGCTCGCCTTCGATGCGGCGGATGATCCAAGCCGACAGATGCATGGCCAGGATCACCACGGCCAGGAACGCGAATACCAGCGTCATGCCGACGACCATGATGGTGAAAGCCTGTCGAAACAGTTCCATGCAAACCTCCCGGGAAGGCGCTTTTCTACACGAGCTACAAGGCGACGGCAAGGAGAACCGGTCGCGCTAAAGACGAACACGGCACCTGCTGTCTCACAATCGCCACACCTCACACCCGTTGCTGCTCAGAGCCTACAGGCTCGCTTCCCCCTCGGCGCCGGTCCGGATCGCGACAGCTTCCGTCACCTCCGTGACGACAATCATGCCGTCACCGTGTCGGCCGGTGTGGGCGCTTTCCCGGATCGCGTGAACAATTTCATGTGCTTCTTCATCCCGGCACACAATCTCGATCTTCGCCTTTGGCGCGTAACCCAACTCGACGGCCGGATCCTCGTAGCGCGGCGTCCTCCCGTCAATGCGGCGGCCGAATCCCTGACACTGAATCACGGTCATACCGTGAATCTTGCGTAAACGCAAAGCGTCTGTGATCTTCTCCAGCATGAACGGTTGAACGTATGCAGTAATCGCCTTCATCACCTCACCTCCGTGGCTGAGAGCTTCTCTTCCCTTCTCTCCCCATGCAGTTCGACCAGATAGTACAGCGCTGGTAGCACGATCATTGTCAGCAGCATGGCCGAGGCCAACCCGCCGAGCACGACGGCCGCCAGCGGACGCTGGATCTCCGACCCGCTTCCGGTGGCCCACACCAGCGGCAACAACCCCAGCAGTGTGGTCATCGCCGTCATGAGAAGCGGCCTCAAGCGCAGCTCGCAACCGCGTCGCACGGCTTCTTCGGGACTCAGTCCCTCCTTGCGCAATTGATCGAAGAAGGAGACGAGCAGCACGCCGTTCTCAACCGCTATGCCAAACAGCGCAATGAACCCGATGGACGCCGAGACGCTCAGCGGGATCTTTAACAGCACGATGATGAGGATGCCGCCAATCAGGGCAAACGGCAGGTTCACCATCACCAGTAACGCGCTCTTCACTGAGTTAA
>CAZJBP010000274.1:0-3754 GCA_964544115.1 uncultured Victivallales bacterium | reverse complement strand
GGTCGAAGATCTTCGGCAGGTCCGCGGCCTCGATACCACAGCCGGTGTCGGCGATTTCCATGACGACGTAGTCGCCCTCGCCGGGACGATCCCCGGCCCACTCGGCCTCCAGATCGGACTTGCGGAAGAAGCGGCTGTCCGTGGACACGCGGATGAGTCCTTCGCCGTCTCCCAGCGCTTCGGACGCATTGACCATCAGGTTCAGGACGACTTGCCGGATCTGGGATGCGTCGCCCTCGACCGCCGGAAGCGTGTCAGCCAGGCGATACTCCACCGTGGCTTGTCGCGAGATGCACTGCGTCAGCTGCGGGGCCAGGGCGCGGAGCAGGGCGCTGAGGTCGATCTGTTCAAGCATGAAGCGCCCGTGTCCCGAGTAGGCCAGGAGCTGCCGGCACAGCTCCGCCGCGCGCCGCCCGGCGGCCTCGATCTGAGACAGGTTCTCCATGACTGCGGCGTCCGGGGGCACCTCCGCCATCGCCAGGTCGGCGTTGCCGAGAATCGCGGTGAGGATGTTGTTGAAGTCATGGGCGATACCGCCCGCCATGACGCCGAGGCTCTCGAGCTTCCGGGCATGCTGCACCTGGGTTTCCAGGCGCTGGCGCTCGTCCTCGGCGTGTCTGCGCGCGGTGATGTCGCGGACGATGTGGACGGCTCCGTCGTAGCTTCCATCCGCGGGGTTGATCAGCGGGTCGGCAACCACTTCGAGCACGCGGTTTCCATCCACGAGTTCCACGGTTTCCCGGTGCAGGCTGAGCGCGGCCCTGGACACGGGACAGTCGGTGATCGGCCCGTCGCTCTTGTGCATCAGCTCCCAGCAATACCGGCTTCCGCAGGCTGCGATGGGGGTGGAGACGAGCCGCGCAAAGGCGGCGTTGCAGCGCTGGATGTGCTGGTCCTTATCCAGCAGGCAGATGCCGTCCACGACGGCGTCAAACGTGGCCTGCCAGTGCGTGAGAGACTGGGACAAGGCCGCTACGGTCGCCCGCCGTTCGAGATAGGCTGCGATGAGCCGCGCCGCCGTTTCCAGCAGGCGGAGATCCTCAGCCGCCCAGCGCCGCTCACGGACCGTGTCGTCAAAGGCGAGCAATCCGCGCCAGTTGCCTCCGACGAGCAGCGGCAGTGCCCTGAGGGATACGATTGCCCGGCTCTCGAGCATCGGGCGTTCGCTGGCGGGGCAGTCGTCCAAACACGCGCTGACGGAGTTTCCCCGTGAGAATTCATCGGCCCATCGCTGGAACCCGCGCGCGTACGGGAAATCCCGCCAGGCCGTGGATCCAGTCTGCGGGTCCACTCCTGGCGCGGCCGCCGCGCAAATCTGTCGGGTGCTGAGCCCCTCCATGGGGTGGGAGTAGTTCTCGAAGACGCATACGCGGGCGGCTCCCGAGATCTGCAGGAGTTGTCCCACGACAGACTGCAGGGGATCGCCCCCGACCGAGTCGCCCAGCAGGGCGGCAGCCGAGGAGGCCAGGAACTCCTCGTATCGCAGGCGCGCCCTCAGGGCAGCATCGGCGCGGTGCCGCAGAGTCACATCGAGAAAGGCCGCCATCAGGCAGACGGGCCGCTGCTCGGCGTCGCGGACGACCGACGCGGCAACCTGCACATCGAACGCCTCGCCGCCGGGGCGCCGCGCCCGGACCTCGCCGTCCCAGCTGCCCGCCGCACGCACAGTGGCCAGCACGGTCAGGGCCGCGTCGCGGCTGAACCAGAAGTCGACCAGCGCGCGGCCGAGGGCCTCCGCCGGGGCGCACTTCCACATCGCGGCGAAGGCCGGATTGACGTACGTGATCCTTCCGTCCATGTCGGTCAGTGCGATCGCGTTCAGTGAACTGGCCATGGCAAAATCGCGTACGCGGAGTTCGTCTTCGACCCGGGTGTGCTCGGCGATCTCCGCCCGCAGGGATTCGTTGGTGAAGAGCAGTTCCTGTGTCCGCTCGGCCACGCGCAGCTCGAGTACGTCGTTGGCCGCGCGCAACTGCCCCTCCGCCTGCCTGCGCTCGGCCAGTTCGCGCTGCGCCGCGGAAGTGGTCCTCGCATGGTCGTTCGCGATCGCCCGCTGCCGCAGCAGGGCGAGAAGGAGTACGAGGACCACCGTGAGCCCGAGGGCAACGGGTGGGGTCGGGGCGTGGCAGAACTGCCACAGCAGGCAGGCGGCGGCCGGTAGCCAGACCCAGCAGGCCAGGTGGCGCCACCCGAATCGCATAAACAAGGCCTCCCTGCGTGGCGGAGGGGCCGCGCGTTCACATCTGCGTCGGCGACAACCAGATACCCAGCGCGCGGGCAACCCCTCCACATCTTCGTCAGCACCGTATTCCCATCAGCCGATCACGTCAACCCTGGAAACGGAAACTGCAGAGCGGTCTTGCGGGGGTGGGGCTGGTCGGCTACTGTTGATCCTGCTTGGGATGTCGTCGGGCTAGTGGGTTGATCGGCGTGAGCGCAGGTGGATGGGGAGGATTGAGCATGGGGCGGGGTCCTGATATCCGGTTCATCACGGGTTGCCTGCCCGTCATCGCGTTTCTGGCGCTGGCGGGGTGGGGGTTCAACCACTTCATCATGGATCCGAAGATGGAGGCGCAGCGGCGGAGTGGGCCAGCCAACGCAAGGGAGATGGCGGCGCGGGCGGGGGTGCGAGCCGACCTGCAGCTTGACGTGCGCCCGAGCGGTCGGGTGTATGTGAGCGGCCAGTTGGGCAACGCATCGCCGCACAACGTGAAGCACGTGATCGTCCTGGTGACGTACGGTACGCGCGGCGGGCCTCGCACCGCATCCATTAATCTGGGCGCCATCGGACCCGGCCAGAGCCGGGCGGTGCAGACACGCCTGCCCGGCGTGAGCAGCGAGGATGTGGACACCGTAGGCGGTGTGCGCGTGACCGTGAGTGACGTTCGCCTGGTCGATTGAGTCATGCGCGAGGATTAAGCCTATGGCTTTGAACCGCCCACGTCCGCCCGCATCGCCCGAGCGCCAGGCCGAAATCCGGCGCGAGCTCAACCGTGAACGCGCGGTGCGCGAGGCCGGCTACCGCGAGAAGGCGCTGCGCCTCTTGCCCCACCTGTGCGCACGCTGCGGGCGCACGTTCGAGGGGGTGCGGCTGAAGGAGTTGACGGTGCACCACCGCAACGGCGATCACCGCAGCAACCCGACCGACGGCAGCAACTGGGAGCTGCTCTGCGTGTACTGTCACGACGCCGAGCACGACGGCCCTGGATCCAAGGCCCGGGTCGGCGGCAGCGGCATGGTCGCCGGCGACGCCCCACGGCCCTTGGCCAATCCCTTCGATACCCTGGACGCGCTGCGGTGAAAGTATGGGGGCGGCTCTATCCCGGTAAGTGGCGCTTGCCAAACGCCCGCGTCCTGTTGCAGTATCCGCGCCGTTCATCGGTGGCCCCCGCCGCCGCATGCGCGGGTGTAGTTCAATGGTAGAACTCCAGCCTTCCAAGCTGGCCATACGGGTTCGATTCCCGTCACCCGCTCCACCACAAAGCCAAATGGAACAGAGCATTCTGCCTTTTCGGCCCCTCTCGCGCCCCCCCCTGGAATCCAAAGAGGATACAATTAGGGGGAGGTTCCGCAGGAACGCGGTCTTCCGGGATGAGGGCACGCCCGAATCCTTAGCGAAGCCGGCGGCGTTGCCGCCGGCGGCTTCGCCAAGGAGGATTCCAATGCGGTTGCCCGTCGAATCGACGTGCGCCATCGCCATCGTCCTCGTCCTCGATTGCGCCTGTTTCGAGGACGAGGACGACGACGAGAAGGA
>CAZJBP010000273.1:2144-3762 GCA_964544115.1 uncultured Victivallales bacterium | reverse complement strand
GTGCATCGCAAGGTGCGGCCGGGAGGAAAGTCCGGACTCCGCAGGGCAGGATGTCCTGGAGAGGGCTTCGGCCCAATCCGGGGGGCTCTCCGTCAATCGGAGAGGACGGAAAGTGCCACAGAGAATATACCGCCGCTGCGGGTGACGGCTTGCCGGCACACGCGGAGGTAAGGGTGAAAAGGTGGTGTAAGAGACCACCGCCCCGAGAGCAATCGAGGGGGCATGGCAAACCCCATCCGGAGCAAGATCAAATAGGGGGTCGAGGGGTGGCCCGCCCCGTGTTCCGGGAAACCGGTTCGCGACTCCGGGTAGATCGCTCAGAGAAATGACCGAGCCCGCTTGACGGGCAACAGAATCCGGCTTATGGCCCCTGCCAGTCGATTTCCTCAACCAGCTTGGATCCCATGGGCCGCGGCCCTCCTGGCCGTGGCTTTGGGTCTGGCCCTCTTCGTGCGCAACCCCGGAGGGCGATCTCCCGCGACGGTTCCCACGGGGGCGCAGCCAGCGGCGGCTGCCTGGAAGGATCCGACAACCCTCGCGGGTTCCGACTGGTCGCTCGTCTCTCCGGCTGCGGGCCCGGCAGCCGCCTCCACCGGCGCTCTGGCTGCCCGCTTTCGGCTTGCGGGAACCTTCCTCGAGTACGGCGACGAGACTGCGCCCGCCCATCGCAAAGCGGTTCTGGACGACACCAAGACCGGCGTGCAGTCCATCCTCGGCGAGGGCGACGCCCTGGACTCCGTGCTCGTCGCCAGGGTCTTTATCGACCATGTCACCCTGCGCTCCGGGTCCCACGAGGAAGACCTCTGGATGACCTTTGCCCGTGTCGGCAGCAGTGCGGGATCCGCATCCACCGGGACACTTGCCGCTGCCACTGGCGCCCCCCCTGAGGGGGCTGCCAACCGGTTCGGCGGGCAGAGGGTGGGGGAGAATCGGTGGACCTTCGAGCGGGCGGGGCTCATCAACTACTACCGCGAACTGATGGACCAACCCGAGCGCCTGGTGAAGGTGTTCGATTCCCTGCGGCCGCTGTACGACGACCAGAAGAAGATCACCGGCTATGAGCTGCACGTCGAGGGTGAACCTGAGTTCTTCGACGCCGTCGGGTTCCGCGAGGGAGACGTCGTCCGGAAGGTGAACTCCATGGACATGACCAATCGCCGACGCGCGGAGTTCTTCATCAAGCAATTCGTCGAAGGCCGGTCGACCGCCTTCGTCATCGAGATCGAGCGCGACGGTCAGGCCCAGAAGCTCGTCTACCAGGCGCGCTGACCAGGCACTTTGATCATAGTGCCTCCATGGCCTCTTTCCCCGCCATTCCCCAAGCGATGGTGGTCCCCTGCCCCCTTATAGTAGACATAAGATATATTATGCGACGTGCATTATGCCGCGCTTCCGGCATTGCCAATCGAGCTTTTACCGAAGGATGCGCAGGCGGGTCAGAGGCCAGTAAATCGTCGTGGCGGGCCCAACCAGGTTGACGGCCGGAACCGCCCCCCAGTAGCGCCCGTCACGGCTGTTCTGCGTGTTGTCGCCAAGGGCGAAGAATTCGTCGGATGACAGGACGAGCGCATCGTTCTGGCCGGCAAGAACAGCAGCCCCTGCGGCCAAGGTGTATCCA
>CAZJBP010000273.1:0-2134 GCA_964544115.1 uncultured Victivallales bacterium | reverse complement strand
AACCCGCTCGATGCCGGGCGGCTCATGAACTTCCCGCCCGTTGATCAGCAGGTTCGGTGGCGCGATGGAAACCGTTTCGCCCGGCAACCCAACGAGCCGCTTGATGTAGTGGGTGTCCTGTTGCAGATCCGCGATGCCGCGCGTGGCGAACACCATGATTTCGCCCCGGTTCGGGCGGCGGAAGTTCCACAGGATCTTGTTGACGAACACGTGGTCGCCCGCGGTGATGGTCCCGGCCCAGAGCACGGCCCCGGCGGGAACCGGGGTCCCGACGGCGTAGTTCAGGGTGGCGTTCCGCGGCACGCGGTACCCGTGCGGACCGACGAAATACCTGACGTTGGTGGGATCATTCTGCCCGCAGGACTCCGGTCCGTTCAGGTGTCCTGCGGCCCGGACCCGAACCACGTGGTGCATTTCGCCGGTGACGATCCACTTCACGTACTTGACCGGGAAGCGATCCATGAACTCCGGTTCACCGTCGTCGCTGGCGTGAATGCCGTACAGCGTCGGCTCCATCGATCCGGTCGGGATCTTGAACGGCTGCAGAAAGTAGCTGCGGAAGCCCATCGCAACGGCCACCGCCACCACCACGACTTCCACGTTCTCGCGAAGTCCGGGAAACGTGCGCTTTGGCGTCAGCGCCTGGACGATTTGGTAGAGCCCGTCAACGGCTCTGTTCACCTCGTCTGCCGCCCCCCGGCCCTTTCGGATAGCCGCCTCGACGCCGCTCATCGCCATCGTCAGGTTCTGCCGGTCCGCCGCCGGCATGACGTCGCCGCGCATGTTCTGGAGATGCCGGGCGTGCCGGAGCGCTTCGCGCGCCGACTTCAGAATCCGCCTGTGTTTGAGGTAGCCCAGCATGTCTTCACCACGCTTTCAGCACGGAGATAAAGGCTTTCTGCGGGACGTTCACCTGCCCGAACTGCTTCATGCGCTTCTTGCCTTCCTTCTGCTTGTCCAGAAGCTTGCGCTTGCGCGTCACGTCGCCGCCGTACAGCTTGGCTGTCACGTCCTTGCGGAACGCGCGGATGGTCTCGCGGGCGATGATGGTCTTGTTGATGGCGGCCTGCACCGGCACGGAGAACATGTGCGGAGGGATGGCGTCCTTGAGCGCCGCACAGATCTGGCGGCCGCGCGCGACGGCCTTGGTGCGGTGAACCAGGCACGAGAAGGCATCCACGGGCTCGCTGTTCAGCAGGACGTCCATCTTGATGATGTCGCTGGCCTGGTAGCCGGCCAGCTCATAGTCCATCGAGGCGTAGCCGTGGCTGATGCTCTTCAGCATGTCGTGGAAATCGATCAGGATCTCGTTCAGCGGCATGGAGCAGGTCAGCATCACGCGCTGCGTGTCCAGGGACTCGGTCTTGGTGACCTCGCCCCGCCGGTCCATCACCAGCCGCATGATGTCGCCGATGTTCTCGTTGTGGCAGATGATGAACGACTTGATCATCGGCTCCTCGATCGTGTCGATGCGGGTCACGTCGGGCAGCTGGACCGGGTTGTCGATCTCGATCGTCTCGCCGCCCCTGAGGTTAACCCGGTACACGACCGCCGGATGGGTGCTGATGATCTCGATGTCGAATTCGCGCTGCAGCCGCTCCTGAACCACCTCCATGTGCAGCAGGCCCAGGAAGCCCACGCGAAACCCGAACCCCAGCGCCACGGAGCTTTCCGGATGGTAGGCCAGCGAGGAGTCGTTCAGCTGGAGCTTCTCCAGCGCCTGGCGGAACTTCTCGTAGTCCGCGTTGTCCACCGGATAGAGGCCGCTGAAGACCATCGGCCGGACGCGCTTGAAGCCCTCCAGCGCCTTCGTGGCGGGACGGATCGTCCCGGTCACGGTGTCGCCGACCTGGATCTCCTTCGGCTCCTTGATCGTGCCGATGATGTAGCCGACGTTACCGGCGGTCAGCTTGGGAACAGGCAGGGGCTTGGGCGAGAAGACGCCCACCTCCTTCACCTCGGTTTCCACGCGCGTCCCCATCATTCGAACGCGGGTGCCGGCGCGGATTTCCCCGTCCACGACGCGGACGTACGGAACCACCCCGCGGAATTCATCGTAGACGGAATCGAAGACCAGGGCGCGGAGCACTCCCCCACCCTACTCGATCGCGGTCTCCCTCGGCGGCGGGATCCG
>CAZJBP010000272.1:0-3801 GCA_964544115.1 uncultured Victivallales bacterium | reverse complement strand
TACCGACGCCGACCCCGATACGGTAGAAGAAGATAAGATGCGTTCGCCCTGGGGACGATAATGAGTGCAGAAATGGCAGAAACCTTAACCTTTTCGTCTTGGGTTGGGTTCAACCTACTCACGTTGTTCTTCTGGATTCGCGGCGTTCTCAAGGTTTCACGATCTGACCTCTTGATCGCCATCTTGTTGCTGATCATCTCGCGTTACGCGTTGATGGCGGTCACCACTTCGTGTGAAGTGTTCAATTCGATAGGGATAAACTTTCTCGTCTTTGGCATAGTTTCCCACTGGTTGGGCAGACGGGTTGACGACGAGAAGACGGCGATAAAGAAGAATTCATTAAGAGCCATTGGGACGGCATGTTTCGTTCTGGGAATCCTGCTGCAACTGCATGCATAGAAGGTTCAACCGGATTTCCCGGCGTGGTCGCTAACGCGCCGGGCTGAAAAAAGAAGGGCGTTCCTCGGAAAGGGAGGGGATGATGGCAGTGGCAAGGAAGAAAGCGGTCAAACCGCGCTGCGGTCTCTGCGGCAAGACCAAGAATCTGGTCAAAACCGGTTGCTGTGGGCACTGGATATGTGATGACGAACACAAATACGTCCTCTTCTCATACGCAACGAACAGTTGCCATCGGAACCATCGCCGGTACACGCTCTGCGGGTACCACGCCACCGAAGGACACGAAGGGGACTGGAAGACGTGCACCAAGTGCCGAACGGAATTCGAACCCGAGATGGTCGTCTGGTACGGAACCAACGAGCACAACTTCGAGAAGATGCCCGACCCACCATCGTATGAGCCAACGAAGTGCTCCCGGTGCGGCATCATCATCAAGCTTGGAACCGACGGACACACCAGATCGGGAGATGAGTACTGGTGTGAGAAATGCGCCGAAACCGAGATGAGGAAGCGCATGCGCCGAACGCGCGCAGAGACGACGCCAAAGCAACCGCGCGGACGCGGTTGATCTGAGGGGTGTGCGCGTCGTACCGGTCCGCCGGCACGCTGCGGCGCGGCGGAAGAACCGCATTGTTACCGCGGAGGCATCATGCCCGGTGGCGGTCGCATGCCGGGTGGCGGCTCATGGGGGAACGGCTCCGAGCCGACGGGGGTGTTCTTCCGGTAGGAATAGACGTAGGGGATGGCGACGTCGACGTTTGCGCTGGCCTGGATGGCCTTGTAGATGCGGCGTGTAAGCTCGTACATGATCCGCGGACGCTCGGTCGCCAGGGTCATGAACCGCAGGCGCATGAACGCGCCATACCAGTCGGTGATGTCGGCGCGGATATACGGCTCCTGGCCGGACTCGCTGATGATGTCGGCGGTGACCTCGCGGGCCGCCTCCATGAGGATGCGCTCGGCCTCGTCCCAGTCGGACCCGAAGGTGATGCGCAGGACGAATTCGTCGAGCATGTAGGCCGATTCCGTGGCGTTCCCGCGGTCGGTCTGCCGCTGCTGCGACTCCTCCATCATGCGGTTCTGGTTCTTCGGGGTGTAGTTGATGATCAGCGTGGAGAACAGCATGGCGTTGGGGATGAGCACCGTGCGGTTGGCGGGCTCCTCGCTGCCGACGCTGCCGCCGACCTGGTTGAGGATCGTGTAGAGCGGCGTCACGCTGAGGACGTCGCCCACCAGGTTGTGTGAGGGCAGCAGGATGCGGTCGCCGACGCAGAACGGCCGGATCAGGGAGGTCAGCAGCCAGCCGGCCAGCCCGCTGACCGGCGCCTGCAGCGCCCAGCCGAGAAACATGCCTCCAAAGGCCGCGAAGATCGTGCCGAGCGTGCCCAGGGAGAACCACTCGCTCAGCGCCGTCAGCAGACCCACGAAGAGCAGGCAGGCCCGGATGACGCCGAGGATCATCTTCACTTCGCCCTTCTTCGCGCCGGTCTTGCTGGCCAGAGAGTACAGCAAGACCGAGAGGAAGGCGTAGAGGACGAGCAGCGTGGCCAGCAGCAGCAGCAGCGACACCACCTTGCGGGCGTTGTCGTGAAGATAGCCGTTGATCAGCGCCTCTCCACCGAAGGCATGATACCACGCCCCGAACACCAGCACCGTGAGCATCCACAACAACAGGACCTTGCGCTTCATTCCGTCATCTCCACAGTGCCCATGCGCGGTCGCATCCCGCTTGTTTGAGCGGGGCAAGACTATGGGTGCGGGAAGCCCGCTTTTCAACTCTGTTTTGCGGCGTCTTGCGCTTCGTCGGAAAGTGCACTACAGATGGTGCCCATGGGGCAGGCACAGGATACGGATCGGGAAGAGCGGGCGGGTGGGCCTTCAGACTTTGGCGCTCTCTCACCCGATGCCGTGATTGGCGCGGTTGAGGGGGCGCTTGGCGTGGCCTGCTCGAACGTCTGCCGTCCGCTGACCAGCTACATCAATCGCGTGTATGAGGTGGGCCTGGACGCCGGCGGGTACGTGGTGGCGAAATTCTATCGGCCCGGGCGCTGGAGCGAAGCGGCCCTGCAGGACGAGCTGGATTTTCTCCGCGAACTGCACGAGGCCGAGGTCCCGGTCGTGCCGCCCATGGCCGGCCCCGACGGCCGGCAGCTGCACCTGTGGTCCGGCGTCCACTACGCGGTTTTCCCGAAGAAGGGCGGGCGGCCGATGGATGAGCCCTCCGCAGGCGACTGGGTCCAGCTCGGCCGGCTGCTGGCGCGGCTCCACGCGGTGGGTGCGCGCCACGCTCCGAGCGACCGCATCCGCCTGCACCCGCAGCATTCGACGCTCCAGCACCTGGATTACATTCTCGGGTCCGGCACGCTCCCGCCGCCGCTGCGCCGCGCCTACGAGCAGGCCGTCCGCGCGCTGGTCGATCAGATCGCCCCCCTGTTCGAGGGCGTGGACATGCTCCGCATTCACGGCGATTGCCACTTCGCCAACATCCTGCACCGCCCCGGCGAGGGCTTTCACCTGCTGGACTTCGACGACATGGCCGTCGGGCCGGCCGTGCAGGACCTGTGGCTCATCCTGCCCGACCGCCTGGCTCGGGCGCGGCCGGAGGCGGATCGGCTGCTGGAGGGCTACGAGACGTTTGTGGACTTCCCCTCGGAGACGCTGCGGCTGATCGAGCCCCTGCGCGCGATGCGCTTCATCCACTACACCGCCTGGTGTGCGCGCCAGAAAGCCGACGGCGGCTTCTCGCGCCTGGCGCCCGGCTGGGGCGAGACCGCCTTCTGGCGACAGGAGCTCGCCGACCTGGAAACCCAGACCCAGGAAATCCGCGACGCCCTGGCCTGATCCCCGCCCCGCCCGTCGTACCCGTGCACGTTCACGGGCGGGGGCCACTGCCGGTTGCGGTTGCTGACAGGATGATCAGGATTCACGGGCTGGCGGGTCGGGTTCGAGGGTGCTCCTTCAGTTTTTGGGGCTGTCATCTCGAACGCAGTGAGGGATCTGATAGAGGGCCGCGAAGGTTCACGAGATCCCCGAACTCCGCGCACGGGTACGGGTACGTGTACGGGTGGGGGCTGTTGCTGGTTGCGGTTTCTGACAGGATGGCGAGGATTCACGGGGTGGCGGGAGGGGGCCCGAGGCGGGCGTCCGGTCAGTCTCTTCTGAATCGTACGCGTACGCGTGCACGTGCACGGGTACGTGTACGGGTAGGGGGTGAGACCATCCTCTTGCTCGTCATCGTAATCTTACTCGTAATCCCCCTCCCCATTCGCGACCCTCTGCTTCCATCCGCGGCGGCCTCACCGTTCTTTCGCGCCTGTTTGACAATGGGCCCGGTTTTCATTACATAGGCGATTCCACCGCGTTGCGGGGGCGTTACGCCTGCAGGCGGGGGGCGCGGGTTGG
>CAZJBP010000271.1:0-3804 GCA_964544115.1 uncultured Victivallales bacterium | reverse complement strand
TCTACCCTCCGGCCCTTGCACGGCGTCTGCTTACGCACACGCCGCGCCAGGGCCTTCGGGGAGTTGGGGCGGTGAACAAATGACGACGCAGGAAGCGAGACTACCTGTGTTGGCTCGCTCGCCCCGTCAATCCCCATGCTTGACGAGCATCGCCCCTCACCCCAACACCCCCCGCTCGCCATCTGGCGGCTCGTAACTCGGCGTCCCGCCGCCGCCGGCATCCACCGGGTTGATCGTCCCCGACGCCACCATCCGCAGCCAGATATCCGCGCGCGTCGTCAACGTGTAGACCTCCGGGGCGAACTGCACACCCATCTCCATGCCCAGGTTGAAGATCACGCTGTTCAGCGCGTGCCGGAATCCCGCCGTCGGCACCGTGTCAGGCTCGTCATTCAGCACGCACGCCGGATTGGCCGCGACCGCCTCACGGAACGTCGCCACCGTCTCGGCAACGAGCTGCCCCAGTCGGCCGGCCTTCCCGGGATTCGCGTCCACCCAGGACCGATACAGCGCCCCCATATCCGTCGGCAGAGCCTCCGTCACCACCGCGACGCTCAGTTCAGTCCACGCGCTCATAACGCACACCCCTCAGCCAACGTCTGAAGCATCTCGCCCTCAAGCCTGATCGCCGGGACTTCACCGCAAAGCCGGTCTGCTGCAGCGATGGGATGCGGGATTCTGCCAGGTCCCGGCGGGCAACCGCGTCTTTACCGCCCCGACCGACAGGTAGGGGCGGTGGCGAACGTGGAGCGGATCGGGTTGCGGCGTATCCGCCGCTCGGAAGCGGGCGCGTCAGACCGGACCAGATGCAAGGCGACGCAGGCGGCGCCAGACTTCCGGTCTGCGCCGCCTGCGGCAACGCCGCAGCTGGGGCGGGATCACGCGACCACTTACGACCCGATCCGCGACACATCCCGCGGCAAGGTGGATGTCGACTCGTTCCGTCCAGCCGCTCATCCCCAGAGCTCCTGAACCCCGAACCCTGCATGCCACGCCGTAGGCATCGCGAAGGCGGCCCCCCCCGCCAACTGACCCTACGCTGCCGCGACGTTCAAGCGGACGCAAGCCGTGCTGTTCGTCACCTGCACGTCCTCCGACCAGTCGAACTTCGCGACCTCGACGCGGCCGTCATCCCGCATGTACGACCCCGGCACCATGAACTTGTTCATCAGTCGGAACGTCTTCATGAAGCTCGGATCCCGGCGCGTCGGCGCGGCCTTCCGCGCGAACACCAGGATCGTCGAGTCCAGAAGAAAGCTGATGCTCTCGGCCTTCCCCTCCGGCGCCGTGTCGTAGATCATGTACGAGGTCTTCACCTCCGGCGTCCCGATGAACATCTGCGTCGCCGACTGCTCCGTCGGCACCGCCAGCCCCAGCTTCCCGGACTCCTTGCCGGTCCCATTGCCGACCACGAACCGCCCCCGCACCTTGTCCTGGTTCTTGAAGATCTTCCAGGCCGTTGCGCCAAACAGGACGCCCACACCCATCAGGCTCCCGTACTTCGCGGCCTTGATGACCGCCAGAATCGCGTCGTCCACGTCTGAAACCGGATCGGCCGACGCGTTCCACGTCTTGCTCGTTCCCGCGCCAACGGCCTCCAGGGCCGCGGAGATCACGCTCGACTCGTGCGACAGAGCCGCCATTTCCGCCACCGCCGTCACGCCTTCCCGGAGCATGTCCTCAAGCCCCTCGGCCTCCAACTGCTCCAGGTTGTCCACCGGATAGTCCAGGGCGTGCGGCTCGCAGTTGTACGTCGCGTCGCTCGCCTCGAACCGCAGCTCCGTCGCCCGTCCGCCAAGCGTCCGCAGCGTGCTCGGGATCCGGAACCGGTTCTTCTCGTTGTACCGCTTGAACCGGCCCACACTCGTCGCCACCTCGACGGTCGGCGCGAGGAAATCGGCCACCGGCATGATCGCGTCCTGCGCCGCCCCCTGCGCGTATTCCCGCAGGGTAGGGGACGCACTGATCTCACTCAACCTACTCATCGTTCTCTCCTCGTCCTCTTTCTACTGACTCCTGACTTCTGACTTCTGGCTTCTCGTCGGCTCGTTCCTACGAGACGACGATGTTCCCCACCATCGCCGGACGGCACAGCACAAGCTGCCCATCCACGCCAGCCTCCTCCGCCACCGCCAACCCGCGGTAAGTCCCCGCAGCCGTCGGCAGCGCCCGCACCATGCCCGCATCGCTCCCCGCGATCGCCGCCAGCACCAGCACATCCCCCGGATTGCAGCTGCCCTTCAACTTCAGCCGGATATTCCGGTCCGCCTGGATCGGTCTCACGGACACCAACTCCGTATCCGCGCCGCCCTCGATCACGGCATACAGCGCGTAATCCGTAATCGCCGCCGGCAACTTCACCTCCGGCACGGCCGTATCGTGGGTCATCTTGACGAGATAGCCCTCTTTCCCCGTCAGGACCTCGCCCGCCAGCACCCGAATATCCCCACCCCTCGTATTGCTCTGACTCATATCTGTTCCCCCTCGTCCTCGTCCTCGTCCTCGACCCTCGTCCCCCGAACCGTCCCCATTTCAGCTTTCAGCGTTTCAGCGTCTCAGCTTTTCCCCGACATCTCCTTCTCCGCCCGTCGAAACGCCGCCGAGAACGGCACGCGTTCCGCCTTGCTGATCTCATGCGCGCGATTTCGAATCTTCGCCGCGCGGTCGTCCGTGTCACTGCCGCCCGCCGCCGACCCGCCCGCAACCGCCGGAATCACCGGTCGAGCCAGGGCCCTGTTGTGCAACGGCCGCCGCCCGACGCGCTCCCCGAGAACCTGCGCTTCTGCCGAGGTGGATTCCTTCCCCGCTGCGCCCTGAACCCCGCCCCCTGAACCCACCTGATACCGAGCCATCTCGGTCAGCGCCGCCGTCGCCATGACCCGATTCGTCAGCAACTGCTCCCGCCAGAACTCCCGCGTCTCGTCGCTCACCACAGCATCGAAATCCGCCATGCAGCGGTTCACGACCTCGTCTTCCAGCGCGATCACCTCGTCGAGCAGCACCTTGTTCTTCGCCCGCTCGAACCGCAGCGCATTCGCCAGCAGCCCCGGGTCTGCCGTCTCCACTGCCGCCCCCGAACCATCCTTCCCCTTCATTTCATCACTCATCCCAATTCCTCCCACTGCCAACTGCCAACTGCCAACTGATCCCCCACTGATCCCCGCCCTCTCTACAACAGGATGGAAATCAACACCGCCGCATCACATCTTCCCCAGAACCTGCCGCCGGATCCGCTCATCCCATTGCCGCGCGCGCTCCGCCGCGCCCGCCTGCGACGCGTGTTCCCTCCGTCGCGCCTGCCTCGGATCGTCCTTCTGCGGCACCTTCCGCGGCAGCCTCAAATACCGCCCCGTCTGCTCATCGAAGTACCATGATCCACTCGGCGGCATCTGCCCGTCATCCGTCGGCCTCAACACCGGCCCCTTCGTCGCATTCCCCCGGCTCGTCGATTTCGCCCGCCGCACCGCCAGCGACGCCACCCGGGCCTCATCCGTCCATCCAATATTCGCCAGTAATCCGCCTTCATCCCCGCTTGCCCCGGCGTAGTTTCCGAGCGTAGTCGGGTTCATCCGCTGCCAACTGCCAACTGCCAACTGCCCACTGTTCCGCACTTGGCCCGCCGTAGCATCGTTGCGAAGGCGGCTCGGCCCCGGCACAACCGCGCCGCTCGACGCCGCGCTCGTCGCCTCCAGCCGGCAGCAGCAGTGCTCCTGGCAGAACAAACCTTCCAGGCCCGGCGTCACCCCCGCCGCCTCCCATTCCGCCATCGTGTGAACCTGCCCCGCCACCGCCAGGCAACCCGGG
>CAZJBP010000270.1:0-3811 GCA_964544115.1 uncultured Victivallales bacterium | reverse complement strand
ATCATCGAGATTGATGTTGTCGTCATCAAAGTCGACTTGGATATCGACTCAGACAATGACGATGATTTCGGGGAACCTGACCACGATCCGGCTGCAGAAGACGCGATAGAGGCAGATACGGACAAACCAGGGAAGTACGTGATCGTCAATGACCGTGATGCCGAATCGGATGGCGTGCCTGACTACGCCGACGGATTCGATTGGGATCCATCGCTTGCCGCCGACGGCTCCAACACCAAGGATGATTTTGTTCAACTGACAATCGATTTGCCGGAGCCTATCGATCTGTCGCTTGCAAGGCTGCGCATTACGTATTCTGCCTCCGACCCCGATCCCTCAAACCCGGCAGGTGTGGCCCGAACTCCCGCGGGCGTATACATGGCCCCCACCGTCGGCCACCTTCGGCTGTGGAAGAAGGATGCGAACGAAGCACGGGACTGGCACAGCGTCAAGGACGCGACCCCTGGCGATTTCGTGCCGTCCGAGGATTATGACGACCTCTCCAAGTTGGGGTTTGGCGGCGCTGGAGGCGTTCGCACGGTGAAACTCTATGTGGAGGGGATCAAGAAGAGCGATTCGGAGGCGGATCAGGAGCTCAAAATCGAGGTCGATCCCGATGGGACGTTGGGTTCCGCAACCTGGACGTGTGATGACATCGTGAAGGTTACGGTTCTAAGAATGGTCGTTATCCCTATTGGGAACTCGCTGACGTTCGGTGCCTTCGTTCGGAACGGTGTCGACGAATCACCGCCATGGGGGACCTACTGGGATGTCTATCCATACCCGCATACCATTGCTGGTATGCCGTGTCCCAATGGCGATGCTATCGAGTACCAAGGCTGGAGAGGCTACTTGCAGCAGAATATCCCCTTCTATACTTGGAACGGCGAAGATCCAAACCAACACGGCCCTAAGCACTGCGGATACCGCGGTGCGGCGACTGGGCACATCAACGCGCGTTTGGGGGTCTCTGGATATCCAGCCTCACAGATTCGCCCAATGCCGAAAACGGCCCTTCAGGAGGAGCAGACCTATGCCATCGTGATTTACTTCATCGGTGCCAATGACTGCAACAATCCTACTAAGACCGGCGCGGGGATTTACAATGAATGGGCGCAGGGCGTCGGCAAGATCCTCGAGTATCGAGACGGGAAAGGAAAGACGCTGGTCTTGGGTGTTACCGTCCCTCTGGAAAGCTCCCCGTGGCCCAACTGGAATGCGAATAACACGAACAGGATGCAGCCGCTGAATACAGCGATCCGCGCACACACAATCTCAGCGGAGAACGCGGTGTATCATGTGGCGGATTGCGACAGCGTTGGGCATGACCAAACGACACCAGACGTGGATGACGGCTTGCACTTTCTGCCTTCGGGCTATCAACAGATTGAGCAGATCATTCGCACCGCTATTCAGAACGCTCTTACGGACGAGGACCGATGAGAACACACGATTACTCAATGCAGCCAAGGGGCTTCTTGATGGTCTTGGCGTCCTTCTATGCGCTAGGCATCTTCTTCACTCCGCTACATTCGTCGGAGGCGGATGACAGTGCGGGTGATCGTGAATGCTTCTTCTTCGCTAGGTCCGGGCGATTCGGTTTTGTCAATAAGCATGGGGACGTTGTGACAGCGCCGAAGTTTGAGTATTCGAACGGATTTAGTGGTTGGCACCATGGGTTCCTGTGGGTGCGTGAGCAGGCTGAAGACACCATGTCGGGAGGCTTTGTCAATGCCGCCGGAAGACAGGTAGGCAAGTGCCGTTTTGGCGATGTGTCCTCACTGAATCCCGGCTTGCCAGCTCCGACCTACTATGGCGGTGTTGCCCTGGTTCGGCTGTCTGAAGACGAGTTCGGGTACGTTGATGAGCAAGGCACTGTTATCGGTCGCGCGGGACGGCGGGGATACAGTGTAATGCCTGACGAGCAGCAACTTCTTGCGGTCATGAGCGATGGCATTTACGGGTACGCAGATACGTCCGGCAAAGTTGTCCTGCCTGGCCGGTTCGACGGAGTCGAAGGCTTCGTTGGTGATCTGGCATGCGTCTATCTAGACGGTAAGCCACGAGTGCTCCATCGGGATGGAGCTATTATCGGGCCTTCGGATGTCGATTGGGTCGGAATCGCGTCCCATCCAGAGCAGACGTTCTGGATCAGCGTTAACGGCAAGGTTGGGCTTGCCGATGCTCAGGGCGAGTTCCTCATCGGACCCCAGTTTGACGAAACAGCAGGCTTCCATGAGAAACGAGGAAACGCAGCATTCGTCCGTGTCGACGACAAGTGGGGTCTCATCGATGCTCGTGGTCGAGTCCTAGTGAAGCCCACGTTCAAGACGGCAAAGCGAATCTACAAGAGGGATGTGGCGAGGGTGACCACGGACTCGGGGGTTGGCCTGCTCGACTACAGCGGCCGCTTGACAGTGCCGTGTCGGTTCGAGGACGTGCTTCCGTTCTCGAAGGATGTCGCGTTCGTGAAGAAAGATCAGAAATGGGGTCTTCGGCGAGGAGAAGAGGGCTTCATCGTGACCCCGCACTTTGATGACGTAATCGTTCATGACGAGTCCGTCGCGCTCGTCCGCGTATCTAGGGAGTGGGGGGCAGTCACGGCAAAGGGAGCGATCAGCATAACCCCAAAGTACGATGAGATCCAACGCGTCGGACTCGCCAACCCCGGAGTGGCAGAGATGAGGGTTGGCAAGAAATGGGGACTTGTCAACGTCATCACTGGGGCCGAGATACTTGTGCCCGAGTATCAATATGCCCATAGATGGAACGATGACCTGTATTCCGTGCGCCAGGGAAATGTTGTAGGGCTTGTCTCCTGTGCCGGCACTTGGCTTGTCCGGACCGATACCAGAGTGAGGACGCTTCCGACGCCGGAGCAGATCGTCAACGATCATGGGCCAATTCGTGCCGTTGGTGGGACGGGGTTGATCCGGGCAGATGGGCATATCGTCCTGCCATGCCAGTACGAAGGAATAGGGCACATGTCCGAAGGACTTGTGCCGGTCAAGCGTGGTGGAAAATGGGGGTTCGTTGACACAGAAGGCAGTGTGGTCATTCCACCAGCGTTCGAAGACGCGAAGCCCTTTTCCGAAGGGGTAGCCGCCGTGAAGAAGGACGGCAGGTACGGCTACATTGATCGTGACGGCGTCTTTGTTGTACAGCCTATCTACAGTGACGCGGGATATTGCTTCAATGGTCGAATGCCGGTGGCTATCCGTAGAGAAGGCGCCCGAGGGGAAGGCAAGCATCGATGGGGCTTGATCGACCGCAAAGGGAACAGTGTCCTTGCCCTTGAGCAGGACTGTGTGGAATGGGGATCGATCGGGCCGAAAGACACGGAGTTCTACGGCGACATAGGTTGGAACTGGTTGTGAGCCCCCCTCTCAGGTCCCCCTTCCAACCCGACCCGACCGGCCAGGCAATCAGCGGCTGCGCCGCTGATGAACTACCCAGGCCCTCGCCGCCTCGCGGCGGCTCGGCGGGGGCGCCGGGGTCAGCCCTTGAGATACAAGATAGATTGCCTTTGTTCGGTCAGGGGGCGCCGGGGTCAGCCCTTGAGATAAATGATAGATTGCCTTTGGTCGGTCAGGGCTGACTCGGATGAGGCCCGATGGGGATAGGTAAATGCGCGCCGTGATAAGCGCGGAGTTCAAGGAGGAGCTGAAGGGCAACCATGACGAGGCTTATTGCACGGTGTTCGAGCGCAGCTCTTCTGGCGGCCGCGATGGCGTGGCTGGCTCCTACGGTGAAGGGGGCCTGCAATCCGCCGTCCACGGATGACCGCAGACTGACGGAATTCAAAGTCACG
>CAZJBP010000269.1:0-3915 GCA_964544115.1 uncultured Victivallales bacterium | reverse complement strand
GCAACCGGTCATCTCCAGCCCCTCCCTTCGGTAACATTTAATGTGGCGCAATTCGATCTCACTGATTCCGGTTGACATTCGCCCCCCGCATCCCTACTGTCTCCGCGTTTTGCATCGGATCACGCGCCGCTGAACGGCGCCGTTGAAGCGAAGGACTCAAGCACATGCAACCGTATGCAGTTGTCGAGAGCGGCGGAAAACAGTACCGGGTGGTGGCTGGAGACACGTTGAAGGTCGAGACCCTGGAGGTCGACGAGGGATCGACGATTGACCTGACCACCGTGATGGCCGCCTCGGACGGCACCACATTGAGGATCGGCAAGCCGACCCTGGAAGGCGTCACCGTCAAAGCCAGCGTGGTGAGTCACATCCGCGGCGAGAAGGTGGTTTCCTTCAAGAAGAAGCGCCGCAAGGGCTACTCGCGCAAGGTGGGGCACCGCCAGAATCTGACGGTTCTCAAGGTGGAGTCGATCCTGTAATCGGGGCTCGAGCCCGCAACGGCAACATTGCGGCGCGCCTGCGCCGGGAGAATAGATCATGGCTACCAAAGCGAGTGGGTCAGGAAGAAACGGGCGCGACAGCCAGGCCAAGCGCCTGGGCGTCAAATGCTACGGCGGGGAAACCGTCAAGGCAGGAGCGATCCTCGTGCGCCAGCGCGGCACCCGCTATGATCCGGGCCTCAACGTTGGGCGCGGCTCTGATGACACCCTGTTCTCGGTCGCTAACGGTGTGGTGAAGTTCGACCGCGACGGCAAGCGCGTGTCGGTCGTCGCTGCCGCCGCCAAGTAAGGTGGGCGGTCTGATCGAGTGAAATCCCGGCGCTTCGTCGACTCTGTCAAGGTGCATGCCCAGGCCGGGCAGGGCGGCAATGGCTGCGTCAGCTTCCGCCGCGAAAAATTCGTCCCCCTCGGCGGGCCCGACGGCGGCGACGGCGGCGACGGCGGATCGGTGATCCTGCTCGGCGACCGCGACACTGAATCCCTCGTCTTTCTCTACTTCTCCCCCCACCAGCGCGCCGATGACGGCGGGCACGGCAAGGGCAAGCAGCTCTACGGCCGGGGCGGGAAGGACCGCATCGTCAAGGTCCCGTGCGGCACTGAAGTCTGGAACATCGAGACCGGCGCGCTTCTGGCCGACATCACCGAGCACGGACAGGAATTCGTGCTGGCGAAGGGCGGAAAAGGCGGGCGCGGGAACATGCACTGGATGTCCGCCACCCATCAGGCCCCGACCGAGCACACCGCCGGGGAGCCGGGGCTGTTGATCCACGCCCGACTTGAACTCAAGGTCATGGCGGACGTCGGGCTTATCGGATTTCCGAACGCCGGCAAATCATCGTTGCTCAGCCGCATCACGGACGCGCACCCGAAGATCGCCGCCTATCCCTTCACCACCCTCAACCCCGTCGTGGGAACGATGGTGTTCGAGGACTACGCCCGCATTTCGGTCGCGGACATCCCGGGCCTGATCGACGGCGCCCACGACGGCGTCGGACTGGGCCATGCCTTTCTGAAGCACGTCGAGCGGGCGGCCGCGCTGGTGCTCGTCATCGATATGGCAGGCGTGGACGGCCGGAAGCCCTGGGATGACTACCGCATTATCTTGCGGGAGCTCGAGCTGCACGACGCGACGCTGCTTCAGCGCCCGATCCTCGTCGTGGCCAACAAGATGGACCTGCCCGAATCCGCGGACAACCTGGCCGAGTTCACGCGGGACACAGGGCACGACCCGGTATGCGTGTCGGCCGCCAGTGGCGAGGGCACCCAGGGGCTGCGCGCGTCGATACGGGCCCTGATCCCGGTCAGCCGGTACCGGTGACCGGTTTCGGCGGCTCGACTAGAACGGACCGACCACGCCAAGGCGGACGAACACGTTGCTGTCGATGTCGTTCTCGCGCCGCAGGTCTTCCGCCGCGTTCTCGAACTCCGCGCTGCGCTCGAGCACGGCGCCGAATTCACCGATCAGCAGCAGCTCCTGGGAAAGGCTGTACCCCGCGCCGGCATAGAGCCTGAAGTCCTCAAGGGTGATCCGCTCGCGATCGACAGCGCTGCTGTCGTCGAGGCTGTATGTATTGCTGCGCCAGTCAAACGCGCCGTACAGGTTCCAGTCGCGAATGCCGTAGTAGGTCACGCGGGTCATGGGAAGCCCCGCGCTCACGCGCCAGTCCGTTGACGCCTCCCACTCCACCCGCGCGAACGGCGCCACTTCCCGCTCGAAGCCCGGACGACACTCGACGCCGATGGCCCCCGAGAGCTCCGGATGAACCGCCCAAATCAGGCTGCCGGAGAACGGAAAGAAGAAGCTGTCGCTGTCGATGCCGTCGAGTTCGGAATAGATGCCGGGGCGGGTGCGCAGCTGCAGGGCCGTGTTGTTGACGTAGCGCCAGGTGATGCCGGCGTTGAGGGACAGGTCGATCAACTCAGACGGCAGGTCAATGCCGGCCGAGTCAAGCGCGGTCATGCCGCCGTCGAGGCGCAGGTCCACGTCGGCCATCAGCACATCGCGGTAGTAGGCAAACTCCCATGTGCCATCCAGCTCCGTCATGCTGGTATCCCCGTGGTCTTTCACGCTGCTTTCGGGAATGTACGCCAGCGAAAGCGCATACTGGCTGCCGCACGCCTTGTCCAGGATCTGGCACGGAGCGGGCTCCGCGCCGTCGCCGGGAGCCGGCATGTACTGGGCCCGCGCGCCACCCGTCAGAAGACCCACGACACACACCGTTGCCAACGCCATCTCGATTGATCTGCTCACGTTGATTCCTCCAAAGACGTCCTTGAGGCCCCGCGGCCCGAGTGCTTACGCCCCCCCCAGACACGCCGCGTACTGTAGGGCCGAAACCGCACGGGCGTAAAGCGCGGAGATGAGGGAGGCGTTCGACGGAGACTCGTCAGCCCGCCGGCCAGCCCTCGGCGCCAAGCGCGGCGACCAGATCGCGCAGCCCTTCGGCCACATCGCCGGGCAGCCCGCGCACGCCGAGGTGCAGCTCCGTGCCGCCGGGAACAAAGCGCGGCAGGCTGGAGAAGGAGACGCGGGGGTGCTGCGCCACGAAGCGCTCCATCAGGGGCACCAGGTCACCCTCGCGCGCGTTCTGCAGGACAATCGATTCCGAGGCTTTCAGCTGCCCGGGCTCGTAGAGCGTGTCCAGAACCCACTGCATCATCGGGTGAGCCATCTCCGGAAAGCCCGGCACGTAGTAGCCGTTGCGAAAGCGGAAGCCCGGCACCTGGTTGACCGGGTTGGGAATCAGCGCGGATCCCAGGGGGAAATCCACCATCCGCATCCGGCCCTCCGACACGCTGCCCGGCCACTTGCCGCGGAGGATGGCCTCCCCTTCCGGGTGACGCACGATGCGCGCGCCACCCGCGGCGGCGGCGCATTCGCGCGTCAAATCGTCGGGCGTCGAGCCGATCCCGCCGCAGCAGAAGAACGGCGCCGGGCGCCCCATGGCCCAAGCCAGCTGGTCGCGGATCACGTCCGGCTGATCCGGGAGAATCTGCACATAGAGCAGGTCAAAGCCGCGGGCGTGCAGCAGGTCACGCGTGAAGGCCACGTGGAGGTCTTCCCGCCGTCCTTCGAGGATCTCGTTGCCGATCACGAACAGCCCAAACCCATGCGTTCGCCCGCGTTCCGGAGTCGCATTCACCGCACGTCCCTCCCTGATCTGTTCCGCCTCCAGCCATATCCCACGCCGCCCGCCGCCGCAACCGCAAACCGCGCATCCTCGTTTCACTGACTTGGCCCTCTGGGGCGGCCCCTCCGGTCCGGCGACCATCCGCCAAGGGGCGCGGGATGGGCAGCCTCAGGCAGGCGGGCCACCGCTTCCTTTACCGCCCCGGCCCCAGGGCCGGGGCGGTGGCGACCGTGGCGCGGATCGGGTTGCGGCGTATCCGCCGCTCGAACGGGAACTCGTCATCC
>CAZJBP010000268.1:0-3933 GCA_964544115.1 uncultured Victivallales bacterium | reverse complement strand
TCACGCCCGCTTCACTTATTTTACTGTCCGCACGACCTTAGGCGAGGATCGGGGGAGCAGGCGGAGCCGGAGAGCCCTACGGCATGACGAAATCGTGCTCCGGGTGTTTGACGGTCAGGACCGGGCACGGGGCCTTGCGCACGACGCGCTCGGCCACGCTGCCTATGAGCGCGTGGGCGAGACCGGTGCGGCCGTGCGTGCCCATGACGATCAGGTCCGCCTGCGCCGCGCGCGCCGAGCGGATGATCTCCAGGAACGGGACGCCGGTGAGGATCTCTTCCGTCACCTCCGGCCAGCTCGTCCGCGCGTTTTCTGCCAGCGCGTGGAGCTGTTCACGGCTGGTCTTCTCGACGTGCTCGGTCATCTGCACCGTGATATCGATGTTGATCCCGTCCGCGCCCACGCCGTAGGACGGCGGGTAGACGACATGCAGGAGGCGCAGCTCCGCGCGGTAAGCGGACGCGAACGCCAGCGCATACTCGATGGCGTGAGTGGAGCTCTCGGAGAAGTCCACCGGGCACAGGATCCGACGGATGCTGATCATGACGCCTACCTCCTTTTCAGAGCGGCAGGCCAGCCCACGTCCGAGCCCCGCCACCCCGGTCCCAACGTCCCTCGTACCGCTCGGATTGTGGCACCCTCCCGGGCGGGCGTCAGCAACAAAGAAGGCTCAAAACGCACCCGCCCCGGCGGGGGGCCGGGGCGGGTGGCAACAGGATCCGGGATCGGGGCGCGACCTACGACGCGTATTCGGCCACGATCGGCTGGCCGGCGGCCCACAGGGTGCCGCGCTTCTGGATCTCCAGCGCCTCGGGCACCTTGAAGTCTGCGCTGACGTGGCCGAGGGACGAGTAGAACACGCGGCCCTTCCCGAACATCCGCTTCCAGACGACCGGCATCACGCAGCCGCGGATCCAGTCCGCCCCGTCGTGCTCGCCGCTGAACGTGGTGGTGGCCAGCACTTCGTTGGAGGGGTCCGTGTGCATGTAGTACTGCTCGGACTTCATCCCGAAGTCCTTCAGACCCTTTACGATCGGGTCCGTCGGCTTGGTGACGTTGACGGTGTAGGGCACGCAGCCGCCGGGGTGGGCCACCCACTGGCCACCGGTCACGAACTGATAATCCGTGTTCTGCCGGAACGCGTCGCACATGCCGCCGTGCCAGCCGGCCAGGCCCGCGCCGTTGAACACGGCGGTCCGCAGGCCCTGCCATTGCTCGTTCGTGATGTTGCCCATGGTCCAGATGGGAAGAATCACGGTGTAGGTCTTCATGGCCTCGGCGTCGAGATAGGCGTCCAGCGTGTCCGACACTTTGACCTGGAATCCCTTCGACTCCAGCCACGGCGCGAAGATCTCCGCGCACTGCCGGGGTTCATGTCCATCCCAACCGCCCCAAACCACCAACGCATTCTTCATTGCAGATGCCTTTCCTGCTCATCGGTCCCCGCACGGACAGCAGGCCCGCGCCGCACCGAAAAACTGCGCGAAAACTACTCCCCCGGTCCATGGAAAGCAATAGCGATCGAGACTGCGTCAAGCCAGGCGGGCGGCCGCGTCGCGGCCGCTCATGCCGGGGGTGATGCCTAGCGCCGCGGCGGCGGCACTGACGGCCCTGACCTCGGCGGCCAGCATGTCGTCGAACGACTTCACGCCCGACACGACCGCCAGCGCGTGGCCGACCTTGTCCGCCACGTCCGTGCGGAAGTAGCCGCAGCCGAGAAAGCCCTTCGCGCCGACCAGCATCAGCACCGGCGCCCCCGGCAGGTCCACCTTCACGCCGGTTACCGTTCTGGTCCCCACCGTCACCTGCTGCTCTACGACGGTCATCGCTCCCTCCTCACCCCCTTGCCCCGGCACCTGAACCTGCTGTCGGCAGGGGGAGTGTGCTCACCAGAATCAGTTTCGAACGCAGGGCCACGCGCCGCCGATGCGGCCTTCGTGGAAAAGAAGACCATCCGCTTTCATGGCGTTTGCGAGGGATGCCGCGTCTTCGCGAGCCAGGTTCCCCTCGCGCGTGAGGACGCACTTACCGACCTGCTCAGGCGGCAGGCATGCAACGATGCGGCCGGCCTCGGCAAGCGCAGCGTGCCAGCGCACACCCAGCTGGGAGGCATTCGCCCGCCCTGTCGCGAAGTCAAGCGTGTCCACCTCGGCTTGGCTGTAGTGCAGGCGCTTGGCGGCGGCCAGAAGTGAATGGGGGTTATACCCGGGATCCTTCCCGCAGGCGGCCCAGAACAGATAGCCCAGGGGCTGCAGCGATTCGTCGCAGTGGAGGGTGTCCACCCAGTCACGGACCTCCAGCCGTCCCGCCATGGCCAGCACCTTGTTCGTGGCCAGATCGAAGGGGTGCAAGGTCAGCCCCATGATTTCGTTTTCAAGCAGGGGGAAGAATCGAAACGCGCTGTCGCGCGCCCACTGCATGACGGTGCGATCGCCCCCTTTTGACACGATTGCCTCAACGAAGGACGCGGCTTCGCGAAGGATCCTCAGTTCATAGCGGTTCGCCTCCAACACGCCGCGGTCCGCAGCCCACGTTGCCGCCAGTGCCGTCTCGGTGTCGTGGAACAGATCAATGTCTCTGGAATGGCGCGGTGCCGACAGGAGCGCGTTCAGCGCGAGGCCGCCCGCCACGTAGCTTTCCCCGCGTGCGCGACGCTGCGCGGCCAACTGCCTGAGGATATCGCTCTGGAACGGCGTTAGAGACATGCCTTGATCTCCTCTGCCCGCCGATAGCCGGCGCGGTCGCCGTACCGCTCGATCAGGTCGAGGACACGTCGTGCTTCCTCCGGCGTCTCCGGCATGTAGTCGGCGCGGAGGAACCATAAACAACGGTCCCGGTACTCCTCGACCAGCTCCGCCAGTTTCTGCTGCACGTCAGTCATTCTTGCCTCCGGTCACACAGCCGGCCGCCTGGCCTTGCCGACACGGCCAAAGCGGAGACCGCGCCCCTCGCACGCGGGTCAAACTACCACGCCTAGGCGTGTGGCGCCAGTGCATCTCGTGCAGCATCCCGCACGGGGAGGGATTCACCGGATCATGATCAGCAGCATCTTGAAGCGCTGTTCGGCGCGGACGTCGTGGGGGATGCCGGCGGGCATGATCACCAGTTCGCCCGCCTTGGCCTGCACCGGCGTGCCGCCGATGGTCAGCGTGGCCTCGCCCTCGAGAATCTGCACGGTGGCGTCGTACGGGGAGGTGTGCTCGCTGAGGCCCTGTCCCGTATCGAACGAAAAGAGCGTCAGCGTCCCGCTCTTCTTGTCCAGCAGCGTCTTGCTGACGATGCCGCCCGCGGCGTAGTCCACGCCGGAGGCGAGCGCCAGCGGCGCGCCCGTCGGTATTTTCACATCGGCCATGATGTCGTCTCCTCTCGTGCGTCGCCGTCCTCGCTCACGCCCGGTCGCCGGGGCGGCGGGCGTGAGCGAGAGGCGGGCGCGGGTTCCCGGGCTAGGACGCCTTCTTCAGCGCCGCGGCCAGGTCCTGGGCGGCGGTGCTGACCGGCGCGATATTGAACTTCTCCACCAGCACGTTCAGCGCCGCGGGCGTGACGAACGCCGGCAGGCTGGGTCCGAGCTTGATGTTGCGGATGCCCAGGTGGAGCAGGGTCAGCAGGATGCAGACCGCCTTCTGCTCGTACCAGGACAGGATCATCGACAGCGGCAGGCTGTTGACGTCCGTGTTGAAGGCCTTGGCCAGCGCGACTGCGATCTGGATGGCCGAGTAGGCGTCGTTGCACTGGCCGATGTCCAGCAGGCGCGGGATGCCGCCGATCGTGCCGAAGTCCAGCTTGTTGAACCGGTACTTGCCGCACGCCAGCGTCAGGATCACGCAGTCCTTCGGGACGGCCTCGGCGAACTCGGTGTAGTAGTTGCGCCCGGGCTTGGCGCCGTCGCACCCGCCGATCAGGAAGAAGTGCTTCACCGCGCAGCTCTTGACC
>CAZJBP010000267.1:0-3948 GCA_964544115.1 uncultured Victivallales bacterium | reverse complement strand
GACGGATTTGGCAGGGTGACCCGAACCATTGATCCCGACTTGCTCGACACGCGCCGGTACTACGATGCCCTGGGACACATGACCGGCATGGTCGATAGGGCAGGCCGTTACACGGCAATCACCTATGGCACGGCGGGTAAGCCGCTGCGCATCGAGCGCACCGTGTCCGAAGGCGGGTCCAATCGCACCGTGGCTCTCGATTTCGACTACAATCTTCAACTGGAACCGACGGCCGTTATCGACTCCCTGGGGCGGACGGTTGAGGCCCGTGCGACCGATGCGGCGGGCCGCATCAGCGCTGTAACCAACATTGAGGGGCGAGTTGCCTCCGTTGAATATGGTGTACTCGGTTTGCCGAAGGAAGTCACGCGCTTTGACGGCAGTCGGGCCGTGTTCGACTACGATAGCGGCGCTCGCCTTTCGAAGCATTCGTTACCCGGTCGCACCAATGCTTACACGTGGCTGGCCAACGGACTGCTCGCTTCCGTCACGGACGGCGGCGTAACGGTAACAAATGACTGGATTGCTCCAGGCCGCCTGACGGCTCAAGAAACCCGCGTTTCCGGATGGACGGGGCGTGTCGCGTATGGTTGTGATTTGGTTGGTTCCGTGACTCAACTTGTCGCCTCAGGCATTGGCCTTACGGAGGCCATCGGTTACGATGCGGGCAATCGTGAAACGAGCCGCGAATCAACGTGTCGAAGCACGTTCCTTTCCGTTGCTCGCGAATATGCGGATTGGAACGGGCTGCCTTCCAGGATGACGACTGGCCCTCTCGAGCAGGGCTTTGGGTGGGACCGCCTTGACCGGTTGACTAACTTGACGTGGCGAACACAGGGCGCCGTCGTTCGCTCCATGGACTTCAGCGTTGACGCGCTTGGGCGCATCACCCAGCGCGTGGATCGCGCGGCGGGGCATGCAACCGTGCGCCGCTACGCTTACGACGATCTGGATCGGCTGGTGTCAGAAGCAAAGAATCAGGAACAGGGGATGACGAATTTAGTCGTCTACTCCTACGACGACGCAGGCCGGAGGATCGTCAAAACGTCCACCGCGTTTGACGTGCACTACGCCAACGGAACAGGAGATCGGTTGGCCGGTTGGTCGGTGACCCGGACGAACACGCCGAGTTGCACGGTTTCCGGATTTGCCGGAGAAACCATCGGCACAGATCCGCGTTATGGCGTTCGCGAAATTCAAGGGGGGCTTCATGCTATCGCGCCTGTGATCAATGGCTCCAATTTCAGCGCGCAAGTGGCTTTTGGATCATTGGGGGAAAAGACGATTGTGGCGACCGTTTCGGATGCCGCTGGCAACAATGTAGCGGCCACCAACACCTTCGTTCTCGCTGCATACACAGCGGGCGATTGCCTTTATGACGAAGCGGGATGCGTCACGCAATTGGTTTATCGTGGGGCCATGGATCTGTTGGTACGGTCGCTGGACTGGGATTCCGAATATCGGTTGACTGCCGTTTCCACGAACGGGGTTGAGTCCGAAACTTATGGGTACGACCCGCTCGGCCGCCGCATCTGGACGGCCGCTGAAGGCGTCACGACCCGGCATCTCTACGACGGACCACACGTGCTCGCCGATCTCGACGCCACCGGCGGTGTTATCCGCACGTATCTCTACGGCCCCGGCATCGACGAGTTGATCGCCATGACGGTTCACACCGGCACGGTGGCGAAAACTTATTACGCCATTCGCGACCAGCAGAACACGATCTGGGCCTGGGTGGACGAGAGGGGCTCAGTTGTGGAATCCTACGATTTTGACGCCTGGGGGCGTATGCTGGGAGCCTTCGATTCGGGCGGGTTTGAGATAAGCGGTGGCGAATCACAAATCGGGAACCGTTATTTGTGGCAGGGCCGGGAGTATTCTTGGAAAACAGGCCTCTATTACTTCCGCGCCCGCTGGTATGATCCCGTCACCGGGCGGTGGCTATCGCCGGACCCAATCGGGATTTCGGGGGGTTTGAACCAGTACGTGTTCTGCGGGAATGATCCGGTGAACAACAAAGACCCGTTTGGATTGTGTGAAGAGGGGTCATATTTGGGCAATTCCTGGCGACAACTCTGGATGGGGAATTACTTTTCCGGTGATCCAACAGAACTCGGTCTCGGAGCACAATTGGTGACAGGCTTAATTGACATCGATCTTCCGTGCGATATTCGAGATATCTTCTACGATCTCACACATTGGGAATGGTCATTGGGGCATGGGTTTCAAACGACTCTGGATGCGGTTGGTTTATTGCCTGTCTTTGGTGTGCTAAAGTATGCCGATGAGGCAGGTGCGCTACTGAAGCAGGGAAAGTATTTGAGCGTCAATCAAGCGGATCAGTTGATAAGAAAAGGAAAAGCTCCGAAGTCAATCATACGGGTGGATAAGGGTAAGGTTTTTGGAGAGCAAGACAACATTCATTTTGCAGATGGGTCGGCTATCAACAGAGATGGAACCTTCAAGCACGGTGGAAGAACTCTGACAAAAGCCGAGAAAGATTTCCTGCTTCAAGCGGGCTTTACCGTTCCATAATATTATGAATCACTTCGCAAATATCATCGGGAATTGGTTGGAAACCACGGTTGCAACACAAGCTTATCGCCGGTTTGTCGATTTTGATGTAACACAACTCGATCATTCCTGTGTGAATCCAAAAACGTGGTTGTGGGCTGGACTGCTTTCTCTCTCTATTGCTCGGGAAATTCGAGATCGGCATCAATGGCCTTTTGACGTGGTGTTAGCCTTCAGTCTTAAGTCGGGAAGGCGCATAAAAGGGGTTAATTTTGGAACGATATTAGAGTTTCAACAGGAATATACACGCACACCGCCTTCTTTATATCTCTTTTCCCCTGAACAAGAGGCATGGCAGGCAACACCTAAGACGGCGATTACAGAAGATAGGTTTCCGATCATGCTCCCGGACACGCAACTATTTTACTCTGAATATTTAGACCAACCGGATCCGGATTATCGACGCGTGTTTTGGATTGTTTCGCCGATGCCGATTCAACTGCTAGTGTCCACTAACGTGTAGTTGCCGCCGTCACAGACCAGACGGCCTTTTGGATGACGGATGCCTCGACGAAATCGACGATTTTATCCTGCTTTCTGCGAGGAAGTTTGGCAGCATCATCGAATACGCGCTGTGGGACCGAGGGGTCTGGACCGAGGTGTCAGTCCCACAAAATATCGAATCAACTTCTTAGCTCCCACCGCCATGTTGGAGAATGAATTGGTAGGAGGGCAACCTGAACGCTCTTGTCTCTTCAATTCATTTCAGCTATCATAATCACATATGAACATCGCAGAATTTATCGCCAAATGGCGCAAGGTGGCACCTGAAGGAACGTTCCGCCGCTCAGGAACATTTCCTTGACCTCTGCCACGTCTTTGACCATCCCACTCCGGCCGCCGCCGACCCTACCGGTGAATGGTTCTGCTTTGAAAAGGGCGCGGCTAAGCAAGGCGGCGGGGACGGTTTCGCGGACGTGTGGAAGAAGGGGTTCTTCGGGTAGGAGTACAAGGGTAAGCACAAGGACCTGGACGACGCTTACGACCAGCTTTTGCAGTACCGCAACAACCTTGAAAACCCGCCCCTGCTGGTTCTGTGCGACCTGGACCGCATCGTCATCAACACGAACTTCACCGGCACCGTCTCCACGGCTTTCGAGATACCCCTGGAATCCCTGGCGGAACCCCGTAACATCGAGATCATGCGGGCGGTCTTCCACAACCCGGAATCTCTCCGCCCCGGCCGCACCAGCACAGCCGTCACCCAGGAAGCGGCCAAACACTTTGCCGAAATAGCCGCCGCCCTGCGGGAACGCGGTCTCGACCCCGCCGCCGTGGCCCACTTCCTCGACCGCATCGTCTTCTGCCTCTTTGCAGAGGATACCGGCCTCCTCCCGGACATGGTCTTTTCCCGGATCGTGGAAAAATCCG
>CAZJBP010000266.1:2609-3963 GCA_964544115.1 uncultured Victivallales bacterium | reverse complement strand
TCAAACACATGCCCCATGACACGAGTGTCCACAAAATGAAACCGCTCCTGGCCGGTAGAACAAACCGCAACACTGCATTCTATTGGCATATTATTCTCCAGGCACCACCTATTTGCGACTTAATGATTCTGCCGACAATGATTCTGCCGTCTGAATCACGCAAATGACGCTAGCCCCTGGGGCCGTCAATAGCTTCAGCGCCTGCGCGGCAAATTTCCTTACGTGCTCTTCCGGATCGCACTCCAGATCGCGCAAAACCGGCCTCAGGCACCCCAGTTCCAGTTTGCCGGCCAGCCGGGCGCCAATGGCCCGGATCTCGGGGGATGCATGCCGGAGCAATTGCTCCACGTCCGCCACCGGACTCTGTCCGGGTTTACCGCCATCAGTCTCGTTCATTCAGCCCGCTTTCAGCAGGGCCGTCCGGCAATGTCGGCGTCATTCTTTCCCAAGGCCTTATTCAAGTCAATTTCAAAATGACTCAGTCTTTTCAGAATAGGTCCTATAGGGCCAATAGGTCCTATTCCCCCGCCCACGCATTTCCCCACGCCTTTTCTCCGAAGGGCCGAACTCCCGCGAGACCGCCGCCACGCATGCCCGCGCCCTTTCTCCGGAGGGTCGAGCCGGGCAGCAGACCGGGCAGCAGACGCTGCCCGGCGAGCTCCCGCGAGAGCGCCCCGTCGCCCTTCCAGGCGAGTCACGCAAGAAGAAATGGAATCGCCTTCTTCCTTACACAGTCTGCTTTTGGATTGCCAAGTCGACAATTACGCGATTTTACCGACAAAGACGCCAAGGATAGGATATTGCAGATGTTCTTTTGAAATTGTAGTTGGCTTATATGATGGATTGTCCGAGGTAATAACCCAGTTTTGTTCAGTTTGCCAAAGCCGCTTAATAGCTGATTGAGGATCTGAATCTGGTATTTCAGATGCATTTACGATGACTATTTGACCGTCCTTCCGGGGAGATCGATGATATTCGAAAACCAGAAGATCATCCGGCTTGATGGTTGGGACCATGGAGTCGCCATTCGCTTTTACGATAAAACGATTTTGGCCACCCAGGGAAAATGGAACCCTCAACCATTGAGCATCCTTGCATTCGGCAAGACTAGAGAACAGAAATCCATTAGCGAATGGTCCTGCAGCCAGCAATGCAACATAAGGTAACGCCGTTTTGAATGCTACCTCAGCCACCTCATCGTACCGACAGAATTCGGACCGTCTAGAAATAATACGGATTGGCTCAATTGGGCTTTCTTGCACTGTTGTCTGATTTACAGTTTTGCGTGATTCAACCGGCAGAGCGCCACAACGAATCAGCCGTTTTGCAGTTGCTTCCATTCGGATGTCATCGG
>CAZJBP010000266.1:0-2599 GCA_964544115.1 uncultured Victivallales bacterium | reverse complement strand
GGGTGGGACAAATATGATTAACCCTTCACGCCCTCGCGTCATTAAAACACGATAGGTGTTTTTCCGAAAAGCGAAAGGATTTGCAACAAGGGGGTTATATCTGGCAGGACGCATGTCCCATCGGTCATCCCACCAAAAATCATCTCCCCAGCATACGATCGGCAGATCAAGTTCCAACCCTTGGCAATGGAATTCCTGCGCGGGCTTGACAAGCTGGCAACAAGATTTGGCGTTTTCCGGTTCGGCATTGAACCACGATGCTGTCGGGAAAAACCGATCATACCGGTTATCAACATGGTAATCGTTTAGATTGCGTGCTTTTGAACTGGCCAATAACCCATATCTCCGATTGGTCTCTCCATGGAATCGGGATCGCGCATATTCTTTTGCCCAGTTCAAGTCGCGCGTCAAAAGGATCGGGAATGCGGATGCTTGGAGCGTTTCCGCTATTTCAAACAACTTATTTTCTGGCATTAAAGGTTCGTCCAGCAACCCGCTAACCCAGTCGTGCAAATGCTCAGCAGCATGACTGCGTATTGTTATGTTTAAATCCAATTGAGCGCTTACACGTAAGTCAAAAATTGGAATCTTATTCGATTCACTAATCCTTGGAGGCGCGTGTATGGCCCAGTCTTGATGGCGCCCCGAGTTGGCAACTGCATCAATCCATCCCTGAATGCCGGATTCTTCCCCGGTATGAATTTCTTGTCCAGTCCCGATCAAAGCCAAGATCACACATCCTTCCGACATGCGCTGTGCGACCCTGATCAACATTTCCGGTTCAGATAGATCAGCTTTAAGATCTTTCTTTCCATAAAAATCCTTTACTTTGCTACGCGTCCAGGCGCGCTGAGCTTCGTCAAACACAATAACGCGCTCATGAGGCAAGGCAGTTACATCCTCGATTCCAAATTCTCTAATAAAGCGATGCATGTCTTGGACAAACGATTTGCTTTTGAGAGCATCCTGCAAAACCGCCACAAGAGGTCCATTACCTGACAAAAAGCTGGCCGGATTAAGATGCTGCTTGTCATCGGGCATCCAAACCGCGAGCTTTTCACTGTGCACAACTTGCAAGCCTACAAGCGTCTTCCCTGCCCCGGGGACGCCCGTCAACATGACGAGATGATGTTGATGACTGAGGCGTGCTTCTTCGCAGACAGAAAGTATGTAGTCAACGGTTTGCGGGATACCGGAACTATAGGCTCTTCGGATGAAAGGCAACGGCTGTCGATTATAAAGCAAACGTGCTGCCTCCACGATGCCGGGAAGCGGTTCGTATCGTCCTTTGATCCAACGATCTAGATCTAATTTGGGAGGTTGACAGAAGTATTTCCTTGCCAGTTCAAGTACAAGCTTCCCAAAGTCATTGGGAGTTGTAATCGTAACTCCGGCTGTTTCAAGACGGGGTCCTTTCCCAAGATAAAGCAAAATGGGAATCAGGGGAAGTTCGTGACACTCCGAATGATATTCATGCAAATCTCTGGCGTATGCGGCGACCTGATCAATATCGCCTACGTTCACGTGTGGTTTATTCTTGAATTCAATCACGAGAATCGCGGAATCCTGAAGCAATATAACATCAGGTCGCCGTCCGCCTTCACGTGGTAATTCATACTCCCATAAAGAACCATGGGATTCAGCAGTTGGATGCGCCTCAATAACACCGCGTCCCTCATCTTGCACAAGGTCGATGGACTTGTGCCAGGCAGCTACCTGTTCAGGACTGGCATCCTTTATGAAGCGCCGCAAGTCTTCCAAAACAGCCCGGGGATCTGCTGTTACAAACTTCCCCAATGTCGAATGCCAACCGGATCTCATAGGCCTCTTTTAATCTTGTAAAAGTTTCTCGATCCCCTTATTCGAATCAAACCATAGGAAAAGAGCATTACCGGCAATCGCTAGCCCTCCCCTTGCAACATTCTCAATCATTTTCAAAATGGAAACTACCTGATTGTTACAGGCAAGTCAAAGAGAAGGTCCGTTAAAGTCGAAACCGGCGCACGTCCACTGGTCGCTTTTCCCGGACCACGGGTCGGAAGACCCGTGCCACGCCGGTTGCCCGTCAGGCTCGCCGGCGTTTCACCCGATAGGAGGAGCGCGATTCGACAACGGCGGCCGTCACTCGCGAGTCCGTCATCCCCTGCTCCTTCACCAGCACTTCGGCACGCTCAACCACGGCGCCCGGGCCACGGGTCGGAAGACCCGTGCCACGCCGGTCACACGTCAGGCTCGCCGGCGCTTGACCCGATAGGAGGAGCGCGATTCGGCGATGGCGGCCGGACGCTTGCTTTCCGGCAACGGCAATTCGAAATGGCCCGATACGATTCCGGGCACGGTAATGTCCTCGTCCAGGTTTTCCCAACGCAACGCATACCCGTTCAGCCTTAACGTCACGGCCTTCAACTCGTCATCCGAAGCGCGACCAAGAATCCGGAAACGGTCCGCCGGAAATCCGATGATCCGGCCATCGGTTATCCTTGACGTATTTGCCAGGCTGCCAGGCGGGTTCTATGGATTAAGCATTTTCAATAACGAAGCCCTATGTTGGCCGAAGAAAAGATTTACCACGGAGATTCGAAAACGGCGTCCTCTCCGG
>CAZJBP010000265.1:0-3965 GCA_964544115.1 uncultured Victivallales bacterium | reverse complement strand
GCGCTCTCCGAGCGCCAGCCCCCTGCGCGGCGTGCAATGAAACGCAGATGCGCCCACGCCACGACAGGGCCAAAACGGTGCTTGAAAGCGTCCCCGGGGGCTCTTAGCATTGGGGTATGAGAACTAGGCTGATGATTGCTACGGTGGCCGCGCTTGCGGGCGCAGCCCTGGTGTCAACCTCGACCACGTTCGCGGGGGGGGCGGATGCTCCTCGGGATACCGTGGTCACCGCCGACAACCTCAGCCGGCTCGTGATCGGCGGCGGCGCCGAGCGGCTCAAGAGGGAGATTGACCTGACCGATGGGTCGGGCTCCGACGTCCTGGACGCGCGCAACTACTTCGGGTACGCGGGGATCGACCTGCTGCACTGGCTGACCCTCATGGGCGGCGGCGGGCAGGTTGAGGCCAAGTCCGGGGCGGGCAACGATTACGGCGACGCCGACACCAGTTGGATGGCCGGGGCCGCGGTCGGCCTCCTCGCCCACCCCATCCGAACCCCGGAGTATCTGGCCGGCACGCTGCGCATCGACGCACAGTACGCCCACTGGAGCTATGAGGCCGACATGGCGATGGATACGGTGGAATGGACCGAGGACCGGGCGGCTCTCATTGCGAGCATGGAGTTTCCTGTCGAGCACGCCTTCGCCGATTCGGACAGCCTCCCCTTCAGTACGGTCCTGAGTGTGGGACCCGTCTACTCGGTCATCGACGGCGAGATGCCGGGGGCTCGTCCGGGCAGCCGCGTCGATTTCGAGGAGACCGACAGCATGGGATTGCTGTGCGGTCTCGATATTAAATTCGCCAGCAACTGGTCGGCGGGATGGCAGGGACGGTGGCTTGGCGAGGATGTCTCGCACACGTTCTCTGCGGCGTTTCACTTCTAGCTCCGAAAGGAGTGTGTCATGAAGGCGATTGGGTCAGGTGTAATCTCCCTCGCGCTGTCGGCGAGCCTGCTCGGGCTGGCGGGGTGCGCCACGCCCAGGGAGGGCGCCGCCGTGGGCGCAGTGACCGGGGCAGCCGTGGGCATTCTGGCGGCCGGGGCGATGGGCGGACCGCACGGGGGGCCGGGCGGGCCGCACGGCGGCCCCCACGGCGGTGGCGGAGACCCCCTTGGGGCGGCCCTTCTTGGAGCCGGTATCGGCGCGATCGTCGGCGCCTGCATCGGGCAAGAGAATCAGGAGCAACAGCAGCAGGTCAACGCTCGCGTGGTGGCTGCGGAGCAGGCGGCTCGCCAGCAGACCGTGTGGGTCAACAACAGCAACCGCTCGCGCACGCCCGTCACCCTCACACAGGGCACCGGCGGCACGTGGATCGGGCCCAAGGGTGAGGCGTACACCACGATGCCGACGCAGGAGCAGTTGAAACCGCTCTACGGGTTCTGATAGCCTGCCGGTGTGGCGAGGGTAGATCGTCGCGGCTGGCGTACAGCCTCGGCGGCAGGGCTATGAAGTGCACGCGCTTGAGAAGGCGCAGGAGGATGCTATGAAGACGAAGCTAAGTATGACGGTGGCGGCGGGCGTTGCCGCCTGCATGGCGCTGGGCACGGCGGGCTGCACCAGCACCCAGACGGGAACGGCGGCAGGCGCGGGCGTCGGCGCGGGCGTCGGCGCGATCGTTGGAAACAACATCGGCAATGCCGGCGACGACAGCAACCGGGCTGCGGGCGCGGCGATCGGTGCCCTCGTGGGCGGGCTCGCCGGCAACACCATGGGGCGCCAGGCCGACAAACAGAAGAGCATCGATTCGCGGCTGAGCGCGGCCGAGCAGGCCTCCCAGCAGCAGACGGTGTGGATCACGAACTCCAACGGGTCCCGCACGCCGGTGACGCTTCGAGCGGGAACGGGCGGCACGTGGATCGGGCCCAAGGGCGAGACGTACACCACGATGCCGACGGAGGCCCAGCTTAAGTCCCTCTACGGCCTTTGATCAGCCGATGACCGCATACGGCGCGCATTGACGGAACGTCGGTGCGCGCCGTTGCCTTTTGGGCGACCGGAGGTCGAACCCGCAACGGCGCGTCCCGCTTCGGCCGCGCCGTCTTCAAACCGGTGCAGACGCCCGGCGTCAGCCAGCCGGCCGTCCGCGCCGAAGACAACGCCCTCTGTCGCCAGCAGCGCCCGTTTGCGCACGACTTCCGGACCCGCTGCGGCGCCAGAGAACCCGCCCGGGGTGAGGTCGGAGGCTATGATGCGATGGCAGGGGACGCCCGGTGCGAAAGGGTTCCTGCGCAGCGCCTGACCCACGGCGCGGGCGGAGCGGCACCCCACCCTGGCGGCCAGTCGGGCATAGGTGCTGACCCGGCCGGCGGGAATCTCGCTCAAGGCCCTATAGACCGCCTGCTGAAAAGACGTGACAGAGTCAGAGCCGCACCGCATTCGTGCCTCCCCTCCTTGTCTGACGGACTCGACCCTCAAGCTGCGTCAGCGGAGCTGGCAGGCATGAAAGCACGCCGCTGACAGGCCCTGCAACAGCAATCGGGCCCACCGACGTCGGGCGCATCATCGCACATCTTCCGAAGAAGGTTCATTGACACGCCCAACTCACTGGGTATAGTGGCCGGACCATGTCGCGTCTTGCTCATCGGCGGGGAGAGCCGGAACAGGGCGGTGGCGTTTTGAATCGAAGGGGACATCGATCTATGCATCCGTTGGCCAATCATCTGATCCAGTTGCAGGAACTGACACTTATCCGTGACGAGCAGCGCGTCGCCGGACACACGAACCATATGCAGCAGCTCAATGCGTCGATCAAGCAGATGACCGTAGAGCTGGCGCCGCCGCTGCGCATCCTGTTTGAGAGGCTGCAGAAGCGCGACCCCATCGCCATCGCACCGGTCTCCTTTGACAACTGCTCCGTCTGCGGCATGCGCCTGCCCATCAGCCTCGTTCAGGCCATCCGGCAGGGCAAGGACCTCCAGAGCTGCCCGAACTGCGCCCGCATGCTCTACATCGTGGACCCCGCGCCCCGCCGACTGGGCGCCAAGACACGGCGCTCGGCCCCGCGCAAGGTGGGCGTCGCGCGGTTCTCGTCCGAGACGCTCATGTCCTCGAATCTGGATGCGACGGATGCGGAAGGGGCCATCCGCGATCTGGCAACGAAAATGGAGCTGGGCGGCTACGTGGACAAGGCCGAGCTGCTGGTCGAGTTGGCCCTCCGTCGCGAGGCGATCCTCTCCACCGCAGTGGAAGACGGCATCGCGTTTCCGCACGTGCGCGGCGTCGAAGGTGGCGGGTTGACGCTGGCCCTTGGGACGAGCACGAAGGGCGTGAAATTCGACAACTCCGGCAAGCGTTCGCACATCATCTTCTTCATCGTCATTCCCACGGCGGCCAGCGCGTTCTACCTGACCCTGCTCTCCGGCCTGGCCCGCTCGTTCGGACGCGACAAGAGCCGCGAGGCCATTCTGGCCGAGAAGACGCCCGATGGTCTGTGGAAGATGCTCTGCAAGCTGACCCGCACCACGGTCCGCTGAGACGATAAGAAACAGCGGGCCGGGGCGCCGCCCCGCCCCGCTTTCGCTTTCACGCGCTGCGGGCTTCTTACCGCAGGCGCGCCACAAAGTCGGCCATGCGCTTCATGGCCTCCTGGATGTGCTCCATCTTTGTGGCGTAGGCGCAGCGGATGAAGCCCTCGCCGGCCGGGCCGAAGGCCGTACCGGGAACGCAGGCTACGTTCTTCTCATCGAGCAGGCGCAGCGCGAACTCCTTGGACTTCAGCCCGAGGTGCCCGACATACGGGAAGGCATAGAAAGCTCCCCCGGGCACGTGGCACGGCAGCCCCATGTCATTCAGGGCGCTGCAGATGAAATTGCGGCGGCGCCGGTACTCCTCGCGCATCACCGCGCTGTCCGCGTCGCCGCTCCGCAGCGCCTCCACGGCCGCGCGCTGGCTGAGGGTGGGCGCGCACAGCATCGTGTACTGGTGGATCTTCATCATCGCCTCGATCAGGTCGGCGGGCGCGCATGC
>CAZJBP010000264.1:3369-3970 GCA_964544115.1 uncultured Victivallales bacterium | reverse complement strand
TCGCGAGCATTTCCAGCTCCTCCATCCAGGGCCCGCGAATGTTCTCCGGGATGAGGTCCTGGACGGCCGCGTCGTGAATGCCGCTGACCCGGGTGGGCGCGCGGTGCTTGTTGTGGGCCGTGCGCTCGAACACGTGGAGTTCCTTGCGGAGGCGGTCGTAGACGCCGCGGAAGCCGTCGCCGTCGCCGAGCGGCCACGTGACCGGGAACGTGCTCAGGGCCAGGGCGCTCTCCAGTTCGTCCAGCAGGGCCAGGGGGTGGCGGGCCGGCCGGTCCATCTTGTTCATGAACGTGAAGATGGGGATGCCCCGCAGCCGGCAGATCTCGAAGAGCTTGAACGTGCGCTCCTCGATGCCCTTGGCCGCGTCGATCACCATGATCACGCTGTCCACCGCCGTCAGCACGCGGTAGGTGTCCTCGCTGAAGTCCTTGTGACCCGGCGTGTCGAGCAGGTTGATCACGCAGCCGCCGTAGTCGAACTGGAGGAGCGTGGACGAGATGGAGATGCCGCGCTCCTTCTCCAGCTCCATCCAGTCCGAGGTCGTGTTGCGCTGGTTGCGGCGCGCCCGGACCGAACCGGCCAGCTGGATGGCGCCGCCGTA
>CAZJBP010000264.1:0-3359 GCA_964544115.1 uncultured Victivallales bacterium | reverse complement strand
CGCAAACGTCCGGCGCCTGGCAATCTCGGATCTGAGTGACGCGTCTGACATACGGGGGCTGAACGTTAGTGAACCCGGGGGGCAGTGTCAACCCGGCGTCCGAAACGCGTTCGCTTCAGTCGTGCTCGTCTGAGCGGCGGGCGCCTTCCATCAGCAGGCCCATCACCGGCGCGTTCATGGTCTGCGTGGAGAACTCCTCGCGCGGCACGGCCCGGAACTCGCCGGACGTCCACCGCATGAAGGCGCAGAACGCTTCCTCGCCGGACAGATCGCCGAATTCGGCGTGGACGACGGCATTGCCGTCCAGGCAGACGCGCCCGCCGCGGCCTTCGTGCGTGAGGGCCAGTTCCATGCGCTTCCCGCCGGCCGCCAGGATCTGGATGAGGTCGGTGAATCCGAGGTCGCTGAGGTTGCCCTGTACGCCGGTGTCGTCCGAGGTGTCGGGCTTCCCGGTCATGACCCGGCGCAGCTTGAGCACCAGCAGTTCGGCGCTTACCGGCACGCTGACGACGTCGTCGGCTCCGGCGCGCAGGGCTTCAGCCGCCTGGCGGTCGCCGCCGTGCCTGAGCAGGACAAAGACGGGCACCCGGGATGTGCGCGCATCCTGCTTCAGCTCCTGGCAAAGGGCCAGCCCCGGCGCGTCGGGCAGATCGCGGGCCACGAGGATCGCGTCGGGCATGAACGACGCCAGAAAGTCGCGCGCGGCGGCTGCGCCGGCGGCCGTCAGGACCCGGTAGCCGTCGCCGGTGAGCAGCGCCGTCAGGTTCGACGCCGTGCCCTCCTCCGGCTCGATCACCAACAGGGTGCCGGCGCTGCCCTGTGACGGGGTCAGGAACTGCTCATCCATGAGGATCTGCAGCAGCGCTTCGATGATGCGGACCTGGTGCTCCGCGCCCGGCCCCTGGGGGGTGAGGTGACGGCGGAGGAGCTGCGTGTTGCGGGCGGCCAGCGGATCGCAGCGGACGAGGTCCTGGTAGGCGGAGACCACCGTGAAGACGTGCATCGCCGGCGAGTCCGCCTCCGAGGCCGTGCCGGCGAGCACCTCGGCCACGCGGTAGGGCACGTCGAGACGCGCGACCACGGTCTTCCAGTCCGGGAGCCCGGATAGCCAGGCCGACGCCAGGAGCGTATCCGTCAGGTCGGATGGCATGCCGAGGCGGCCGGCCAGCAACTGGCTGTAACGCACGCGGGTGCGAACCGCCTGCAGCGCTGCGGCGTCCTGTTCGAGTTCGCGACTGACCAGAAACCCGATCGCGTTGAGCAGGGAGCGGCTGATGCGCTCCGTCCACGCCGCGGTCTCTGCGGCGGGGGCCGCGAGCGCCTGCACCACCGGCGGACGCTCCACCGTCAGGGGGGCGCCAGCGGCCTCCTGCGAGGCGGCCGCGCGCGCCGCCGGCGTGAAGAGGGACCGGCGCAGCCACTTCTTCCCACTGCCGCCGCGTCCATCGAAGTGGCGCTCAAACACTTCGTTGATTTCCATCTCGCCGGCAATGCGGAAGGAAAGGGAGCACGGCATCACGAAGAACCGGTAGACCGCCTCGATGGCCGCGCCCTGCTCGGGGTCGCTGACGGCCACGGTCAGCAGGCTCGTCTCGGCATCGTAGGCCACCGGAAGAGCGCCCCATCGGGCCGCGCAGGCGAAGGGAAAGCGGATGCGGGCCTCGTACGGGGGTTGCTCGGAGAGCAGTGGGGCATAGGGCAGGCCGGTGCGCTCTTCGAGGGCTTTGCCCTGTCGGGCATAGTCGCGCAATCGATCGTCGAGGACGGCTTCCGTGTTCATCCGCTGGCGGCCGCACCCGCGGCCTTGGCCTCCCCGGCGCCCACGCAGGCGCGGTGGCTGAGCATCCAGGCCAGCTCTCCGGCCACGCGCTCGGTCAGCATCAAGTCATTCATCGTCAGGCGCCGCCGCCGGTGTCGGGTGCAGACGAAGATGTTCCCGCTTCGCACCACGGTAAACATGCGGTCTCCGATGCTCAGAGACAGGGAGTTCACGGCCTCCTGATCCAATTCCCGGACGCTCTCCTCAATGCGCTTCAACAGGCGGGGGGCCAGCGCGCCCAGCGTGGTTCCGTACGTGTCCGCCGCGTGCATGGCCAGAACCATCCCGTCTTCGTCGCTGATCACGCAGCCGTCGAAGCCGGGGCGGGCGCTCAGCTTCTCGGCGATCAGCGGGAGGCGGTGTACCCGGTCCACGGGGATGTCCAGCAGGTGCGATAGCTTGTGGATGCGGTGGCGCTGCCGCGCGTTGCAGGGCATGCCCGTGAGCTTGCGGAAGGTGATGCGGCCCACGTGCGGCACGCGGATGAGGTCAAAGACCGATCGGAACGGGCCATGGGCGGAGCGGAATTCAATGATGTTACGCCCCACGGCGGGTGTGGCCCCGGGCAGGGACCCCAGCTGCGCGGCCGTCGCCGTGTTGATGTCGATGCCGTGCAGGCGCTCGCCGTAATCGATCGAGACGTCCTCCCTGGGCTCGGGCCGAACGGCCGACACTACCGGCTTGGCAGGCGCCTGCACCGGTGATGGCTGAGGAACGACCGATGCGCTTGGCGCCGCGGGGGGAGGTGGTGCAGGCGGTGCGACAAGCGGCTTCGGCGCGGGCATGTGCTCTTTGGGCTGCACGACCGGCACGATGACTCTCACAGCCTCGGCTGCCGGGTGCGGCTTTTCAGGGATCGGCGCCTCGGCAGAGGCGCGTTCATGCGCTGCCTCGGATACCCAGGAGGGAACGGCGCGAGCGAGTTCGGCAGCCTCCTTGGCCGTCAGTTCCCGAGGTGCAGTCTTCTCGGGCTCGCGCGCCGCAGCGGGCGCCGGCTGCGGAGGCGGTGGGGCGGGGACGACGCGGGGCGCGGGAGCCGACAGCGTCACATCGGTCGTCTCCCCGCTCGAGAAGGGGTCGGGCAGGCGTCCAACCAGGGGACTGAGGGCCAGGGCGGCCATGCCGCGCGTCAGCGCCTCCGGCTGGATCGCTCCAACCACTTCGTCCAGGGGAAGCACGACCAGCGTGGTGTAGTCCTTGTTCGCTTCCGATTCGACCAGTTCCGGAGGCAGGTCGAGGACGAGCAGCGCCAGCGGGATCGCGATCCGGCCGCAGGCCAGCTGGTCAAACAAGTTCTCGATAAACACGGTAACCCGCTGCTCCAGATCGACATCCCCTGCGGCCATCTTCCGATAGCGGCCGGGCACCAGGTTCAGAACCGTCGACATGGGTAATTCAACCGCATTCTCAGGCTTTGCGGCCGTCGTCTCCAGCTCACGCAGGATCGACGCGATCCGGGCAAACTGCTCGCTGTCCACGCCGCCCTGAGTTGCGCCGGGCGGCGGAGGCTGCGGCAGGGGCTCCGTCGCGCCGGCAGGCT
>CAZJBP010000263.1:0-4003 GCA_964544115.1 uncultured Victivallales bacterium | reverse complement strand
AAGGATTCGCCCACGCGCTGGGTGACGGGCCCCACGCCGTTGACGCGCGGAAGGGCGGCCATCCACTTGCGGCCGCGCTCCACGCCGTTGACGTAGACGCGCAGGAGGTGGTTGGTGTAGTCCATCGTCGCGGCGACGTGCGTCCAGGTCGCGCCGTCGTTCGCCACGGCCACCGTGCCGGTCAGCGTGACCGCGCCGAAGCCGGCGACGGGCTTGAGGTCGCCGTCGATGCCGAGGCTCCAGTTCATCACGCCGGGTTCGACCTGGCGGGACAGGACGGTGCCGCCGCCGGCCCAGCCGTTGGTCGGGCAAACCCACGCTTCAACGCTCCAGTTCGTCAGCGCGAAGCGCATCTCGTTGGGCATCTCGACGTAGTCGTTGGTCGTGCCGCCGAGTTGCAGGACGCGGTGGAACATTGGCGAGAGGGAGTCCGCCGGATCCCACAGGTGCGCCACTTCGTAGCCGTCCGGCAATCCGTCGTCGTCGGTGTCGGGGAGGGTCGGATCCGAACCGAGCAGGGCCTCGCCCCGGTTCGAGAGACCGTCGAGGTCGCGGTCCTCGTCCTGGTCCAGCACACCGTCGTTGTCCGTGTCCCGGTCCAGCGGGTTGGTGTCCGAGTAGTACTCGAAGAGATCGTTGAGGCCGTCGGCGTCGAGGTCGTTCGTGACCGCCCCGTCGCCGATGCGGAGGAAGGTGACCGTGCCGTCGAGCGCGTTGGTCACGGGCTTCATCGTGCCGAGCATCAGGTTCTCCCACCAGTCGGGGATGCCGTCGGTGTCGTCGTCGACATGGCCGCGCAGGTCCACGGCGTTGGTCGAGAAGGTCACGCCGGACAGCGCGTAGTCCCAGTTGAGCCGGTGGTTGTAATCCTCGGCGCCGTAGGGGGTCGTGTTCCCGCCGTCATCGAAGGGATACCAGGCGACCAGGTCGCCGACGCCGCTGACGGCGGTCACGGTGATGCCGGCCGCAATGGTGTCGAAGACCGCCTCGTACGTATCCGAGGAGATGTCGAAGGTCAGGCCGCCGGTTCCGGTCGCGAGCTCCTCGCTATCCGCTCCGGGCGAGGTCACCACATGGACGACGACGCCCGCCGCCTTGAGGTCGGCGATGACCGCGGCCATGGAGAGCACCGCGCCGCCGTCGCCGGGGTCCTCGGTGTTCTTGACGTCCGTGTCGGTGATCAGCACGAACACCCGCTGCGCACCCGAGCGATAGGTGGGCGTGAAGGAGGCCGGGGCCAGCGCGAGATCGATTGCGCCCAGGCCGTCTTCCGGGCCGTCGCCGCCGCCGCTGGCCGCGAGCCCGTCGGCCCACGTGATGAATTCAGCCGGCGTGCTCCACAGTCCGCTGGCCGCCGGGGGCGGGTCGCCTGCGTTGAGCGAGTCGCGATAGACCACGCCGCCGAGGGTGTAGTCGATGCCGCGCGCGTCCAGGGCCAGCGCAAAGGCGGTCATGTTGGATTTGACGGTATCGATGGGGCCGCCCATGGAACCGGTGGCGTCGACCAGGAAGACGATGTCCGCGAGGCCGCCGCCGCCGCTGACGACGAAGTCGCGCCCGGGGCCGAACCAGTCGCGGTTGAGGGCGATCTGGGCGGCGGTCTGCGCCTGGCTCCAGATGCGCACTTCGTCGAGGTAGCCCTGGACGCCGCCGCCGATGATGGTGGTGCCGAGGCCCTCGCCGCGGTATGGAGCGACCAGGCTGGTCTGCGCGCGCATCGAGGTGCCGTTGACGAAGAGCTCGAGCGTGTTGCGCGTGGCGTCCCATACGCCGGCGAGGTGGGTCCAGGTCGCGGCCGGGATGGTGTACTCCGCGCCGCCCGCGGTCACGGTCGCTCCGCCCGCCGTCTGGAAGAGGAGCCGCACCTGGTTGTTGTCCACTCGCAGACAGAAGTTGGTGCGGCCGTTGTCCGCGGTCCGCGCGATGAGGGTGCCGGTCTCGGCGCCGCTGGCGAGGTTGACCCAGGCCTCGACGGTCCACGAGGGCACCGCGAAGCGATCGCCCGTGTCGCCCGGGGCGACCGCGGGCAGCACGATGGCCGTGCCGTCCAGAACCGCGCTGCGCTGCAGCAGCGGACTGCGCGAGTCGGTCGGGCTGGTGAACTGGCGCCCCTGCTTGCCGGCGAGGACGCTCGGATCGATTTCGTCGCCGTCGGCGATGCCGTCATCGTCGGTGTCGGGATCGATGGGGTTGCTGCCAAGGACCTCGACTTCGTCGAAGTTGCTGATGCCGTCGCTATCCTTGTCGCCGTCGGCGTCCGCGGAGCCCACCGTGACCGTCGGGTCGGTGTGCGCCAGGAACTCGGCGAAGTCGCGCAGCCCGTCGTAGTCCGAGTCGGTCGTGCCGTCGGCGGTCGTGAGATCGCCGAAGTAGTGGTATTCCCACACATCGGCCAGGCCGTCCAAGTCGGTGTCCATCCCGCCGATTGTGGGATAATCCCACACGGCGCTGGTATCGAAGCGCTGGAACGTGACCAGCGCCGGATCGCCGGGGCGGGTCGGAAGCGTGATGTTCAGGATGCGGATGCCGGCATCCGTCTGATTCCACCAGCGGGCCTGCGGGTCGGTGTCCGCCGTGAAGGCCAGCAGCCCCGACGTGCCCGGGAAGGGGTCGCCCGTGTCGCCGCTGTTGACGCCATCCTGAAGCTGGTCCAGGCCGTCCGCTTGCAGCACCTCCCACGTGAAGTGGTCGTTCACGCGCTGCTGGCGGGGCAGCGCATTCGGGTCGTCGCCAATGTCGGTATGGCTCACATACACGCCCGGGCCGCCGACCACCCCATAGGCGGTGCTGTTCAGGGTGTACCAGAAGTAGAAGTATTCGCCGGCCCGCGCAGGGTTGGCGAACTTGAAGTAGTTGTTGCGGAAACTATCCGACGAGTACAGCGACAGCGTCACGGGCGTGTTCAGGGGGAGGATGGTGCCCAGATCCTGGGGCGCGATCCAGCCCGCCGCGCTCTTCATGTCCGGAATGCCGTGAACCAACCCGCCGCCGGCCATCAGGTCGTAGCCGCCGATGGGGTAGTTGACGATCGCCAGAGGCCCGCCGCCGGGGCCCACGTCGTAGTCGTACAGGTCCGGCCAGCCCAGGAGGTCATGGCCCTGTTCGTGGCACAGAATGGGCATGGCGAAGACCGCGCCCGCGACATCGCTCGGCACGTCGCCTTCGAGGTTGCCGCCCTCCATCGGGCGGACCTGGAACATGATCTTGATTTCCGTGTTCGTATCGCGGCAGGGGAAGAACGTGAAGGCGCCGGCTGTGCCGCCCATGTTGCCGCCGCCCGCACCTTCTGTCGGAGGGTAGATCGGGTAGCCGTAAAGCGGCACGCCGATGGCTCCGCCGGAAGCTGAGCGGTCGAGTTGGGCAAAGTCCTCGGAGTGGTCCCAGCACTCGATGGCGTCTTCCATGTAGCGGGTGCGGTTGAAGGGATACTCCGTGGGCGTGGCGCCGGTGTCGTCGCCCTCGCTCTCGGGCGTGAGCGCATTGGCGTCGTTGCTGTAGTTCGCTTCGCCGCCGCGCGACTCGCCGGAGTCGATCAAGCCGTCCAGGTTGTGGTCGCGGAACTGGCGGGGGTGCACGCCGGAGACCAGGTTCGACTCGGTCACGCGGGTGAGGAGCTCGAAGGTCAGCAGGTTGCCGGCATCGTTGCCGTGGATGCCTTCGATATTGATCGCATACGGGCCGGCGCAGGAGATGATGTGGTCAGGCCCGACGCGCTTTCCGGGGTCGTCGGCGCTGATGTCCTCGCCGAAATAGCTGTCGCTCCAGGGCGAGGTGACCTCGCCCAGTAACCCGTCGCCGCAGGGGGAGATTTTCCCGCTGCCGTCGGAGCCTTTTGGCCGCAGGATGCCGCGCCAGTCATTGGTAAGCCCGCGCCCGAGCCCGAGGTGGTACATCGAGGAGGGCAGGTCGCACCATTCGCGCTTCCCGTCGTAGCCCCACGCTCCCTGGGGAATCCAGTTGGCGCCGGGATTGGCGCCGGCGTTGCCGTCATTGGGGTCAAAGG
>CAZJBP010000262.1:0-4076 GCA_964544115.1 uncultured Victivallales bacterium | reverse complement strand
GCGCCATGGGGAAGACGGGGTGCGACGCCGTGCGACGCATGGACGCCTCGCGGGGCGCCTCGATACGGTGCTGCAGGGCCAGCAGGTCCACGGTTTCGTACGCGACCCGCTTGGGCATGCGGTAGCGCTGGGCAACGCCGCCCACCAGGGCCCGCGCGAGCACGACGTGCAGGGGGTCGTGGCCGGCGCGCCGCGTGTGCGCAACGCACCAGTGGTACGGGGCCAGAAACAACGTGGCCAGCATGAACGCCTGTGAGGGCTCGAACCCCTCGTGCACGCGGCGGTCCAGCGCCGACAGAGAGCGCCAGGTGGCGTAGGCGTCGCCGCCGTCCTGGGCGGCGGCCTCGGACACCTCGGGGAACAGGTCCGCCAGCAGGCCGCAATCGGACAGCAGGCGGAACGAGGCCTCGGAGGTGCCGCGCGGAAACAGCTTCAGAATGTCCTCCAGCACGCGCGGCGGCGCGGCGCGGTGGATCTCGGCATGGTGCCGCCGGATCGAGTCGAACGCCTCGGGCTCAATGGTGAACCCCAGGCGGGCCGCGAACCGAACGGCGCGCAACATTCGCACCGGATCCTCGCGAAAGCGCACGTCCGGGTTGCCGATGCAGCGGATCAGGCGCGCATCCAAATCGCGCAGGCCCCCGACATGGTCGATCACGCTGAACGTGTCGATGTCGTAGAAGAGGCCGTTGACGGTGAAGTCGCGGCGCTGGGCATCCTGCTCGGGCGTGCCGAATGTATTGTTGCGGCGCTGGTAGAGATCGATGTCGGGCACCACCGCTTCGACCGATTCTTCAAGGGGTTCGGGCTCGCTGCGGAACGTGCTGGTTTCAATCACCTTGTCGCCGAACTTGATGTGCGCCAGCCGGAAACGGCGTCCGATCAGCCAGCAATTCCGGAACAGCTGCTTGATCTGGCGGGGATGCGCGTCGGTGCTGATGTCGAAGTCCTTCGGCGGCAGCCCCAGCAGCAGGTCGCGCACGCTGCCGCCAACCAGGTACGCCGTGAAGCCGGCCCGGTTGAGGCGGTAGAGGACGCGCAGGGCGTCGGGATCGATGTTCTTCCGGGAGATCGTGTGCTCGGACCGCGATCGGACAACTTTTTCAAGCTCTGACATAAACCGTTACCGCCGGGCTGTCCCCCGCGCCCTTTCAAGCACGCAACTCCACGCTCGCAAAGTATGCGCATTCGCCGGCGGGGTGGCAAGATAGTCCTTCGCCGGAGCCGCGCTTCTATGCGGCGCCCGCGCGCAGGTCGTCGTAGAAGCGGGCGTTGCTGGTCATCATGTAGGGCCACAGCCAGAGACACCCGATGCCGAGGGTCAGAACGCACAACAGCCCCCACCCGAAGAACCGCCACTGCAGGCAGAAGTACTTCCAGCGGTTGCCGGCCATCATGCGCTTGCTGCGGCGTATCGCCTCCATGGGCGCGAGGGTCGGGTCATCCGCGAGAATGAAGAACGTCATCGAATAGGACAGCGAGGCCAGGATGCCGGGGACGATCAGCAGCAGCGTCCACAGCAGGACGAAGAGCGTCACGAGCAGGTAGGCGGCCAGCGCGGTTCCGAAGCTTCGGAACCCGTCGAACAGCATGCCGAACGCCAGCGGCCGCTGACGGCCAGCGGCCAGCACGAAGATGTGCAGCCCCAGCGTCAGCGGCCCGGTGATCAGCAGGTTCACGATGCTGCCGACGATCGGCACCGACCCGCACGCGGCCCCGATCAGGAAGTTAACGGCCACCACGCCGACGGCCAGGCCCCAGTTGCTCTCGAGGCAGGCGCGAGCCTGCGCCATCAGGTCCCGGTTGTGAGTGGCGCTGGCGTAGGAGGCCGCATCAATCCACGCCTCCACGCCTTCCACGGGTGCAGACGCGCTCACGGTCAGCCCGGCCACGGTCGATGCCTTGACCCACTGATCCCCGAACGTGGCATTCCATACGAGGTCGTCAGCGCCAAGCCGGCCTTCGCGCCCCAGCGCGAACAGCTCCTCTTCCTCAACAGGTCCCTTCTGCTGCCCATTCACCGCATAATACCACTGCATAGGTCATCCCTCGTGGGTTCGTTGCGACTCGCCGTTGAGAACCTGACGCACTCTGCGCAAGACGACGAGCGGGGTCAAGCCTGCGCGCGTCGGCCAGCTAGCGCACCCGGAACGCCAGCACCGTGAAGTCGTCTCCGAGCCGCAGGCGGCCGGACCAAGCCAGGGCCCGGTCGCGCAGGCGGCCCAGCGCCGCGGCCAGGGGACCGTCGTGATCGCTTCCGAACAGTGCGCAGAGCTGCTCCTCCCCCAGTTCGCGCCCCGCCGGGTCCGTCACTTCCACCGCCCCATCGCTGAACGCCAGGCCAACATCGCCCGCTTCGAGCGCGAGCTCCCGTTCGCCGTACGTTTCTGCCTGCAGGAGGCCCAGAGCCGAACCGGTCCGCTCCAGGGCCAGGATCTTTCCCGCGCGGAATACGCGTGGCGGCGGGTGCCCGGCGGTCACGTAGCGCAGCCGGCGGCTGGCCGTGTCCAGCACGCCGTAGAAACAGGTGGCGAAGAAGTCCTCGCCGATGGTCAGAGCCGTGAGCTTGTCGCCGACGTGGGTCAGGAAGGCGGCTGGCGACTCCAGCAGCGCGCGCGATTCCTCCCAGAGCGAGCGAATCTGCATGGTGTGCAGCGCCGCGGCCACCCCGTGCCCCATCACGTCGGCCACCATCACGGCCACGACGCCCGGGCGCAGCGTCTCGATGCGGCAGAAGTCGCCGCTGACGTACTCCTGCGGCACGTTCAGCGCGGAGACCTCGATATGCGGGTCATCGATCGGGCCGTCGGTCATGGCCTGGCCCTGGATCAGCCGCGCGCGCTCGAGGTCCGCGAGCAGCGGCGTCAGGTCGCGAAACGATTCCACCCCGCCGACAATGCGCCCGCGCCCGTCATGCACCGGCGCAACCGTCACCTCAACCGGGATGCGCCGACCGTCGGCTGTGCGCGCAAACACCATTTCGGGCAGCGTGCTGGACTCGCCGCTGCTGATCGCGCGGTGCAGGGGGCAGGTTTCCTCGCCGCAAAGGCGGTGGCCGTCGATGTCCTCGTGGCACAGGAGGTCGTCGAAACAGGAACTGCCGACGATGCGGTCGGGGGGCCAGCCCGTGATCCGTTCCGCAGCGCGGTTCCACACCACGATTCGCCGCTGCAGGTCCGTCACGTAGACCCCATCCGCCAGCGAGTCGAGCACCCGCCGCGCGGGTAGTCGACTCCAAGGCTGCGTGCTCATGGTCGCGCCTCCCCTCCGGCCGCCCGCCCCCCCGGCTCCAACACCCATCCTCCCGATTCAGCCGCGTCTCACGCCGGTTGCGCGAACACAGGCGGGTGCAGGTAGATCGGCACGGGTGGCACAGGCAGTGTTTCCGGCACATGGCGCGAGGCGGCAAGCCCCGCGACCGTCACGGCATCAGAGCAGACCAGGTCGGGCAGCACCGCACCGGGCGGCAGCCCGAACTCGGCCAGAACGCCGTGGAGACGATCCAGATCGGGAGATGCACCCAGCACGCCGCCGCGCCGCAGCACCTCAGCCAGTTCCGCGACCGGCGCCAGCCGGGGCTCGGGGTTCCCGGTCACCGCGCCGTCCCCGGCGTCGAACTCGCCAATCCATACGCGCTGGCGGCGGGCATCCCCGAACACGACGATGCGGCGCGCCGAACGATGCTCCTGCGCCAGGCGCGTGGCCAGGGCCTCGGCGCTGCTGACCCCCAGGACCGGACGCCCGCCGGGCAGGGCCATGGCCCTCGCCGCCGCAATGGTGGCCCGGATGCCCGAAAAGGAGCCCGGGCCCGTCCCGACGGCGAACAGCTCCACGTCGCCCAGCGTCACCCCCGCCTCCGCGAGCAGCTCCGGCACCGCGGCGAACAGCCGCTGGCTGCGCACCGATTCGGCCCGCCAGGACCGCCGCGCCAGAACGTGCGCCCCGCGCACGAGCGCGGCATCCTGCACCGCGGATGACTGCTCCAAAGCAAGGGTGAGAGGTCCAAAAACCGACGCCATGATGATCTCCGTTGGGGGTGCCGGCAGCATACGCCAGGGCTTCAGCCAAAGAAAAGC
>CAZJBP010000261.1:0-4128 GCA_964544115.1 uncultured Victivallales bacterium | reverse complement strand
TCACCATATTGCCAGTTGCTGCATGAGGATCATGGCAGCTAGCACAACTTGCCGAGGACGCTACCTCAATCGAGTCGCCTTCGTTAAACGACGCCTTTTGGAAGTCGATGCGGGCTGTCCTGTCGGCAATTGGAACAGCGGTGCTCGCATATGCCCGATCATAAAACTCGATCTTCAGACCGGCATTGTGACAACGAGTACACGTATCCGATGTACCAAGGCCAGGACTATAGTCCGGTGGGACGAAGTTAAGCTCAGTAACGGGTTCACGGTGGCCAGACTGCAACCATGAGTCATGCTGAGTCAATTCGCCGCCCGATGAATCCTTAGAGTGGCACTGAGCGCACACTAACGCCGAAGCGATCTTGGGGAAGGTTAGAATTGTTAATTTCTTATCTTCGTCGTCAGCGGCAACGTGCTTGCTTCCAGGGCCATGGCAAGACTCACAACTCACACCCTTAGTGGCGTGGACGGTGCCTTGCCATGATGTGAACTTATGATTACTGTCAGCTCCATCGTGGCACTCGCCGCACTTATCTGCCCCCACCAAAGTGGCGCCAGCCTGTCCTGCGGGTAAAAGTGCAACAAATGATGCGGGTGGGCCGGGAGGTGCTGCTGCGGCGCCGCCGCCGCCACCGCAGCCGCCAATCAACATTGCAGCTGCCATTAAAGCAACACTGCTGCCGATAAGAGTCCATAATGTAAATCGTTGTTTCATAAACTACTCCCCTCTACTTAAGAAGCTAATACTTCTTTCGTAACCAAAATGCTATTCTGTCTGAATCATAATCCCTACCCAATTGCTCGTTATCATCGAACTTTTGGGAACTGTACTCAACACTTGCTTCAGTATTCGACGAAACCTGAGCGTGGACTGATAATCCAACATTACGCTCAGCAATATCACTGGCCATGGCGCTGGCGCTTTCCGCATAGGAAGCCTCAACCCACCAGGTTTTATTAATTGTATAAGACACATCCGAGGTTACTACCCATGTGTCTGATGTAAAGTTGTCAAGAAATCGACTTCGATATATGTGGTGTCCATAACTAGCTGATGCAGATAAGCTATCAGTTATTTGTACCCAACCAGACAAGTCGCTTTGTTTGATACGATAAATCATGTCCGAATAAGGATTGTTCTCACGCTCTTGTATAAAACGATAACTAAATCCCCAATTGTCCTGTGGAGTATATGTTGCGCCATACTCGGTACGCACCATGTGCCTAGGCACTAAGGGAGCCTCGAGTGTCAGGCCATCTTCTCCTTCGACTTGCGATGGCGGCAATTTACGTCGCAATCGGTCGGTAAGGATCATCCAAATTTCAAGTTCCTTTAACGGCTTTGCGCGAACAGCTAACCAAGCTGTATCCACTTTCGGGTTATAAGTCGTCGAATGATCAGATGCTAGATAGTCGATACTTCTCGAATCGTAACCGGTTCTTATCAAGAGTCCTTTAATACTAACTAATGCCAGCCGACCACCTGCCGACGTTACATTCTTCGCGTATCCTGAACTGTTGAACTCGCGATCCATTTCCATATTCGTAAAATAGGCGCGCAAGGTAACCGCATCGCCAATCAAACCTTGGACATCTGCCTTTACATTCGTTTCCTTAATGTTATGTCCAAAGGAATTTTCATAGGTTGAATTTCTTGAATCTACTGCTGTGTCCTCTTGTGAAACCGTCAGCTTGCTCGTAACATTCGGTCCAAAGTCAGCCACTGCTTCAATTGAGTTTTCCTGTACGATATTTTTCGGTTGGTAACCAGTGTGGTCTTCAAATTCATTTGCCGTATGGCTCAAACGCACAAATGCCGCCTTAATTGGGCTGACAATAGTAACCCCACTGCTTCGTACTAGAAAATCCGGATAACGTACAAACGGTCGCTGAGGTAAAAAAGCCTCGAAATTAGTGGAGTAGTCAAGGCTGTTAAGATAAGCCTGCAGCGTCCACAAACTTGCCAGTTGCGCTTTTGGATCACGCGATAGCGGCATATCCATATCAGCGCCCCAAATCTTTCTTTCTACCGAAAGATCACTGAATACCGGATGACCTCGCCATGCGTTATAAGACAATCGGAAACGGTTTATCGGCCACGCCGTCCAAAACTGATAAAGCTGGCTGGTATCTATCCTTCCCGGCAAATACACATCCATCGCCACAAGTCCCGAACCAGGAAGGCTTCGGAAAAGTAATAACCGCTTAAGGAGCAATCCCTCTTGCGGAGTGGCGTATTGCTCAAATTTAAAACGATTGCCTGTGACAGACTGTAAATCAAAGCCGAATTGGAGATCAAGAACATCCGTTTCGATGCTTGAAGGAGTTTCAACCACTACAGCAGGCGCCTCCTCGAGAGGAGGAGCAGGCGTGGTTTCGACAGATGGCGTAGTTGTATCTGTTGACACTTCTTGCCCATAGACGGGAAGCATCGCCAGCATTAATGCAAATCCTACGCTTATCCAGATTCTAACACGCATAGCTTTTCTTTCCTACTGTAAAAATTTAGGATCAACATTCGATCCATGAGTACGGATATGACAATTCCAACAGCGACCAGGAAAATGCTTTGTAGCCTTCGTTGCATGGCACTGTAAACACAATCCACGTCCGTTGAACTTTAATAACTGTACGTTCGGACTGCCATGAGGACGATGACAGCTGGTACATGGCTGGGTATAGCCGTTTACCGTCGGATCGTGCTCATGAATGAATGGCCCGCGTTTGTCCCGATGGCAAGTGTCAGTGCATGTCTTCTTTTCATCTTTTTTAAGCAATCCCTCATCGGTACCGCCGTGAACGTTATGGCAATCTGAACAATCCATCTTGCCTTCCTTTAAAGGGTGGTGCGAGTTCTGAAGGAACTGACCGCGAACCGTCTTATGACATTCATAGCAGACTTCATGCTTCGATTTAACCAGCATTAGCGGGTTATCTACTTTTGCATGGACTTTGTGACAATTGGAACAGCGAACCTTCGCAAGTGAGTGTATGCTTACCTGCCAATCATGCTTTCTAATCTTATTGGCATGACACTTGAGACAGACCTCACTGCTTTGGCGTGCGTTGACTTTGTCAGGGTTTAAAATATGTTCGGGAGCATCCTCTACGTGAAGACTTCCAGGGCCATGACACTCTTCGCAGCCCTTAACTTCTGACTTGCGGCTTGGATCCATTAAAAAACGGCCGTGAGGTAGCTTGAGCCAACCCTCGCCAAGTCGGTCTTCATGACAAGCAAGACAAGCATCTGTGCCAACATACTCAGCTTTTTCAGTTGGCGGAGAAGTTTTTGCAGATTCTTTATTCGACACAGTCTCAGATGATTTAACAACATCAAGAGTATTGTTTGGCGTGTTCGTATCTTCTGATTTAGTTGGGGCTAAACCCATTACGAATAAACCAACTGTAGCCAATGAAGCGATTACCGCCCATTCTTGTACATGCTTCAATTCATGCGCTCCTTCACTAATACACTTAATAAAAAGCCCATACGTACCTTATACTGTGCGACAGGCTTACTCTGTGAAATTAATCACTAACTTTGAACCAATATCACATTGTGCTACATTATACAAAGTAAGTGGCGACTTGTCAAGTACATTACTCAGGAAAATTATAATTTTCAATATTCTTTTTTGAAAAATATAATTTTGAAAATTACTGCTCGGTCTGCGAAAGTTTGGTACAATGAATTTATTAATAACTCGTAAGCGTTGGAGGTGTGCTATGGCTTGGAGTAAATTTTTAGTGAAGTGTGTGTCTTCTGCCACCGCAATCCTGTTGCTTTCGGCAATATCTGGTGTATATGCCACCCCTGAAGCAACACCCGCTCGTCCACTTAAACCACCTATAAAAGGTTCAGCGATGCATGGACGCGGGAATTTTCAAGCAAAAGGATCTGGGACAGCCAGTGTTTCAGCCAATGGGCTTATATCAGTTAAGGGTGAAGGAACACTAAAAGTCACGGCTAATAACCCAAAGCAACTTTTTGTTAAAGGGTTTGTTGAGACGAATCACGAAGGCGATGTGATTACCTACACAGGTAATGGAAGATTTTTTGTCAAAGGGGAAAAGCTTACAGTCGACTTTGACGGCACAGTAGATCGCATATTAGTCGGCGGCTCA
>CAZJBP010000260.1:0-4137 GCA_964544115.1 uncultured Victivallales bacterium | reverse complement strand
GGCCGCGGCGAGGGGCACTACAAGCACAAGAAGCAGACCGGCGGGCGCGGGCAGTTCGGCGAGGTGTACCTGCGGGTGCAGCCCAAGAGCCATGACGATCCCGAGTGGTTCGAGGATGCGGTGGTCGGCGGCGTGATTCCCCACAACTTTATCCCCGCGGTTCAGAAGGGCGCCGTCGAGAGGCTGACCTCCGGCGCGGTGGCCGGCTATCCCGTGCAGGACGTCAAGGTCACGCTGTACGACGGTTCGTTCCACCCGGTGGACTCGTCTGAAATCGCGTTCAAGATCGCCGGCTCTCGCGCGCTGAAGGAGGCGATGCTGGGGGCCAAGCCGGTGCTGCTGGAGCCGATCATGACCCTGCGGGTGACGGTGCCCGACCATTTCATGGGCGATATCAACGGGGACCTTAACCATAAGCGCGGCCGCATCCTCGGCATGGAGCCGGGCACCGGCATGCAGACGATCATCGCCGATGTGCCGCAGGCGGAGCTGTTCCGCTACACGGCGGAGCTCCGCAGCATGACCGGCGGCCAGGGGTCGTTCGAGATGGCGTTCTCGCGGTACGACATCGTGCCGTCGAACGTGGCGCAGAAGGTCATTGCGGCGGCCACCAAGAAGGAAGAAGTCGAGGAGTGAGTTCGGGCGGTGCGCCAGCGGCAGGCGGGGAGGAGCGGCTGTTGGCGTGCGAGCTGTGTCCCCGCCGCTGCAGGACGAACCGCCTGTCGGGGCGGGCGGGGGCGTGCGGGGCGGGCGCCGAGCTGGAAGTGTTCCGGTACGGGCCTCACCACGGTGAGGAGCCGCCCCTCTCGGGTACGCGCGGGTCGGGCACGGTGTTTTTCAGCCGGTGCACGCTCACGTGCCTGTACTGCCAGAACCACCGCTGGAGCCAGGAGGGGCAGGGGCAGGGGCGCACGGTCAGTGAACTGGCGGGAATGATCCTTGAGCTGACGGCGGACGGATGTCATAACATCAATCTCGTCAGCCCAACGCCGTGGCTGCCGCACATTGCGGCTGCGTTGGAGGAAGCGGCGGGGGCTGGTGTCCGGCCGCGGGTTGTGTACAATACGAGCGGCTATGAGCGGATCGAGACGCTGGAAGCGTACGGGCCGCTCGTGGACGTGTTTCTGACCGACCTGCGCTATGCGGAGGCGGCATCGGCGGCGGAGGGGTCGGGGCGGGCCGACTACGTGGAGGTGGCCCGGAGGGCGCTGGCGGCGATGTGGCAGCGCACGGGGCCGCTGGCGCTGGACGCCGACGGGGTGGCCGTGCGCGGGACGGTCTGCCGCATCCTCGTGCTCCCGGGGCGGGCCGGGGAGGCGGCGGAGAACCTGCGCTGGATCGCGCGCGAGCTGGGGACGGATGTGCCGATCAGCCTGATGGCGCAGTACACGCCGACCCACCGCGCGGTGGGGCGCGGCGACTGGGGCCGGCGCATCACCGCGGGCGAGTACGCGCTGGCGTGTGACGAGCTGGAGCGGTTGGGGTTTTCGAACGGATGGGTTCAGGCTTTTGAGGAGGATCCCGAGCCGGAGTTGGCCGGGTTCCGCATGCAGCCCGGAAAGGGCGCGGTGGCGGAGAGCGGCCCTAGGGACGCAACGTCGAGGACAGGAGAGAAGAGCGATGAGCGGGCATAGTAAGTGGAAGACAATTCAACACAAAAAGGGCGCGGCTGACGCCAAGCGCGGCAAGATCTTCAGCCGGCTGGCGAAGGAGATCATGATCGTCGTCAAGGCGGGCGGCGGCGATCCGGACAAGAACGCGTCCCTGCGCACGGCGCTGCAGAAGGCCAAGAGCAGCAACATGCCGACGGAAAATATCGAGCGTGCCATCAAGAAGGGCACGGGCGAGATCGCGGGAGCGGCGCTTGAGGAAGTCGTATACGAAGGGTATGCGGCCGGCGGCATCGGGCTGGTGGTCAACGTGCTGACGGACAACAAGAACCGCGCGGCGGCCGAGATCCGGCACTGCTTCGGGCGGCACGGGTCGAGCTTTGCCGGGCAGGGCTCCGTGTCGCGCGGCTTTGAACGCCGCGGGCAGATCTTCGTCGATGCCTCCAAGGTCAAGGAAGACGACCTGATGGCGATTGTGCTGGATGCCGGCGCCGACGACATGACGCACGACGGCGATCAGTTCGAGGTCCTCACGCAGCCGGGAGCGTTTGCAGCCGTCAGCCTGGCGCTGGAAAAGGCGGGCATCCCCGTGCTCAGCGGAGAAGTGTCCCTGGTGGCCACGGCGCCGATTCCGGTCGCCGAGGTGTCCGTCGCGCGGAGCGTTTTCAAGTTCGTCGAGGATCTGGAAGACAACGACGACGTCCAGAACGTCTACCACAACATGGACGTGGATGACGCCGTGATGGACGAGCTCGAGAAGTAGCGGGCGCCGGGAGGCCATAGCCGATGGATCGGGCGGGCTGCGTGCTGGGGCTGGACGTCTCGCTGCGGTGCACCGGCTATGGCGTGGTGGCGGCCGAGGGCAGCCGGCTGATCGCGCGCGATTGCGGCATCATCCCCGTGGCGCAGGGGCTGCCGATGACGGAGTGTCTGCGGCGCATTCACGAGACGGTGGCCGGGCTCATGGAGCGCTGGAGCCCGTCGGCCGTGTCGGTCGAGGGCGGCTTCTTCCACCGCAATGCCCGCACGGCCATGATTCTCGGACAGGCGCGGGGTGCGGCCATCTGCGCCTGCGGCGCGGTCCCTGTGTACGAATACGCGCCGCGCAAGATCAAGCAGGCCGTCGTCGGGTACGGCGCCGCCGACAAGTCGCAGGTGGCCGCGATGGTCGTCCGCATCCTGTCGCTGGCGTCCGAGCCGCCCGAGGATGCCGCCGATGCGCTGGCCATCGCGGTGTGTCACGCGCAGACCTGCTCGGGCCACCCGGCGCTGGCCCCGGAGCCGATCTAGGGCGGGTGTGATCAGTAACCGGTAATCGGTAATCAGTATTCAGTAACCAGTGATCAGATGACCAATGACTGATTGCTGATGACTCAGGTACGAGGTCGATGAAGGGGAGGGCTCGTGATAACGTTCCTGCACGGAGTTCTCGAGGAAAAGCAGCCGACCCGGGCCGTTCTGAATGTGGGCGGGGTGGGGTACGAGGTGCTGATCCCTCTGAGCACGTTTGACCGGCTGCCCATCGCGGGCGAGTCCTGCCGCCTGCTGACCCATGACCACATCCGCGAGGACGCCCACCAGCTGTTCGGGTTCGCGACGGAGTCCGAGCGCGATGCCTTCAACATGCTGACCGCCGTCAGTGGCATCGGGCCGAAGCTGGCGCTCAGCGCGCTGAGCAGCCTGTCCGTCCGCGAACTGAAGGCGGCCATTGTCACGGGCGACACGCGCCGGCTGAGTTCGATTTCCGGCGTCGGCAAGAAGACCGCCGAGCGCATGATCGTTGAGCTGCGCGACAAGATCGGCGCCGGCGAGGCGCTGGAGGCCGTGGCGGGCGTGGGCGAGCTGTCGGGCGGCTCGCTGCGCGATGCCATGCTGGCGCTGACGGCCTTGGGCTACAAGCAGGACGAGGCGGCGCGGATGGTCAAGCAGGTCGCCGCCGATGCCGCCGACGCGGGCGTGGAAGAGCTTGTCCGCCGGGCCCTTGCCGGACGGTGAAGTGGCCCCCCCGCCATTCGCCCCCCCCCTCCCTTTGCGATCATTGCACTCCCCGCGGGTGTCCTGCGGTGGATCCCGCCCGCGGCGCAAGAACGCTGTTCCACCAGTCCGGCAAGTGTGGTAGCGTTCCCCGCACATGAACAGGACTGAACGCCGTCACATCGTGGACGCTGTGCACCCATGACCGAACGTTTTGTAGACGGAACGCTGAACAAGCCCGATCGCGAGCTGGACCAGACGCTGCGGCCGTCGCGCTTTGACGACTTTGTCGGACAGCGCAAGGTGCGCGATCGCCTGGAGCTGGCCGTTGAGGCGGCCAAGGCGCGCGGAGACGTGCTGGACCACGCGCTGCTCTCGGGGCCGCCCGGGCTGGGCAAGACCACGCTGGCGCACATCCTCGGGCAGGCCATGGGCGTGAACGTCAAGGTCACGTCGGGCCCGGTGATCGACAAGCCCGGCGACCTGGCCGGCTTGCTCACGAGCCTGGAGACCGGGGACATCCTGTTCATCGACGAGATCCACCGCATGCAGC
>CAZJBP010000259.1:0-4155 GCA_964544115.1 uncultured Victivallales bacterium | reverse complement strand
CTCCTCGGCCGCGGGGGCCGCCGCACCCGCTCCCGGAGCTGCCGCCATGGCAACCGGGGCCGCCGCGGAGACGCCCAGGCGCTCCTCCAGAACCTTGACCAGTTTCGAGAGCTCCAGAACCGAGATGCCCTCGATCCACGTCACGAACTCTTCCATCTTGCCTTCAACAACCTGATTCTCAGCCATGACCCTCTCTCCTGTTCTTAAACACGCGCCGGACCCCGGCGCACCATCCGTTCACGCCTTGCTCTTCTTCTCCTCGATCGCCTTCAACGCGTACACCACGGTGGCGACCTTCTGCTGCAGCGCACCCACCACCCGGCTCATCGGTGCGGCCAGAGTCCCCACGAACATGGCCAGCAGCACCTCGCGAGGAGGAATGCTCGCCATGGCCTTCATGTCGGCCGCCGAAAGGCGCGCCCCGTCCAGCAGCCCCCCGCGGACCACCAGCGCCTCGTTCGTCTTGGCAAAGTCCACCAGCGCCTTCGTCACCGCCGTCACGTCGCCCGAACCCGTGACCAGGGCAATCTGCCCGTCGGTCAGCGTGTCCACGGACGGAAGTCCAGCCTGGGAGCACGCGTGGCCCAAGTACGTGTTCTTGACCACGTCCAATCGCGAGTGCTGCGGCCGCAGCTGGCGCCGTAACTGGCTCAGCCCGCCAACGGTCAACCCTTTGTAGTTGACCAGCACCGCATAGGACGACTGCGAGAGTCGCCCCTTGATTTCCTCAATGATCGCTTTTTTTTCCGGTCTCATGATGCGTAAAGGCTCCCCGGTCGATCGCTAATCCCTGACGTCCACCTTGAGCCCGATGCCCATCGTGGAGGAAACGACGCACTTGCGGAAGTACGCCCCCTTCAGGCCTGCGGGCTTCTCGCCCCGGACCGCGTTGATCACCGCCTCGGCGTTCTCGACCAGCTTTCGACCGTCGAACGACAGCTTGCCCACGGGCACGTTGATGTTGCCCGTGCGGTCCACGCGAAACTCCACCCGCCCGGCCTTGCTGGCCTTCACGGCTCCGGCCGTATCGTCGGTCACCGTTCCCGTCTTCGGATTGGGCATCAGCCCGCGCGGTCCAAGCACCCGCCCGAGCTTCCGGACCTCCTTCATGGCGTCCGTCGTGGCCACGGCCACGTCGAAGCCGGTCCAGCCTTCCTTGCACTTCTCGATCATGTCGTCGTAACCGACGAAATCGGCGCCCGCGGCCCGCGCGGCATCCGCCGCCGCGCCGGTGGCGAACACCAGAACCCGCACCTGCCGGCCGCTGCCGTGAGGCAGTTCGACCGTGCCGCGGACCGCATGTTCCGATTTCTTCGGGTCCAGCCCCATGCGCATCGCCAGCTCAACGGTCTCGTCGAACTTCGCGACCGGGTGGGCCTTCAGGAATTCGATGGCCTTGTCAAGGGCCAGCACCTCTGTCGGCGCCTGCACCTTCACCGCCCTGTGTTTCTTGCCGTGCGTAGCCATAAAACGTCTACCGCTCCTCGTCGTCAATCCACGACGTCGACACCCATGCTGCGCGCCGTTCCGGCGATGATCCGCACGGCCTGCTCTTCGCCGTTCGCGTTGATGTCCTTCGCCTTCAGCCGCGCGATCTCCCGCAGCTGATCGCGGGTGACCTTGCCAACCTTGTCCCGGTTCGGTACCGCCGAACCCTTTGCCAACCCCGCCGCACGTTTCAGCAACGTGGAGGCCGGCGGGCTCTTCATGATGAAAGTGAAGGATCGGTCCTGATACACCGTGATGATCACGGGAATCACCAGACCCGCCTGGTCCTGCGTCGCCGCATTGAACGACTTGCAGAACTCCATGATGTTCACGCCGTGCTGGCCCAGCGACGGGCCCACGGGCGGCGCCGGATTGGCCTGGCCGGCGGAAATCTGCAGCTTGATCTGTCCAACAACTCGCTTTGCCATGGCAATTCCCCTACTCGGTCCTTTCGACCTGCCAGTATTCCAGTTCGACCGGGGCCGTCCGCCCGAAGATCGCCACCGACACCTTGAGCTTCCCGCGGTGCGGATCGATCTCCTCGACCACGCCGCTGAAGTTCAGGAACGGGCCATCGTTGATCTTCACCGTCTCGCCCGGCTCAAATTCGACCTTGGGCTTGACCTGTTCCTTCTGTCCGGCAGTCTGATTCAGCACGCTGTCGACTTCCGACTGGGGAAGCGACACCGGCCGCTCGCCGCCGAGGAACCCGATCACCCCGGTGGTTTCCTTTACAAAATACCATGACCGCTCGTTCAGGCTGCGGTCGTCGCCGTACAAGGCCATGTGCACGAGCACGTAGCCCGGAAAAAACTTCCGCGTTGTCGTCGTGCGGACGCCCTTGCGGACCTCGGAGATCTTCTCCGTGGGAATCACCACGTCGTCGATCAGGTCCTCCATCTCCTCCAGCTTGGCGCGGCTGCGGATTCCGTCGCGAACCTTGCCTTCCTGCCCGGTCAGCGTGTGGATGACATACCATTCCTTGTTCATCGTCCGATCACCCCGCGCTAATGAGGAACTTGAGCAGCGTCACCAGCAGCTTGTCGCTCACGCCGACAAATGCGGCCAGAAGCACGACGGCGACAATGACCACGACCGTTGACTCGACGAGCTCCTGGCGCTCAGGCCAGTTGCACTTCTTGGTCTCGGTCACCACCTCGCCCCAGAAATTCTTCCAATTTCCGAGTTGGTCTTGAACCTTGCTCATGCTCGCGGCTCCGAATCGTTCGGCTTTTCAGCCGCCCTCAGGCGGCACAAGGCAACCGTCATCATCTGGCATCGCACCGGTGGACAGCGCCGCAACCGGCGCCTCTCTAAGGCGTCCGCAAATGGCAGGCCAGGAGGGAATCGAACCCCCAACAACCGGTTTTGGAGACCGGTGCTCTGCCAATTGAGCTACTGGCCTATGGCTCGTTGCCCCACCGTCCGGGAACGCACCCGGTCCGGATGGGCGCGTCACCTTCCGGCAGCCCGCCCCCGGCACTCCAAGCTACTTGACCTCCCGGTGAACCGTCCGCTTGCGTTCAGAACGGCAGAACTTCTTCAGCTCAAGACGGCCGGACGTACGAGTCTTGTTCTTCGTCGTCGTATAGTTGCGACGCTTGCAATCCGTGCACGCCAAAACAACCAATTCTCTCGGCATCGCCAATCCCGCCTGTTCTCTGGGGCTTCATGTGCCCGCGGCCTGGGCCGCGGGCACACGGCTACGCAACGTCCGTCCAGGATCCGTTACTCGATAATCTTGACCACCGTGCCGGCACCCACGGTCCGTCTACCCTCGCGGATGGCGAACCGCATCTTGTCTTCCAGCGCCGTCGGCACGATCAGCTTGACCGTCACGCTGACGTTGTCTCCGGGCATGACCATCTCGACGCCTTCGGGCAGCGTGATGTCGCCGGTAACGTCCGTCGTGCGGATGTAGAACTGCGGCCGGTAGCCCTTGAAGAACGGCGTGTGGCGTCCGCCTTCTTCCTTGCTCAGCACGTACACCTCGGCGGTGAACGTCGTGTGCGGCGTGATCGAGCCGGGCTTGGCCAGAACCTGGCCGCGCTCGACGTCGGTCTTCTTGGTGCTGCGCAGCAGCACGCCGATGTTGTCGCCCGCCTGGCCCTGGTCCAGCAGCTTGCGGAACATCTCCACGCCCGTGGCCACGGTCTTCTGCGTCGGGCGCAGCCCGACGATCTCGACTTCTTCGCCGACCTTGATGATGCCGCGGTCCACGCGACCGGTCACCACGGTGCCGCGACCTTCGATCGAGAACACGTCCTCGATCGGCATCAGGAAGGCCTGATCCACCACGCGCACCGGTTCGGGCACGTAGCTGTCCAGCGCTTCCATCAGCTTGCCGATGCACTCACAGGCCGGGTCGTCAGCCGAGTTGGCGTGCGAGGCACTGAGAGCGTCGCCGCGCACCACCGGGATCTTGTCGCCAGGGTACTCGTACTTGCTCAGCAGTTCGCGGATTTCCATGTCGACGAGTTCGAGCAGCTCCGGGTCATCCACCAGGTCAACCTTGTTCAGGAAGACCACGATGGCCGGCACGCCGACCTGGCGGGCCAGGAGGATGTGCTCGCGGGTCTGCGGCATCGGACCGTCCGCCGCGCTCACCACGAGGATCGCGCCGTCCATCTGCGCCGCGCCCGTGATCATGTTCTTCACGTAGTCGGC
>CAZJBP010000258.1:0-4176 GCA_964544115.1 uncultured Victivallales bacterium | reverse complement strand
ACGTTCTCGACCCGTGAGGGCAACGTGATTCCACTGGAGCGGCTGCTCGACGAGGCGGAGTCCCGCGCGTTGCAGGTCGTGCAGACGTCGAGCCCCGCCATGCCGGCCGATCAGCAGCGCGAGGTGGCGCGCGCGGTGGGCATCGGCGGCGTGAAGTACGCCGACGTCAGCCAGAACCCGCAGAGCCTGGTGACCTTCACCTGGGACAAGGCCCTCGCGCTGGACGGCAACTCCGGGCCGTACCTGCAGTACGCCTATGCCCGCATCGCCAGCGTGCATGACAAGTTTGCCGAGCGCTTTCCGGGCATCGATCCCGAGGCCTTTCCGATCCGGTTCACCGAGCCGGTCGAGCGGCGCGTGGCCCTGCAGGTCCTGCGCTTCGCCGACGTGGTGGGGCAGGCCGCGGAGTCCTACAAGCCCAGCATGCTGGCCGACTACCTGTTTGAGCTGGCCCAGCTCTACAGCACGTTCTACCAGACCGTGCCCTTCCTCAAGGCGGACCCCGGTATTCGCGAGAGCCGCGTGCGCCTCTGCGGCGCCGTCGCCGCGGTGCTCCGAAAAGGGCTGCACCTGCTCGGCCTTGAAACGCCGGAGCGCATCTAGCGCCCGTCCGGCGGCCGATCAGTGGTAGCGGTACGCGCCGCCGCCGATGAACTCGCGCAGGAGCGAGGTGGGGGCGATGCAGGCTTCGTCGGCTTCGGGCAGCGGCGCCAGCGGGCGCAGCAGGTGGTAGACGCGGTTGGCTCGAATGTGCGCGTCGAGGCGGCGGGGGTCGTCGCCGTGCCGGCTGCGCGCCCGCGAGATCAACCCGAACAGCCGCCGCCGGAACACCGGCAGCTCGTATGGCAGCGCCGTGTTGACGATGCCATCGGCGTGGCGGATGAAGGGGATGATGTCCCTCAGTTCGCTGCGGCGCACGTAGTGCCAGTGCGTGAGCGTCTCCATCGGCTGCAGGTTGCGCGAGTCCTTGTCGCGGTTCATCCGCCGCAGCAGCCGGTTGTCCGCCCAGCGCATGAACGTGCCGTCGGCGGCGCGGAACTGTCCCAGCGCTTCGATGTAGAGCTTGAACTTCGCCTCGGCCGGGACCGACCGGGTCATGTCCTCGTGCAGCCCGTGCAGGCTGTCCAGCAGCAGAACCTCGCGCGCGCGCAGTCGCACGGGGTGGACGTTCAGCGTGCGCCGGCCGGTCTTGAAGTCGTAGTGGGGCATGCGGACGCCTTCGCCGTTGAGCAGCGCCTGCAGGTGGTGGTTGATCAGCGGGATGTCCAGCGCCTGCGGCGTCTCGTAGTCATAATCGCCGAATTCGTCGCGCGGGTGGGTCTCCAGGTCGAAGAAGTAGTGGTCGAGGTTCAGCGTCTTGAGCCGCACGCCGCGCGCGCTCAGGCGCTCACCCACCTTGATCGCCGTGGTGGTCTTTCCGGAGGAAGAGGGTCCCGCGATAATCACCAGCCGCAGCGCCTCGCGGCGGCTCAGGATGAGGTCGGCCGCCTGGTCGATCTCGCGGTCCAGACGGAGGTCGCTCGCGCGCACCAGCTCGGCATAGCGGCCGGCGCGGACCAGGCGGTTCAGCCCCTCGACGGTGGCGCACTCGTGATCCATGTTCCAGCGCAGCACCTCATAGATCTTGCGGTAAGGGACGTTGTCGACGACCTCGAAGTGCGTGGCCCTGGCGGCGCGAACCTGCGCACGCTGATGGCGGTAGATGATGTAGGCGCGGGCCAGCTGGGCGTGTCCCCCGGCCATGAGAGCGTCCTCGACGATGTCCTGGACGTCCTCGACGCTCGGCACGGTATCATCGCGGTACGTCGCCGCCAGCGCGGACTCGACGCGCCGGGCCGTGGTCTGCGCCAGGCGCCGGTCCGGGCGCCCCTGGGAGGACGCCGTGGCCTTGTAGATGGCGGCGACAATGCGCTCACGGTCGTAGGCGACCGTGGTGCCGTCCCGCTTGACGATGCGCTGGATCGGAACCGTTCGTGGATTCATGTACGCAGGCATCCTAGCCGGTTCCCGCCCGCCGCGCAACGCATGCGCCGAGCCCGTGCGGACAATAAATGTCCCGACCGGAACATCTATTGTCCTGCGGGTGCTGAGGGGGGCACCCGGTGTGTCGCGACCAGCGAGGCCTCAGCGACGCTTGATGATGCCGACCTGGCACCTGAGGGAGCCGGTATGGCGGTAGAGCTTGCCGACGCGCACCGGGATGACGCGCCATCCCTCCTTCTCAAAGGCCGCGCCAGCGGCCCGGTCGAGAGCAGGCACTCCGTAGACGGGCATGTACACGCGCTTCTCGCCGCCGCGGCGCTCGAGGATGACGTTGTTGCAGCTCGCGTAAACGCGCGGCGTGCGCGTGAGAAGAAGGGGGATTCGTACGACGTGGAAGCCCTTCTGTTCCATGCATCGGATCACGTTCAGGAACGGCTCGTACTTTGCCGTGTCCGGCTCGACGTCCACCGGCTCGCCCGACGGGTCTTTGCGGTACAGCTCCAGCCCCAGCTGCGGGTCGGCGACCGCCACGCGTTTGTCGCCGAGCGGCGTCAGGTACATGCAGATGTGATGGTCTGGCACGTCCTCCGGCTTGGCGCCGATCGTCACGATCCTCTTCTTCAGCGCGCCCTCCATCCGTCGCAGCAACCCGGCCCGATCGTCGACGTCATAGGGGCTGTTGCGCGCAAGGCAGTTGGCGGCGATGAAGGCGTTGTCTTCGTCTGACAGGAGATCGCCGCCCTCGAACATGAACGGCATCGGCAGGCACGTTGCGTCCGGCAGGCTGGAGGCGAGGATTTCGGGCACCCGCTCATCGTTGCCGCGCGGACCGGGCATGCGGCTTCGCACCGGCGGCACCGCAATGATGGTTTCGCGGCCCGCCGCCATGGCGCCGAACCGGTCACGCGCCCAGGGCGTGATCGGGAACCCGGTGGTGACGGCGGTCAGCCGCTCCAGCCGCCCCGCCCCGCGAAGCGCCAGCTCCCTCTTCAGGAACTCGACATCCCCGCGGGCCTCGACGATGACGCGGATGTTGACGTCATCGCCGAGCCCGGCGAACAGGTCGGCCAACGTCTCGATCACGGCGGGGTTGAAGTCCTTCCGGTACTGGATGCAGATTTCGGCGAGCGCGCCGTGTGCGTCGGAAATAAGCTTCGCATCCGGCAAGGGCCCCCGCCACATGACCAGTTCCGACAGGCACACGGCCAGCACCAGCCCGGCGACAGCCCCGGCGATGATCGTCAACCCTCTCACTTTTCCGGCACCTCCAGAAGGGTGCTGGCCAGCACCGCCTCGCCCTTGTCCAGGCTGATCGTCGCGTCAGCAGCCGCTGGCCCCACCGCGCCCCATCCGTGCGTTCCCTTGATCTCCTCGCGGGAGACGACCAGCGACCACATGGACGGCGCCATTTCCCGGGAGAGCAGCACGTTTGCGGCGACGTTCGTCCCGGCTGGCACAGGCGCCTCGCCCTCCTTCTGGACGACCGGCGGGGCGGGGACGGCTTCCTGCAACAGCAGCTCCTGCGTCATGCGCCCTTCTTTCACGCTGCATTCAAGGGTTCCCTTCTTTACGGTTTTCGGAATGGGTCCCATTCTCGATTCGAAGGACATGGCCGGAATGCATGAGGCCAGGTAGTTCAGTTTGATATCCTTCTCCTCCTGAGTCGGGTTCTCTATGTCGAACACCGCGAACACGCCGTTGGTCCGTCCCTCCACTCTGCCCGTCAGCTTGCATTCACTGACCGTCGCCACACCGAGCGACTGGGCGAGGGGCCTGACCGCCCCCTCGCCGGACCCAATCACCAACCGGCCCGCAAAGAAGAGGCAGGCCGATACCGTCATCGCAAACACAAACGTCGCTGATTGTTTCATTGTTTAGCTCCCGCTTTCCGCTGTCTTGTCGTTCTTGCCGCCATCACACTCGCATCCCATCCTGCACGCCTCGCCGGCATCACCTCCTTTCGTTTCGTTCATGCCTGCACCGTACATCGCGGCCGGCGGGAATGTGTCAGATCGGGGTAAATCAAATGTAAAAGCGGTGTCAGAACGGCGGGTCGGCCCAGGGCGAAGGCCCTCCGCTTCGTGATTGCCTTCGCGCCGGCGTCTCGGCATCCTCCACGCCATGAAAACGCTCCTTCGGGTCGGTCCCAACGCGCAGGAGCCGGCGGGTGGCGGTGGAGGGTTGCAGCGCCTC
>CAZJBP010000257.1:0-4230 GCA_964544115.1 uncultured Victivallales bacterium | reverse complement strand
CGCGGGGCCGTTACCCGAAACTGTGCGGCACGCCAATCTCGATACCGATACCGATACCGACCCCGACGCCGAAAGGAATGCGCGCGAAGCCGCCCTGCATGCCTCACGCTTCCTGACTTCCTGAGTCCCAGAGGGCATCCCTGACGGTTTCAGCATTCGTTTGAGAGCCGGCCCCTGTTACACCGCTTTTACAATCCTTTCGCGGGCAGGTGACAACTGCCCGGGGCTGTTGTGATGGAATGGCGGCGATGAAGGGAAGGGCGCCATGTGGGCAACGACAACCGACCGTGTCCGATTCCGCGATGGCCAGGCGGCGCCGCCCGGAGTAGAGTGCTTCGCGGAACCGGTCCGGCCAAGTTCGGGGGGAGGCGTATCATGAACGCGATGGCATGGGGCGACGTTGGAGCACGGACCGTGCGGTGGCTGGTGGCGGGAGGTGTCTGGATGCTGGTGGCAGCGGCCTCCGCGAAGTCCGCCGACCCGGTGGTACGCTGCCGGATTGAGCTGGATCAGGGCGTTCTGCCCGCGGGCCGGACACACACGGCGGTGGTGAAGGTCACGCTGGACGCGGACCGCCCGGCCCACGTCACCGAGCGGCCCGCGGTCAACCTGGCCGTGGTGCTGGACCGCTCGGGCTCGATGGGCGGCGAGAAGCTCGAGAAGGCCAAGGAGGCAGCCATCGAGGCGCTGCGCCGCCTGGGCCGCCGGGACCTCTTCTCGCTGGTCATCTACGATCATACCGTCGAAACGATCGTGCCGGCCCAGAGCGCGGCCAACACGGAATGGATCGAGGCGCGCATCCGCGAGATCCGTAGCGGCGGCAACACCGCCCTCTTCGCCGGCGTCAGCCAGGGCGCCGCCGAGATCCGCAAGCACGTCGGCGACTCCTTCATCCACCGCATCATCCTGCTTTCGGACGGGCTCGCCAACGTCGGTCCCAGCTCGCCCGAGGACCTCGGCCGCCTGGGCGCGGGCCTCATGAAGGAGGGCATCTCGGTGACCACCGTGGGCGTGGGCAGCGACTACAACGAGGACCTCATGGCGCGGCTGTCGCAGAACAGCGACGGCAACACCTACTTCGTCCGGTCGGGCAGCGACCTGCCGCGCATCTTCGCCGCCGAGCTCGGCGACGTGCTCAGCGTGGTGGCCAACCGCGTGAACCTCGTGATCGAATGCCCCGAGGGCGTGCGGCCCATCGGCATCCTTGGCCGCGAGGGCCGCATCCGCGGGCGCACGGTGGAGCTGTCCCTGAACCAGCTCTACGGCGGACAGCAGAAGTTCGCGCTGCTGGAGGTGGAGATTCCCGTGGGCGCGGCCGGCGAGGCGCGGCCCGTGGCGTCGGCCCGCGTGAGCTATGTGAACCCGGTGACCCAGCGCTCCGAGGCGGATGAGGCCAGCGTGACCACCCGCTACACCGACCGGCCGGAGGAGGCGGCGCGCTCGATCAACATCGTGGTGCGCCGGGACTCTGAGTTCAACTACAACGTCGTGGCCCAGGAGAAGGCGATCACCCTCGCCGACGAGGGCAAGGCCGAAGCGGCCGCTCAAATCCTTCGCCAGTCGGCCGAGAAATTGCGAGGCGTGGGCAAAGAGTATGACGACAAGGAACTGCTCAGGAAGGCGGGCGAGATGGAGCAGCAGGCGGGCCGGATCGAAGCCGGGAAGAACCTGTCCACGGATGACCGCAAGCAGCTTCGCGCAGAGTCCTACCAGATGAAGAACCAGCAGAAGAACCAGTGAAGACGCGCACGTTGATCCTCTATTGGCTGCTGTTGCTGGCCCCGGCCGTGCTGCTGGGCGGGTGGGCGTTCCGCCTGCTCGGCCACGAGCGCGAGCGCGCGGAGCGGCAGGTCTGGCAGGCCGCGGAGCTGCGCGTCGCGGCCGCGGCCGCCGGCCTGCGCCTGAGCGTGGCCCAGGCGCAGGGCGAGCTGATGGGGCTGCTGCGGGAGCTGCCGCCGGGCGGCGAGGCGGAGAAGCTGGCGGCGCTGCGCGAGGCCCGCCCCCTCGTGCGCAATGCGTTTGTGTGGACGCCGGCGGCGGGCGTCGTTCACCCGCGCGCCGGCGAGGCCACGGCGGAGGAACAGCGCTTCCTGTCCCGGTACGAATCGCTGTTTGGCGGGCGCGATTCTTGGGCAGCGCCCGCGCCCGACGGCGGAGGTGCGGCCGGAGGAGCCGGCGGCGGCTGGCGGCCGTGGTTCAAGGAGGACCGGCTGTATCTGCTGGGCTGGGCGCGGCGCGAGGACGGCACCGTCTGCGGGATCGAGCTGGACTGGCCGGTTCTGCTGTCGCGGCTGGTGAGCGCGTTTCCGGACCCGGGCGAGGGCTGGACCTACCTCCTGCTGGACGGGGCCGGGCGCGTGATGCACCAGCGCGGGTCCGCGCCGGCGGCGCCGGAAGAGCGGCGGCCCGACGTCGTCGAGTCCCTGGCGCCGGAGCTGCCCCACTGGCAGCTCGTCGCCCTGGCGGGTGATGAGGTGTTCGCCCCGCGCGGGCCGGGCTTCATGCTGATCGGCGGGCTGCTGATTGCCATCTTCCTCACGGCCATGGTTTCGGGAGGCGCGCTCCTCACCTGGCAGGCGTGCGCACAGCGGCGCGACGCGCAGCGCAAGACGACCTTCGTGTCGAACGTGTCCCACGAGCTCAAGACTCCTCTGACCACCATCCGCATGTATGCCGAGTTGCTCAGCGAGGGCCGCGTCCAGGACGAGGCCAAGCGGCGGCACTACCTCGGCGTGATGGCCCAGGAATCCCAGCGCCTGACGCGCCTGGTCAACAACGTCCTCGACTTCAGCCGGCTTGAGCAGGGGCACCGGACCTACCGCGCCGAAAGCCTTCCCATCGGGCCGTTCCTGGCGGCCTTCCTTGACGCCCAGGCCGCGCGCCTGGCCGCTGAGGGGTTCCAGGTGCACGCGGCGGTTGAGCACGGGGACACGCCGGTGCGCTTCGACCGCGACGCGCTCGAGCAGGTGCTCCTGAACCTGGTCGACAACGCCGTCAAGTATGCCGCCGAGGGCCGGGAGCTTTCCCTCTCCGGAGGCCGGCGCGGGGACCGGTACACCGTCCGCGTGGAAGATCGCGGGCCGGGCGTGGCCCCGGAGCACCGCGGGCGCATCTTCGAGAAGTTCTACCGGGCCGACGCGTCTCTGACCGCGAACCGGCCCGGGTCGGGCCTCGGGCTGAGCATCGCCCGCGGGCTGGCCCGCGACCTGGGCGGCGATGTGCGGTTCGAGCCGCGGGCGGGCGGGGGCAGCTGTTTTGTCGTGGAATTGGCGTGTTCCGGTCCGGCGGGCGCAGACGGGTCCGCAGAGGAGGGCAGTGGGGTATGAGCGGCAAACGCATCCTGGTGGCGGAGGACGATGCCCATATCCGCGACGGCCTTGTGGATACGCTGATCAGCGAGGGCTACGCAGCTGACGCGGCGCGGGACGGCGAGGAGGCCCTGGACCTCTTCCACAAGCGGACGTACGACCTGGTCGTCCTCGACATCATGATGCCGCGCAAGAGCGGCTACGACGTCTGCCGCGCGATTCGCGCGGGCGACACGGCGGTCCCGATCCTGATGCTCACGGCCAAGGGCGAGGAGATCGACAAGGTCGTCGGCCTGGAGCTCGGCGCCGACGATTACGTGACGAAGCCCTTCGGGGTCCGCGAGCTGCTGGCCCGGGTGGCGGCTCTGCTGCGGCGCGTTCGCGCCGCCGGCCGCCCTCCCGCCGGGCCGCAGGCCGAAGACGACGCGTTCACCTTCGGGAGCGCCCACATCGATATGCGGCAGTACAAGGCGCGGCTGGGCCGGAAGACATTCGACCTCACGGCAAGGGAGGTCACGCTCCTCCGCTTCTTCCGCGCCCACCCCGGCGACGTGCTGAGCCGCGACCAGCTCCTGAACGCCGCCTGGGGCGTTAACTATTTCGGCACCACGCGCACGCTCGACCAGCACATCGCCAAGCTCCGCAAGAAGGTCGAGGCGGACCCCTCCCACCCGCGCTGCATCGAGACCATTCACGCCGTCGGCTACCGCTATACAAAAGCTGAAAGCTGAAAACAGAAAGCTGAAAGCATGGCGCGGCCCATGCAGGACGCCGACGGGAAGCAGGGCTGGAGGGCGGGCGGCCCCGACCGCCTTCCCTCGTCCTCGTCCTCGTCGTCGCTTCGCTCGTGCGGGAACGCTCAACGCTCAACGCTTGACGCCCAACGTTCAACGCGTACGACAATCACGACCCGACCCGCGAC
>CAZJBP010000256.1:1618-4234 GCA_964544115.1 uncultured Victivallales bacterium | reverse complement strand
CACATCAGGGACGATACCTACCACCAGCCGGGTAGCGACATTTGCAACGGGGTCAGGTCCAGTTTCTGTCGCTTTTTACTACAACACGGCAGATCCAGCAAACTCTTTCTTATTCAGTGCAAACTATTTTGACGGCGGACTGAGCTTCTACCGTCTAGATCCAGGGCGCACTTACTTCTCTGTCGCCGCCGCCCAATTAGCACCGCCCACATTGCCATTCCCTGGGCTTTCTAAAACCGCATCAACGCCGATTACCTTATCGACAACCCTGGCCGACTACCAGTTATTTGCTGCACTACGGGTCGGTGCCAGCTTAACCACTTCAGGCCACCCCACCGAACGCTATAACTATGGCTTTGTGATTGGCGACTCGGATTTTACCGGCACCTTCACTGAAAGCTTTGCCATTACCGGCGCAAGCACCACGATCACCGGCAACTACCGGCTCACCATGGCTTCCGGCGCCACCCTGACCCTATCCGGCAAGGCTACCTATAGCGAAAGCTTTACCCTGCTCAGTGGTAGCACCCTAGCCATTGCTCAGAATACTACCTTAACCGGCGATCTGGTGCTCAATTCCGGCACCACCGTTACCCGTGCTGCTGGCGCAACTGGCAACTATACCCTTACCCTGCCCTACTCCAGTGGCGGCATTACCGCTGGCACCGGCATCACTATCCAAGGGCTAGCCGCCACCCTGGCGGTGACCAGCCTGCCGGTCGGGGCTAACGTAGCGGCCTATAACGCAGCGGGCACCCTGCTTTTATCTGGCGTTGCAGATAGCTCTGGCATTGTGTCCACCACCTACACCGGAGGCACCACAACAATAACGGTCCGGGCACGACTAGCAGGGCAAATACCCTTTGAAGCCACCGCCACCCTGACCAGTGCTGGACTGACCATTCCTGTATTTATGCCCCTCGACACCAACTACACCCCCTAACCGCCATGGCTCTTATTGATGACCTCCAAATCTCCCTACCCCAGCGGCGCATCAATATAGATGCCACCGCTGGCACCTTCTACACGCCCCAGGCGCTCTACTCGCTCCTACAGAATCTATTTGATGAGCTGGGCGCCATTGCCTTATCTGGTGCCATGGCCTACCCGGTGCCCATGTCAGCCCAAACGCCGACAGATTTCACCTTGATCAACGGCTGGTATCTGACCGATAACTCCTACCTACGGCTACGGGGCGGCTCCATCCAAACCAATGGCTACGACAGTGAGATCTACCGGCTCACCCTGGCCAGTGCTGGCTATACCAATGCGGTCTCCGGCGACATTGGTAAAACCGTACAAAATACAGGCGCAACGGTCACCGGCACCCTGCTTTATTTTGAAAATACTAGCCGCACTTGGCTGGTGCGAAAAGGCACCGGCACTTTTACCAATAGCCAAGCGCTGACCATTGCCACCGGCACCGGGGCAGGCACCACCGCCAGCAGTAATGGCGTATTGACCGGCGAGGACAAGTGGAATAATTGGTTCGTCCTGGGGACGGTGAACCACCACCAGGGCACCTACTGGGAGCAAGCAGGCGTAGCGGTAGACCCGGTTACCGCTGGCTACTATGCCACTGCACCAACGACGGCGGCAGACCTATTGGTGCAGATCCAGCGGGCCGGTAGCCTAATCGCTAGTGGATTTATTACGGTATACAACCGGGTGAACCGGGATGCCGCCAACGCCATTGACAGCAGCACCACCGGCGACACCTACGATTTCTTTAGGGTGGACCTTAATGCTGGTGGTCGTTCTCCGGTGCCCCTGAACACAGCTCCCGACTTAGACGACACCCTTACCAATACCCAAGCAGCAGCCCTCAGTATTGCCCTGGCCACCAGTGGACCCTATACCGCTGACATCAACCAGGATGGCACCACCGAGAGCTACGAAGGCCAGGTAAACCAGAACAGCGTCACCAATGCTCAGCTTTGGAGTGCGATCAAGTGGTTCTTCCGCAAGGGGGCCACGGACTTAGTAAATGGTATCCAGGCTCAGCTATTTACTACCCTCAATAGCGCCTACGCCATCACCAAAGCCAGCCCGGTAGCCACCATTGCGGGGGGTACGATCTTCTATGCTCGGGGCTGGGTGCCGACTAATGTGGCTTCCGCCGATGCCTCTCGCTATCAGGTGATCACCTCTGCCGGGGTAATCACCAATCCACCTGTATTCTACCTGCGGGCGGTATCCGGCTTGGTGTCTGGGCTAAAAGTATTTCTAGCCAGAGGCACTACCGCTGGTGCATTGCTCAATGAATTTACCTTGGGAGCAGGTAACAGCAGTGGCAATAGTACGCTGGTGCTATCAGCGGCCATCCCTAGCGATAAGCCGCCCACGGGCTTTGTGCGGGTATTCGACAACAGTGGCAACGAAGACCGCTATGCCTATAGCAGCTTCAGCGGTAGCACCCTTACCCTAAGCGGCACCCTCACCAAAACCTACGCCACCGGCAATAACGCCTATATCCCTTACCTGGATACCACCTCCAGCGGCACCAGCGTTAGTGCTGCGCTGCGGTATGTGGCAGACCGGGCGGTGGTGCTATTTGTGCGGTCTGGCAGTAGCCCTAAAATTATTCCCTTTGCCTCTGCCTTCACCCTGGGCGCT
>CAZJBP010000256.1:0-1518 GCA_964544115.1 uncultured Victivallales bacterium | reverse complement strand
TGAAAAGCTACCGGCTAATCTTCTTTGGCTACAAAGAAGCGGTTGACAACCAATTAGCCGTATTTTACCCCGGTGAAGGCTACCAATCTGAGTTATTGGAAGCCAAAGAGATGCTGGTCAGCGCCCCAGGCTGGGCACAGCAGGGCACCATCCTAGCTGGCCTATCTGGGGTGACCAACGACGCCAAGGGGCCTCGGGTGGTGGTGGAGGCAACCGAAACAGGCTGCACTTGGCGATACCTGGTAAACGACACTACGCCTAAGACACAACAGTTTGATGCCTTTTACCTGATACCAGACTGGGTGGAAGTGCCTAACGATGGCACGACTGCCGACCAGCTAGAGGCGCTGAAAACTATCTACCAGGAGGAAATCGCCAAGCTTTCTGGATTTGTGGACTACCTAAACGAACGTCGCTTTTTGGCTGACTAATGCCTGTGACCTATACGATCACCTCCCAAGATGTGGCCTCTGTCGCCCCCGGCTCCCGGCTGGCGGTAGGGGTAACCTTTGACTGGAGTAGCCAAAAGATCCAGGTGCCCTCTGGCATTGATCTGGTAAATGCTCAGTGGGTGATTGATAATACCCGCTTTGCTGAAGAAACCGCCATTGGCAAAGCTCGGCCTCAGATCGTAGAAGGCGCTGGCCGTACTTTGATCGGCAACGACCCTGAAACCGCCCTGCCGATCTTCACCCCCACGGTGGCTATTTTCAGGGACAACTGGAAGATCGTCACTGAAAAAGCAGGCGGTAGCTTTGTCGTTCGTGATGTATACACCGCTCCAGATGCGGCTACCAGTATCCCCTACGACAACACGGTGGGGGTGTTCATCCAATACCTGACCAGCGTTACTGGGGCGGTCACCACCGTCAATACAGGCGGCGGTGGCAGTAGCGGCATCACCCAGACGCAGATCAACCAGATTGCCGATGCAGTCTGGGATGAGGCGCTAGGCGATCATGTTACCCCCGGCAGTACTGGCAAGAAGCTGAGTGATACCAGCACCCTGACAGCAGGGGAGATTCCAGCAGGGCTCAGTGCGGCCCAGGTATGGAGCTATGCCACTCGCGAGTTGACCGGCACCCAGGCGGCTAATTTGGCGGCGATCCCTGATATTCCCACCAACCCATTGCTAGCCACCAACTACACCGCTCCAGACAATGCTGGCATTGCCAATACCCTGGCCCTGGCCCAAGCCTTCACTACAGGCCGATTTCAAATCAATTACAGCCAAGGTAAGGCTTTTCAGTACAACCGCAACGGCACCTTGCTGCAAGAATTTAACCTGTTTGACGCTAATGGCAACCCCGCCACTTCCGCCCAGACTGCCGTTGATCGGGTGCCGGTGGGTGAAGCCAATCCAGCGATCCCTGTTGTTGGCCTAAGCGGTCTTGTCTATTGGAGCTAGCCATGAGTAACAAACCCCTACGCCAGCCGGTTGCCACCCCCACCCATGCCCTTGTCAGCAATGGCACCAGCACCGACAGCAGCCTAGGCTATGCGACCCTGGCGCAGCTA
>CAZJBP010000255.1:0-4237 GCA_964544115.1 uncultured Victivallales bacterium | reverse complement strand
CGGCCTAGTTGAGAATGAATTATTCGTCGCACTTAGCCGAGTACCTCCTTATGATTAATGACGTCTTCGACGACAGCTTCCATTGCTGATGTCTCGACTATACCTTTGTTCCAGATTGATTCATCTGCCGTTCATACTAAGATGGCAGATTGACGATATATTTGTTATCGACCGCGACTGGGTGCATTGACTGATAGCACTCGGAAGCGATAGGTTCCTGCTTGTTTAGCATAGAACGTATAATTCGCTGCATTGCGCATGTTTATACGTTTACCTGATTTCAGGTCAACAAGAGTCAAGGCAACCCCTTGTCCAACTCCGCTAATACCAGGCCAACTAATTGAAACGCTACTATTAGGAACTGTGATATCAACTTTCAAATCCCAAGACTGCGAAGCGGATTTGGCGCTTCTAATATCAATACCAAAGTCACCGGTAAACTTTCGCCACTCGGGATGAGGAATACACATTGATATGTATTGTGAATTTACTGAACCTGGTTTTTGAGCATCGAAGCGATTATCAAACCCAAGAGTTGCCTCAGGTAAAACACCGATATAGGTTCCGCTGTCTCTCATTCCAGCGCCTTCAGCTACTAACTGTAACCGCCATCCTGACCGATCGGCTACGCTCCTTACAGCGCTTACCGGTGACATAACAGCGCTATTGAGACGTCCTGCCGGATCGATGACAACTGTAATCGGTTGGTAAACTCGGATCCAGTAACCAACCCATCTCTCTAGGTTGTAGGACGGGATTCTATCTCCAGCAATTTCACTCCACAAAGAGGAAGCCAAAAGCTGTCGAGCGGTTGCCGTATCCATATCTAGTGTTTCAGATAAATTGAGAGGATTTTTCACTCGCGCACCGTTAGGCTGTGAGGGAGTGGTAAACCAGCGAACGTCAAAGTTAAAGGGATCGCCAATCAAATTCCAACCCGGCTGAAGCGTAATTTCAAATGGTAGCGCTTGATTACCGGCATCACCCTCTGTAATAAAGGCAAGTGACTTCGTATCCTGGACATAATATCCATTACCTCGCAGAAGGTCATTCGTGCTTGGCATGTTAGGATAGAACTTAAAGCGACCGATGTTCGTTATCCAAGTGAATAATCGGTAATTACTCGAACCACTCATCAAGGTCTTCGGATCATCTGTATAGTTGAATGGTGTTGAGAAGAGTGTCAATCCAGCTGAGATTGGCTTTAACGGATCGAGATAGATATTCGTGGTATAGGCCGTTCCACCCGATGGAACAACGACTGTTACATCCGAAGGTGTATCATAGCCAAGTCCGTTTACAAGCACTCTTATTTTGGTCGAACCGGTCAGCTTGAAGCTTGTACCGAATTCGAAGTTATATACGTGTCCACTCCCGATAAGCGATGGGGTAAATGTTGTTGTTTCTCCGATAACGACATTACTCTGAAGCGCCTGAACGGTCAAACCAGAAATTGGCACTGCATCGTTTCGTCGCAGCACATAACCTCTGACGACACCTGGAGGCGCAACAACCAAAGTAATATCGAGAGTTGTCGTTTCGTTTGAAGTCACGCTAGCACTTGATGACTTGTTGATGAAACCAGGCGCTGTTACGACAACAATCCAGTTGCCTGCGTCAAGTTCGCTACCAAAGTCATAGGTTCCATCATCACCAGTAACAATCGGCCCCTTAGTAATCGTGGAAGTACCAGTGCTAAAGGTAGCAGTTACTGACGCGTTCTTAACTGGCAAACCATCTTCGGAACTTGTAATCGTTCCATTGAGACCACCAGGATAGGGTTGAACGACAAACCACTGCGTCTCATCGTTAGTCCAATTAAGTGTTATGTTCGAAGATATATTTGCACAGAGGCGAGCAGGTAGGGTCGTTGGTCCAAACCCTTGACCAGTCGCATCGACTGTTATACGCCATTTCCCAGTTCCAAGCTGTAAAGAGTAGACGCCATTTATATCGGTAAGACCGATAACTGTACCGTCAGGATCAATCGAACCCTCTGCGGTATCACAGTTAGGATCGTCAGCGACTAAACCTAATAGATTCGCAGTCACTTTCGCGCCAACCACAGGCGCTTGTGTCTTGTCGACAACTTTACCCTTTAATAGTCCCGGCGGCTCCTTAGTGATAATCAAGTCCATCACTTCTTGGTCGCCACCATTGAAAATCTCCCAGCGTTCTGGGTGCATAATGCGGAAACCCGGTTTTACTGCATTGAAATCGAGGTACATGGCCGAAGGCACGCCTTCTATCACGTAGTTGCCTGAGCTGTCAGTAACGCCAGTCGCAACAATTTCACCGAAGTGATATTCGTCGGTAGCGCTCGATTGAGTAATCTGCACCAGAACACCTGATTCAGGCAATCTTGTTCCCGTCTGAGGATCGATCGAGTAGACCGTTCCACGGAACACACCTGTCAGGAACCAGTCGGCCCAGGTTAGCATAAACTGAGAACGACGCGGCCATTCGACCAGTTTTACATAAAGTTCTGGAGGAATGGCGGGATCTGCTAGATTTGGGGTTGTCGTCGCAACAAACCGGTCGCAGATTCCTTCAAAGCCAAAGGCCATGTAGATAACTTTGCTACCCTTAACGACATCTTCATAATAAGAGCCTGCTACTCCAGAGCCTTCTCCTATACTGAAGTAACCAAATGACGGACGTCCCCCGGTTGTGAGGGTGACACTGTCAATCCACCCATTGTTCCATGCACCCGTTCGACTGCCAAGTAAAGCCCCTTGGATAGGAGTTGGGCGAGCGCCCATAGAGCCGACTACTGGGTTAAGCCCAGTTATGAACGAGGCGGGGTCAGCAAGTGGCGCATCTGTGAAGTCACCCCACTGCTGCGGAGCGACCCCCTGGCCGATTAGCCGAGAGGCTGCCACGTAGTGCCGGTTTGCCACATAGGCTCTGCTGATATCCAGCGATGTATCTGTCTCGTACGCAACTCTTAGGTATGTGTTGAGCCACGGGCTTGCTATTTGACCACCGCGGGTAACCGCCCAAGCGATCTCCTGACCGCTCAATATCAATTTCCCGCCGCCGTCTAAATAGGTCGCTATATTGGCCTGGACTGCAGCCGAGTCGATTGAATCGTTATTCGTTAAAAGATCACCGGAGTAAGGACACGCCCAAGCAACATAGTGGTCAGTTACGAACACCTTATGAGTACCGCTCACACTCGTTGGGCCAGGCTGTAGAATCGTTCTCGGCATATAAGACTGTAAGATAGCGACAGGAACGGGACCACGGCACTGAACACGCCAGATATCAAAAGTAGTGGTACCCGAACTACCAAGAGTCGGATCACCAGGAGGCAACTGCATTTGTCCAGTAGGATCTTTAAAGCTGAAAATAGGACAAAGATTATAGAGAAGCGGATCTAGTTCAGGGTTTATATATCTAGTCTGATTTTCGTACATAAACGGGTTGGTTGTCCAATAGGACTCGACAGGTTGCCAACCTACGCGTATGGCAGTCTTACCCAAATTCGGGTTGATATTCCTGTCCTGCGCAAATATCTGGCCGGCAATATAGTCGGCAACGAACAAGCATCGGTTGCCGCCAGTCCACGGTCTAGTGGTAAAGCCGCGGATATTATCCCACACCATCTTGTTGTCGCTGACATCTTCAGCATAAACGTCCATATAGAAATCACGGCCTGCATAATAAGACGGTGTAGTCCATGAAGCGGTAAAGAAGCCGTCCTCGGCAACTTGTCCTTCCGGCTCATGACCACCTGCGGAAATCGGACCGTCATCATAAGCCTGCAGCACATACGGCGTTTCTAGATCAGCATCAGCAATCGGACTTACATACTTGTTGCTTGCGCCATTAAAGCCGCCGCCTTTAAACGCTAATAGGTCAGTCGTTGGCGGGTTTGTTTCCTCATCGTTGTCGATGGGTAGCGCCTTCTGTCCAATTTCGACCCATGGACGAATTGCGGTTATGCTGGACTTTATATCCATGAATCCTGTGTAAGAATCGGTCGGTTGAGGTTCCTCTGGTGAGGGAAAGTCGAGAGCATAAATCTTAAGATCAGGGTCCTTGAACTGCAGGAAGACACTTTTCATGCCGAACGAATCGCTAACCGGAATTCGGAATATGAATGTACTGCCTGGCGCTTGCTCTTGGACAGGATTTCCATCCACATCTAAAACTTGAGGGATCGCATCAAGCGTTGGAAGATAATTATCGTTAAGTAGACTGGTCCAGATATCATGCCTACCCTGAACCTCTA
>CAZJBP010000254.1:3058-4259 GCA_964544115.1 uncultured Victivallales bacterium | reverse complement strand
CCTCGAACTCAAAGGAAGACGCGCTTATGAGAATTTAGATGCGTTTGCCCTGGCCCCTCTTGCAGAGGGGGAATAATCTTGCGGTCTCTCCCTGTGAAGATGTAGGATAACCCAACAATTAACAGGCGACTACCACTTGGATTTTTCATGAGTCCAACGGGTTTTATTACTTTCCCAGGGAGGGCGTGATGGCCGGAGTCCTGACCGTGACGTCGAAATACGAGCAGATGGTGGATATTCTCAAGAAAGCCATCGAAAACCGCACGTTCCCGGAGGGGGGACGGATCACCTCCGAACATGCGCTTTCCGCCCAGTATGGCATCAGCCGGAACACGGTGCGGGAGGCCATCAGTTCTCTCGTCCAGCAGGGCTACCTGACCCGCACCCAGGGCAAGGGGACGTTTGTGACCAGCCGGCATCCGAAGACGGCCGGGACCGCCGACTCCTATGCCATTTTCCTTCACGCCCACAGCCATGTGTTCGAGGCCGAAACACGCGTCCTGGTCCGCGCCTTCCAGCGCGCCGGCGCCCTGCCCATTGTCTTCGATACCGGCGAGGCCACCACGGAGCGGCACACCGGGGAGATCCTGACCCGCCTGCTCGACCAGGGCGTGGCCGGCATGGTCATCGAGGAGAGCGTCCTGCCCCAGCTCCAGAAAATGGCCGAAAAAGAAGGCCGGACACTCCCGCCCCTGGCTCTCGTCAATTATGGCGCGGTCAACGAGCCGCTCAAGACCCAATGCGTCTTTTCCGATTTCGAATACGGCACCCGCATGGGCACGCGCCACTTGCTTGGCCTCGGGCACCGGCGCATCCTGTTCGTGATCCACCGCTTCAAATACGCCACCCCGGATCTCGATCTCGAGACGGTGAAGGGCCTTTACGGCGATGTGGTCCGCGGCTTTGCCGGCGCCATGAAGGAGGCGGGTCAGGCCGGAGGGAAAGCCTACTTCTTCGCGGGCAGCGAATTCTCGCGGGATGGCGACGACCGGGAGCGCCTGAAAGCGCTGCTGGCGGGGCCGGATCGGCCGGATGCCGTCTTCGCGTTCGGCGACTACCGCGCCAAGCACGTCATCGACATCGCGGCCGAGATCGGGCTGCGCGTGCCGGAGGACCTGGCGGTCATGGGCTACTGGAACACGCCCTGGGCCGAGATGACCCGCGTGCCGCTGACGTCGGTGTCCATCAACGAGGACGCCAT
>CAZJBP010000254.1:0-2958 GCA_964544115.1 uncultured Victivallales bacterium | reverse complement strand
CGGCATCGACGGCGCCAACGACGGGCTGACGTGGGGCAGCGCCTACAAGACCATCAGCAACGGCATCGCCCATGCGACTACGGCCGGCGACGAGGTGATGGTGTCCAACGGCACCTATGTTCTCACCGCCACGATTGCCCTTACCAATGCGGTCAAACTGATTAGTACAAACGGGGCGGCCGCGACCGTGATCAACGGCAACGGCATTGCCCAATGCGTGAACGTAAGCTTTGCCGGCGCCGTGGTGGACGGCTTTACGATCATCAAGGCGAACGGAACCCTGGCGGGCGGGGGCGTCTATTGCGGCCCCGGACTGGTGAGCAGTTGCGTGATAACGGGAAATACCCTCACCGGCGGCAGCGATGCGAATGGCGGCGCCGGCGCCTATGTCGGGAATAACGGCGTGGTGTCGAATTGCCTTATTGCGAAAAATTCCGCTGCTACCTCGGGCGGCGGCGTCCGCGTCGGCTCGGCGAGCGGACTGGTGACGCACTGCCGCATCCTGGACAACTATTCCGACAAGCGCGCCAGCGCGGCCTGCCTGTCGGCGGGTGGCACCCTGCGGAACTGCCTCATCAAGGGAAATGCGTCCACGCTGGTTGCGCCGGTTTTGGTCTACGGCGCCACGATGCAGAACTGCACGGTCGCGGATAATCTCTGCCCCGTCGGCAACGCAATCGATGCGAACGGCACGGCCGTGATCGTCAACTCGATCATCCGCAACAACCGCTACCAGTATCTGTCGCCCACCAACTTCCCGGCCAATCCCGCCGTCACGTTCTCCTGCCTGGAGTTTACGCATTCCGGAAATGGGAACATCAGCGCCGACCCCGGATTCTGGAAGGACCAGGCCGGCGAGTATGCGCTGACCGCCGGTTCGCCCTGCCGGAACACGGGAACGAACCAGGCGTGGATGGCCGCGGCCACGGACCTGGCCGGCAGCGCCCGCGTGGTGGAGGCCGCCCCCGACATGGGCGCCTACGAGTTCACGACCGGCGCCCTGGCCTGCGCCGTCGCCGCGTCGCCTTCAAGCGGCCTGGCGCCGCTTTCCGTCTCGCTTACCGCCCGGACGGCGGGGACCAATGTGGCCGCCCTCTACTATCGCTGGTCCTACACCAACAGCGCGGTCATCGACGAGGAGGGGGGGGACAAGCAGGTCGTCAGCCGAGCCTACCCAGCGGGGCTTCATACCATCACCCTGACGGCCTCGAACGAGGCGGGCGAGGTGGCGGTCAACACCTATCTTCTGAAGGTGTCCGCGCCCACCGTGTATGTGGCCCGGATCGGATCGAATAGTTCCCGGTACCCGTTTGCGGACTGGTCCACGGCGGCGAGTAATCTCCAGGACGCGGTGAATGCGGCCTGCGCCGGCGCGGTCGTGCTGCTGACCAATGGCACATATCCCGCGACGGAGGTGCTCGTGACCAACGCCATCACCGTCACCAGCGTGAACGGCCCGGAGTTCACCACGATCAGCGGGGGCGGTCGTTCCTTTTTCCTGGATGATGCCCGGGCCATCGTGGAGTGGCTCACGCTGCGGCACACGGGCGGCGCGAGCTCGCTCAACGGCGGGGTCCTTTACCTCCGTTTCGGGACGGTCCGGAACAGCGTCATCACGGGCGGCAACCTGAATAGCGGTGGATCGAACGGCGGCGGCGCCGGTATCTACCTGCAACTGGGCATGGTATCCAACTGCACGATCATGGGGAATCTTAGCACACAAAGCCAGGGCGCGGGAATCCGAGTGGCGCCGAACATGGCGGGAGCGGGATTCACCAGCCTGGTGACGCACAGCGTGCTTCGCCACAACACCAACAACACCTCTGCCAGCTACGCCTTGGGTGCGGGGGCCAACTTGGATGGCGGCATCATCCGCAACTGCCTGGTGATCGGCAACGCGGCGACTTTGGGGGGAGCGGGTGTGGTCCTGTATCCTGGCGCTGTCATGGAGAACTGCACGGTGTCGGGCAACTCCTGCCCCGGCAACAACAGCGCGGCGTATCCCGGTGCGCTGGGCGTCCAGAATGGCGCCATTGTGCTGAATTCGATCGTCAAGGGAAACATTTACACGGTGTCAGCCCCTTCCAACTTTGGCTCGGCCACCACGCCGTCCGTCAATTATTCGGATCTCGATTTCACATGGGCCGGAACCGGCAACCAGACCAACGATCCGCTTTTCCTGGATCCGGCCGCCACCAACTATACCCTTGCCGCGGCCTCGCCCTGCCGCGATGCGGGATCCAACCAGGCCTGGATGGCATCGGCGGTCGACCAGGCCGGCACGCCCCGGGTCAACGGCTCGGCCGTCGACCTGGGCGCTTACGAATTTTCGCTTGGCCCCCTGACCGCAGCCATCGGGGCTACCCCCGACAAGGGTCTGGCGCCGCTGTCGGTGGCGTTGTCCGCCACGGTCTCAGGCCAGAACACGAATGGACTCTACTACTGGTGGTCGTTCACGAACGCCGCCGTGGTGGACGCCGCGGGCGCGGACAAGCAGACCGTTACCAATGTTTTCATCCCGGGTTCCCCGGTGGTGACGCTCACGGTATCCAATTCGATCGGAGAGGTGGTGCAGGACACGCAGAGTCTGAAGATCTCGGCCCCGACGTGCTACGTGGCCCGGCTCGGATGGAACACGGCGACGTTTCCCTATTCCGACTGGGCGACCGCGGCCAGCAACCTTCCGGAAGCGGTGATCGCGTCCCAGGCCGGCTGCGTGGTGATCGTGACGAACGGGACCTATCCGCTCCCGTCGCAGGTGACGGTGAACGAGGCCATCGAGATCCGGAGCGTGAACGGGGCGGCCGTGACCGTCATGGACGGCGGCCTGGCCCGGCGTTGCTTTGTGCTGCAGTCGCCGGGGGCCCTGCTGAAAGGGTTGACGATCAGCCGGGGTACCGGCGACCAGGGGGCCGGGGTGTACCTTGAATATGGAACGGTGGCGGATTGCGTCGTCAC
>CAZJBP010000253.1:0-4267 GCA_964544115.1 uncultured Victivallales bacterium | reverse complement strand
TTGTGCAGCTGGTGCCGCAAGACAATCCCAGCACCTTGTATCCCAGCGGCATCTTTCTCGGCATTCCGACGATGGCCGTCGGTCCGGCATCCGCGGCCAGCTCCCTCACCCTCAAGCTGAAGAAAGTCGGCCCATCTACAAGTCTTGGCAAGATTCGTGTTTATAAGAACGGTTCGCTGTTTATGGATGAAGACGAGACACAGAAGCCTCTGTCCTCTTCCGACCTTTCGGCGGCATGGAAGCTGGATTCGACGGTGGGAGGCGTTGTCGATCTTGCTCTGATTGCTGAGAAACCGGCAGGAGCCGAGCTCTGCCGAGACACAATCCGTATCAGTTCGATACCGTGTGAACCAGGTGATGGCGCCATTATCTTTGTCAATCCAGCGGCAGCGGGACACATATCACCATATGATGATTTCGAAGGAACTGCTGCAGAGAAGATCGAGGATGCGCTGACGGCCGTGTGGGCTGGAGCAGGTGACAATATCGTGGTAGCCCGTCGGGCGTCGGGGACATATGACGAGTACGACTTGACGCTATCGCGGAAAGATGTTGTCTTGGCGGGCGCTGCGGGGAAATGGACCGTGGATGATCCGGCTGATACAACATCGCCAACGCATCCGGCTCCATACGCGACCGTCTTCGATTTCGCGGCGTTGCCGACTGTAAAGGGGGCAAGAGGGCAAGGGTTCCCTTTGGCTACTCTTCTCATCTCAGCCAACAACGTTGTCATTGGAGGTCTTCATCTTACTTTTGGAGAGGATCCTGACAATGGCGGCGCCGTCTCTGCTGGGAACCTTTCTGGTTTGGAGCTCTGCTACAGTTCCCTTGACCAAAACGTTGCACCTGTGGGTGGTGCTGTTGACTTAGTCAATGTCCGGAATGCCGAGATCGCTGTGTGCCGCTTCGATAGCAATGTAGCCGAGTTCCATGATGGCGGCACAGTGACCATCACAAAAGGTTTTGGCGGCGCGGTTTCTGCGCGAATGACTGCAACAGGCGAGGCATATCTCAACATCTCGGATTGTCTTTTTGGCCAAACGGGCGGCAATAAGGCCATTACCTCGGCCAGCGGTGGCGCCTCTCCATCCTTTACAGCGGGGTCTGCGAGTGGCGGCGGCGACCTCTATCAGAGGAAAGGCGATATTCGCATCACTTTCTCTCAGTTTCTCAACTCCCGCTCGGGTATTGACATGCGTCCAGGAATTTACGATGACACCAAAGAGATGGACGAGTTCACTGGTGATGGCGGCTCCATTGTAGTCCATGGCTCCGCATATGATACTAATCTAAGTATCAAGGATGCGATCTTTAAGGACGCGCAGGCTGAAGGTGCTGGCGGCGGAATATATATTGCGGGGGATTCCGATCCGGCCAATCGAGGGCTATTCACCGCATGGTCACTTGGAACATGGGAGAAATTCGAAGCGGCCCTGTTTAACCCAACGCCAACAGAGTTTGGCGGCGGCGCAGTCTGTGATTTCACCCGTGTTAGATTTCAGAACTGCGATGCAGGTTTCTCTGGGGGCGGCCTTAGCCTTTGTGGTCGCGGGATCGATCTTGTTCTTGACGAGTGTGATTTTGTTGGATGTGACGCTGGCTACGTACATGATACAGACGGGAAAGGTGGGGGGCTTGTCCTTGGTGGCGGGCATCAAGGTACGATCTCGTCCTCCGATGACCCGCAAACGGCCAACACACCGCACGGGCTGGTCTCTGTCAAGCAGAGCTCATTCGTTCAGTGCACGACAAGCGACAACGGCGGTGGTCTATATGCCACAATTTCCGGTGAGGTCACCGTTGAGACAACTGTGTTCTCTGGCTGCAAAGCTCTTGGGGCCGCGGGTGTGCCGGATCATCCCCGCCAACCTAACGAGGAGGGGCTGGGAGGAGGAGTTCACATTTCCGCTGGCGGGATGCTTCGTGTTAACAAAGGCACTAATATTGAGGGCAATGAGGCGCGGAACAATGGTGGTGGCCTTTCGTGCAAGAATGGGTACATTTATCTAAGGTGTCTCGCAACGGGGGACTCGATATCAGTGGTGGGGAACAAAACGACCGGCTCTGTTGTTGATTATGCAGGCAACGGGGGAGGGGTGTATGTCTCAACAGCTCGGAACGATGGTGCTGGAAACTGGGTGGCTATCGAAGGGCTCTTTGGTCCAGGAAAGCTTGACGTGGATGATGGTCAGAGTGGTGGCTTTCCTCGGCGAATAGTGATCGAGAATAACACTGCGGCGAGATGGGGGGGGGGTATCTTTGTCGGCAGGGATGGCATTCTCGATACTCATGTACAGGGAGACATCAACTGTGGGTTCAAGAATAACTCCTGTGGTGAGAAAGGTGAAAACAGCCCTTACGGGATTTGGCCAATCGTGGACGACCGCTGGCCCGCAGAAATGGTTTCTCAGAACCAAGATGTCGCGGCAGATATGAAGACCTCACATATAGAGGGGCTCTCGACTAGTATAGGTCTCTATGACAATGACTCTGCTGATTTTGTCTGGGGCGGCGTCACCTTCAATGCTGGAATCGGAGTTCAGATGGAGGAGGACGAGTATTGAGAGCTGAACTGACTTTGGGAGTAGCGGTTGGCTTCTTGGGCGTTTTCTCGCGGTCGGTTGCCGCCGCTGCACCGCCCGAACATTCCCACAAGGTTGAGGAGGATCGAGGGTCGATGGCATTTCGCGAACGCATCGAACGCGAAAAGAGCGGCATCGAAACGAATGGTTGGTGGGGGCAGCCTATGGATCCAAAGGTATTCTGGCGGGACAAAGTTGTGTGGCTCGACGCAGTAGCGATTGATGCAGCACGCCAACGGGGGCGTCGCATGCCGCCGCCAGCCTTTGATGATTCCGCGATGTCCTTGGAGTCGTATTCCTCGCTCATCATTGACGGTGCAGAGGGTGCACGAGAGCGCCTGTACGCACACGAATGTCGATTCTGGGTGAAATGGACAGCACTTCTCCCTCGACCACCTGGAGACATAGAAGCTCGTCAAGAAAGGGCCGCAGCCGACTATTTCTGGCTGCACTCATCTCAGTATGCGGGACTGGCGAAGGAAGATTCTTTGCTCGCCAGCCCTGAGGTCGCCGTTCGTGATCGCCTTTCGGCAATTCAGCTGTCAGCCCTTGATGAGGGGTTCCCTGTTGAGGCATTTGAGCCTGACGCGCTTTATGGGGTCTACGTGCCCAAGAAACGGCAGGAGTACGCGAAGCGCGTAGCGCAGGGACTTGAGGATGGGAAGACGGTCAGTTCCGAGTTTGGGCGGATGTGTGGGGTGTCTAGTGATGTGATTGTGCATGAGGTTACGGATGAGGAAGACGGCCAATCAAGCGCGTGGAAGATTCGTTATCTCAGACGGCTGTTGCGAACGAATACTGACGAATCGTATCTGCTTGCCTACTGCAAGGCATGGAAACTGCCGTACGGAACGTTGAAGGCGAAGGTGCGTGCTGAAGAACGAGATCAGGCGCCCGAGGATCTCAGCGAGCCTGCCGTTATCAGGGATCGTGGTAAGCTGGTTCGAGCCCGGCAGGAAGCAAGGGTGCTGCAGTTCTTGACCGATGGCGAGGAATCTGCCGCACGCATTCTAGCTAATCGGTATTGGCTTGATATTGAAGAACTGCAGGAAAGAGCACAGGTAACCAAGAATGCAATCCTGCGTTCCCGGGAAAATCAGGTCCAGGATCCCGAAGAGTTGACGAAATGGAGGAAGAAGCGACTCCGCAAGATGATTGCACACGGCGATGAGGAAGAGGCGCAGACAAAAGCGAAGGAGTGGGGCATGTCGCTGGCGGATGTGGAGGAGTGACAGCGATGGGTGCCGCGCCACCTCCCTTCTCGCCGCTGTGCGGGTCGGAATGTACTTATGATCTGCGAGGCTTCCTGGTTGTGTGATGCCGCTTGGGGAACACTCGGCACTACCAACCCCTGCAGTTCTTCCCGTGATCGAGTGTTGCCCGGTTTCCGTCTTCCCCGCCGAGACGCCGCGGGGGCGCCGGGGTCAGCCCTTGAGATACAAGATAGATTGCCTTTGGTCGGTCAGGGCTGACTCGGATGAGGCCCGATGGGGATAGGTAAATGCGCGCCGTGATAAGCGCGGAGTTCAAGGAGGAGCTGAAGGGCAACCATGACGAGGCTTATTGCACGGTGTTCGAGCGCAGCTCTTCTGGCGGGCGCGATGGCGTGGCTGGCTCCTACGGTGAAGGCGGCCTGCAATCCACCGAGCGGCGTGGTGACGGAGATACAGACCTTCAGAGTGACG
>CAZJBP010000252.1:0-4308 GCA_964544115.1 uncultured Victivallales bacterium | reverse complement strand
GCGATTCCACCGCGTTGCGGGGGCGTTACGCCTGCAGGCGGGGGGCGCGGGTTGGGAGTGTTGTCGCGGAAGGGACGGAGTCGGATTTAGCCATGCCTGGATCACCGGAAAACGCCGAGTTGATTGCGCTGCTGAGCGAGGAAGCGGTGCGCAACAGCACCATCCCGCGGGAGCCATACCAGACCTTCAACGTCAAGCGCGGGCTGCGCAATGCCGACAGCACCGGCGTGCTCGTCGGGCTGACCACGGTCGGCGAGGTTCACGGCTACATCATCAACGAGAGCGAAAAGGTGGCCGTTCCCGGAAAGCTGTTCTACCGGGGCTACGACATCGAGCATCTCGTCGAGGGGTACCAGAAGGAAGGCCGCTTCGGGTTCGAGGAGGTCTGCTACCTGCTGCTGTTCGGGTCGCTGCCCACAGCCGACCGCCTGGAGTCGTTCTCGAAGCTTCTGGCCGCGACGCGGCGCCTGCCGGATAATTTCACCGAGGACATCATCCTCAAGAGCCCCAGCCCGAGCATCATGAACAAGCTGGCGCGGGCGGTTCTCGGCGCGTACTCGTATGACGAGCGCCCCGACGACATCCAGGTGTCGAATGTCGTTCGGCAAAGCCTGGAGCTGATCGCGCGGTTCCCGACGATGGTGGCGTACGGCTACCAGGCCGTGCGGCGCTACTTCCATGGAAAGAGCATGTTCCTGCATTACCCGGATGCGGAGCTGAGCACGGCGGAGGCGTTTCTGCAGATGATCCGCCCCAATGCCAGCTTCACGCGCCTGGAGGCCGAGCTGCTGGACCTGTGCCTGATCCTCCACGCCGAGCACGGCGGCGGCAACAACTCGTCGTTCACGATCCACGTGGTGACCTCGACCGACACCGACACGTACTCGGCGATCGCCGCGGCCATCGGGTCGCTGAAGGGCCCGAAGCACGGTGGGGCCAATGCGCGCGTGCCCGAGATGGTGGCCGACCTGATGCGCAGCGTCAGCGACGTGAAGGACGACGATGCCGTCCGGGAATACCTGGGCAAGCTGCTGGACGGCGAAGCGTTCGACCGCACCGGGCTGATCTACGGCATGGGCCATCCGGTCTACACGGTGTCCGACCCCCGCGCCATCATCCTGCGCCGGCGTGCCGCCGAACTGGCGAAGGAAAAGGGCTGCATGGATCAGCTGGCCGTCTACGAGTCGATCGAGCGCCTTGCCCCCGAGGTCTTCCGGCAGAAGAAGAAGAGCGAGAAGCCGCTGTGCGCCAACGTCGACCTGTACTCGGGGTTCGTCTACTCGATGATGGACGTGCCCGCGAGCCTGTTCACGCCGCTGTTCGCCGTCGCCCGCATGCCGGGGTGGTGCGCGCACCGGATCGAGGAGATCACCAGCGGCGGCCGCGTCATCCGTCCGGCCTACAAGAACGTCGTGCGCAAGTCGGCCTACGTTCCCCTGAACGAGCGCCACCTGGCCCGCAAGGTCGACGAGAAGTAGGGGCGGGTTGGGCGCATCCCCTTTTCAGTGCAAGCCGGCTGGGTGTGTTGCCACGCCCGCCGCCGGGGCCGGCGGCCCTGTGCGCCTTTCGGAGGCCCGGTCCCCCGACGTCATCTCTGAACGCAGTGAGGGATCTCGCCCCCGCCGTGCTTGAGGCTGCCGGGGGATGTGTCGCGGATCGGGTCGAAACGCGGGCGCGCGATAGGGGCCCGTCTGCCGCGTTGCCTTCGGGGGGGCGCAGACCGGAAGTCTGGCGCCCCCACTCGGCGCCTTGCATCCGGACCCCTCTCCCGCGTCCGGTTTCGAGCGGCGGGACCGCCGCAACCCGATCCGCGCCACGTTCGCCACCGCCCCGGCCCTGGGGCCGAGGCGGTAAAGGCAGCGGTGGCCCGCCTGCCCGAGGCCGCGCATCCCACGCCCCTTTGGCGGATGGTCGTCGGACCGGAGGGGCCGCCCCAGAGGGCCAAGTCAGTGAAACGAGGGTGCGCCCGAGCAGGTTTCTCCGGGCGCGCGGCCGTTGACTACGGATCGGACTCCTGACATTCTCCCCGCCGCTCGGCACGTGAGGAGAGCATCCCGAACGGGCCGGAAGGAACGACCGGGAGGATGACACGTGCTGAAGAAACTCGATCTTTGCGGCCACTGGACCTTTCGCGAGACGGGTAAGCGGGAGAACCTGCCCGCCAAGGTTCCCGGAAGCGTCTATGCCGACCTCCTGCGCGCCGGACGCATTCCCGATCCGTTCTATCGCGACAACGAGGCGAAGACGCAGTGGATCGGCGAGGCGGACTGGTCCTACCGGCGAGCGTTCACCGTGCCGCAGGACCTGCTCCGGCGCGACCGCGTGCTGCTGCGGTGCGACGGCCTGGACACGCTGGCGACGATCCTGATCAACGGAAAGCCGGCCGGCACGGCGGACAACCAGCACCGCACCTGGGAGTTCGACATCAAGCGCCTGCTCAAGCCCGGGCGCAACACCATCGACGTGCGGTTCGCCTCGGCGATGGCCTACGTGAGGGCCATGAACAAGCGCCGCCGGCTTCCGGGCTGGGGCGTCGGCGACCACAAGCTGGACACCGGCGGCTGGATCCGCAAGCAGCCCTGCAACTTCGGGTGGGACTGGGGGCCGTCCCTGGTAACGTGCGGCATCTGGCGCGACATCGCCGTGCACGCGTTCGACACGGCCCGGCTGGCGGACGTGTCGATCCGGCAGCAGCATTCCGAAGAGCGCGTCGACCTCGACATCGCCGTGGCCGCCGACCGCGCGTCGGCCGGACGCCTGCTCGCCGAGGTGGAGGTCAGCTTTGAGGGGCGCACCGTGGCCAGCGGCTGCGTGGCCTTCTCCGGTGCCTCCGGCCGCACCACGCTTCGGGTTGACCGCCCCAAGCTGTGGTGGCCGAACGGCCTTGGCGCTCAGCCCCTGTACCGCGTCGACGTGCGCCTCGCCACCGCGGCGGATCCGACGCAGGCGCTGGACGCCCTGACGCGGCGCATCGGGCTGCGGACGCTGGAGCTGGTCCGCGAGAAGGACGCCTGGGGCGAGTCGTTCTGCTTTGCCTGCAACGGCAAGCGCTTCTTCGCCAAGGGCGCCAACTGGATTCCCGCCGACGCCGTGCTCGCGCGGCTGACGTACGACGAGTACTGGCGCCTGCTGAACGCCGCCGCATCGGTGAACATGAACATGCTCCGCGTGTGGGGCGGCGGCATCTACGAGCACGACACGTTCTACGAGCTGTGCGACGAGCTGGGGCTGTGCGTGTGGCAGGACTTCATGTTCGCCTGCGCCACGTACCCCACGTTCGATCGCGCCTTCATGGCGAACGTCAGGGCCGAGGCGGAGGACAACGTCCGCCGGCTGCGCCACCATGCGTCCATCGCCCTGTGGTGCGGCAACAACGAGATGGAGCAAGGCCTCGTGGCCGACCGGTGGACCCAGGGGCAGATGAGCTGGAAGGACTACAGCCGCCTGTTTGACCGGCTGCTGCCGGAGGTCCTGCGCCGCCTTGACCCGGATCGCCCGTACTGGCCGTGCAGCCCGCACTCGCCGGTGGGCGACCGCAAGGACTTCAACAACCCGACGTGCGGCGACGCGCACCTGTGGGCCGTGTGGCACGGCCGGGAGCCGTTCGAGTGGTACCGCTCGTGCGAGCACCGCTTCAACAGCGAGTTCGGGTTCCAGAGCTTTCCCGAGCCGCGCACGGTGCGGGCGTTTACCGAGCCGGGCGACCGCAACATCACCTCGCCGATCATGGAGTGGCACCAGCGCAGCGGCATCGGCAACGCCACGATCCTGCATTACATGCTGTCCTGGTTCCGCATGCCGACCTCGTTCGACATGACGCTCTGGCTGAGCCAGGTGCTGCAGGGCCTGGCCATGAAGTACGCGGTGGAGCACTGGCGGCGCAGCATGCCGCGCGGCATGGGCACGCTCTATTGGCAGCTCAACGATTGCTGGCCGGTGGCCAGCTGGGCCTCGATCGACGGCTGCGGCCGCTGGAAGGCGCTGCACTACATGGCGCGGCATTTCTACGCCCCGGTCCTCATCTCCGCGGTGGAGGACGCTCGCACCGGCCACGTGGAGGTGCACGTCACCAACGACAGGCCGGAGGCGTTCGAGGGCGTGGTCCATTGGGATCTCTTGACCGTGGACGGCGAGGTGCTGGTGAGCGACCAGTTCCCTGCGGGCGCGCCGGAGCGGGCGAGCCGCAGGGTCAAGACGCTGGACCTCGCGCAGCCCCTGAAGCGCTTCGGCGCCTCCCGCCTGCTGGTCCATCTGCGCCTGGAGCAGGAGGACGGAGCGGCGGTGTCCGAGAACCTGTCGGCGTTCGCG
>CAZJBP010000251.1:0-4338 GCA_964544115.1 uncultured Victivallales bacterium | reverse complement strand
GCACCTGGAAAGCGCGGGAACTTGCGCCGGCCCTCGACCTGCTGTGCAAGGCCTCCCTGGTTCATAAGGTCACGCACTCGTCAGGAAACGGCATTCCTCTGAAGGCCGAGTCCGATCCGCACCGGTTCAAAGCCCTTTTTTTCGACGTGGGCCTGGGCCAACGCGTCATGGGCGCGGACGTCAAACCGTGGCTCATGGATCCGGCGGGGGCGATTCGCAATGCGGGCGCGACCGTAGAGGCGTTCATCGGCCAGGAGTTGCTGGCCTATAGCAGGCCCTGGAGCAAGCACGAACTCTACTACTGGCATCGCGAGGCGCGCGCCAGCAATGCCGAAGTGGATTACCTGTTGCCGCTTGGGGCTGAAGTGCTTCCGGTTGAGGTTAAGAGCGGGAAAACCGGGCGTTTGCTCAGTCTGCGGGCGTTTCTCGACGAAAAGCGGGGGCGGGCCCCCTTCGGGATCCGGTTTTGTGGTCAGCCCGGCTCGGTCCACGAGGATCTGCATTCGCACGCCATCTTCGCTGTCCCTCACGTATTACGCCAACAGATCCCGCGCGATTGGTTCTAATAGCGCAAAAGCACAGAAAATTTGCGCATCCGACTCTTATCACCCGGATACCGGCATGTTATATTCCGACCCTTATGAGGATACCTTATCTGCGCTGGTGGATTGCCGGACTGCTGTTCATGGCTGCGGTCCTCAACTACATCGACAAGAACACGCTGGCGCTGCTGGCCCCCACGATCCAGAGGGATCTGAACCTGACGGACCAGGACTACGCGGGTATCCAGAACGCGTTCCAGATCGCCTACACGATCGCGCTGCTCGGCTCGGGCGTGATCGTGGACCGGCTGGGTTCGCGCCTCGCCCTCGCGCTGTTCGTCGGCTGGTGGTCGTTCGCCAACATGTTCACCTCGCTGGCGCGGTCCGCCACGTCGCTCGCCGGATTCCGCTTCCTGCTGGGCCTCGGCGAAGCCGGCAACTGGACCGCCTCGCCGAAGACCGTGTCCGAATGGTTCCCGGCCCGGGAACGCGGCATCGCGATCGGCATCTACACGGCCGGCACGCCCATCGGCATGACGATCGCACCGCTGTTCATCATCTGGATGGCGGGAAATTGGGGCTGGCAATCGCCGTTCATCGTCACCGGCCTGCTCGGCCTCGTCTGGCTCGTGCCTTGGCTCTATTTCAACCGCGCCGTCCGCACACACCCGCTGATGACGCAGCAGGAACGCGACTGGATTGGCGCCGGCGGGGCCCTGACGGCGGCGGATGATGATGGCCCGCGCTGGAGCTGGCTCCAGGCGTTCGGCCAGCCGGTCGTCTGGTGCCTGCTGATCGGGCGCATGTTCTCGGACCCGATCTGGTTCTTCTACCAGAACTGGTTCCCGAAATACCTGGTGACTGCACGCGGGCTCACGCAGGACGATGTGAAGATCACGTGGGTGTTGTTCCTGGCCGCCGGCCTCGGCAGCCTGCTGGGCGGCTGGAGTTCGGGCCTCTTCATGAAGCGCGGGCACGATCCGGCGCGGGTCCGCGTTTTCGTCATGCTCGGCTGCGCGGTCTTCATGCCGCTGTCCCCGTTCGTGGCCTATGCCCCGACGGCGTGGATGTCGCTCGGCATCGCCTCGGTCATCGTCTTCGCGCATCTGGCCTGGCTGACGAACATCAGCGCGCTGGTGGTCGATGTCGTTCCGAAACGCTCGCTCGGCTCCGTCTTCGGCATCGTGGCCGCAGGCAGCTCGCTTGGCGCGATCATCATGAACAGCCAGGTCGCCAAACTGCTGAAGCCGGATCCCATAACGAAACTGGTCCAGCCGGACGCCTACACGAACTGGTATCTCATCGCCGCTGTGCTCCATCTGGCCGTCATTCCGCTCATCATGTGGGGTGTGCTGCGTCGCAAGCCGGACGCATCCCCTGCCATTTCCTGAAAGGTGTCACCATGTTCAAAGCAGGACCCGAAACCCGACGTGAACTGAAGACCGGGAAGCTGCGCTGCGACCTCGCCATCGTCGGCGGCGGCCTGGCCGGCGTCTGCGCCGCCATCACCGCCGCGAGGGAGGGCCTGAAGGTGGCGCTCATCCAGGACCGGCCTGTGCTCGGAGGTAATTCTTCCTCCGAAGTGCGCCTCTGGGCATTGGGCGCAACCTCGCACATGGGCAACAACAACCGCTGGTCGCGCGAGGGCGGGGTGATTGACGAGATCTTTGTCGAGAACACCTACCGCAACCCCGAGGGCAACCCGCACCTCTATGATGCCGTGCTCCTTGAAAAAGTGATCACGGAACCGAACATCACGCTTCTCCTCAATACCGTTGTTTTCGAGGTGTCAAAGGGCGGGGAGGACACCGTTCGCTCCGTACGCGCCTTCTGCAGCCAAAACGAAACGCTGTATGACGTACAGGCGCCGTATTTCTGCGACGCCTCCGGCGACGGCATCGTCGGGTATCTCGCCGGCGCGGCCTTCCGTATCGGGGCGGAACCCGCCTCCGAACTGGGTGAAGGCTTCGCGCCTCCCGCTGAATATGGCCAGATGCTCGGACATTCAATTTTCCTCTACAGCAAAAACACGGGGAAACCGGTCACATTCATTCCTCCCAGTTACGCGCTGAAGGATATCAGCGCCATCCCCCGCCATACCCACATTTCGGCTAATGACATGGGCTGCCAGTTCTGGTGGCTGGAATACGGCGGCAGGCTGGACACCATCCATGACACCGAAAGCATCAAATGGGAACTATGGAAAGTGGTGTATGGCGTCTGGGACTATATCAAAAACTCCGGCAAGTTCCCGGAGGCGGAGAATCTTACCCTGGAATGGGTCGGCTCCATCCCCGGAAAGCGGGAGAGCCGGCGATTCGAGGGAGACACCATGATCACCCAGCGGGATGTGATCGAACAACGGCACCATGACGATGTCGTGTCATTTGGCGGCTGGGCAATCGACCTGCATCCGGCTGACGGGGTGTACAGCGACAAGCCGGGCTGTACCCAATGGCATAGCAAAGGGGTCTATCAGATCCCTTATCGCTGCCTGTACAGCCGGAACATCCGGAACCTCTTTCTGGCCGGGCGGGTCATCAGCGCCAGCCATGTCGCCTTCGGTTCGACGCGGGTCATGGCCACCTGCGCCCACACAGCCCAGGCCGTGGGTGTGGCGGCGGCACTGTGCAAGGAAAGTGGCCTGATGCCACGCGACCTGACAGCGCCGGACCGGATGCGAACACTTCAGCAACGCTTGATGGCCATCGGCCAATACCTCCCCGGCCACGCCCTGGCGGATCCCGCGGACTTCGCCCGCGAGGCCCGACTCACGGCGTCCAGCAGCTATGCGCTGGACTCGCTTCCTCCTTGCGGACGGTCCATCGCTCTCGATGCCGCCCGCGCCATGCTGGTGCCAGCGGAAGCGGGCCCTATGCCTCGCGTCACATTCCGTTTCGACACGGACAAGGATACTGAGGTTGAAATTCAGTTACGCGCCTCGCAGCGTGAAGGCAATTTCACACCGGACGTCATTCTGGCCAGCCGCACGATCAAACTCGCCGCCGGCGCCAGCCGCGAGGCGGCGGTAGACTTCGGGGTCGCGCTTGACAAACCGCAATACGTTTTTGTCTGCCTGATGCCATGCGTGGGGGTGTCCGTCCACTTGAGTGATGCCCGCGTCACCGGAGTACTCTCGCTGGTCCACGGGGCCAACAAGAAGGTGGCCAAAAACGCAGTGCAATCGCCGCCACCCGGTATCGGGGTGGAGTCCTTCGAGTTCTGGATCCCCCAACGGCGGCCGGACGGCCAGAACATGGCCGTATCGTTTGACCCGCCCATCCACGTTTTCGGACCGGAGAACGTCGTCAACGGAGTGACCCGCCCCGTAACCCAACCTAATGCGTGGGTAGCCGGCATAGGCGACAAGGCGCCATCGCTGACACTGGCCTGGAAACAACCGCGAACGCTATCACGGATCGAGTTGTCGTTTGACACTGATTTCGACCACGCGATGGAATGCGTGCAGTGGGGGCATCCGGAACGCGCCATGCCGTTCTGCGTCAAACACTACCGTATCCGGGATGCGCAGGGCACCGTACTGGCTGAATGCCGAGATAACCATCAAACGCGAAACACGGTGAAGTTCTCCACCCCCGTCAGCACCGGGCGTCTGGTCATTGAATGCCTGGAGACACACGGGAAAGCGCCTGCCGCTATCTTCGAAATCCGTTACTATCCTGCTTAAACGGCGCTTATCCAGGCTGCTAGTGCAATGTCTCAAAAACAACTGGTGTTATCCTGGCATGGTGGAAAGATTCACCACCAGCCTGGAGTACCAGGCTTGAGACACGGA
>CAZJBP010000250.1:0-4341 GCA_964544115.1 uncultured Victivallales bacterium | reverse complement strand
GACGTCTCGGGTGTTACGTGTAGTAGCCATGTTCCTGTTTGTGGGTGCGCTCGCCTGGCTCGCCCCGCAGAACGCGTCGGCGGGCGGCACGATCATTACCTTGCCGTACAGCGGAAGTGATCTGCTGCCGCTGCATACCTCCGTGACAGCCCCTGGCAGCACCGACAACGGCGGCGTAACGTACAAGACGTTGGGCGGGGACCAAACGACCACGGCGATGGTCGATGGGGTGTTTGACAATAACAAGAACTTCCCGAACGGGATGAGTTCCACGACCGCGGCGAACATGGACAGCGCGACGCCGACCGGAACCTGGTTCTGGTGGAATGCGCACTTCGACAATCCCACGGTGATCAGCCACTTTGTTTTCCGGGTCGCGGATGTTGCCACCAGCAGAACCCCCGATCAGTTCCAACTCCGTGGGTCCAACGACGGGAGCACGTGGACTGTGATCTACCGTTACGATAACAACGGAGCAAGCACCTCGCCTTGGGGCACCCCGCCGAGCTCGATTCAGAATTTCACGGCGGTGCGGTTCGACGGTGGCGGCGTTGACTTTGCTGCGCCCGCAGCCTATACGCAGATCCGGCTCGAACTGTTTTCTGCGATCTCAGGCGACGGGGTGGGCATTACCGAGTGGCAACTGGCGGGAACGGCCGCCACCACGACCACAGCCGCTCCCACCACCACGACGACGACCGCGGCACCGACCACCACCACGACCACGGCTGCGGGAACCACCACGACCACGACGGGCGCAGGCGCCACGACGACGACCACCACAGCTGCGCCCACGACGACCTCGACGACGGTGACCACGACAACCACAACCACCACCACGATTGATCTGCCGGGCACCATCATCAGCGTGCCCTACGCCGGTAGTGATGTATACAACTTGACTACGACGAACCCCGACACCGACTGGTACAGGCAGCCGTACCCCACAGCGTTGCGATCTGGGCCTTGGTCCAACGGGGAGGTGTCGTACAACAACTTCGGTGAGGGGTGGGACACCAAGTCAAATCTCCACGGCATGATCAACGCTCAACCCGCCTTGGGGCTTTGGTACGGCAACAACGGATGGCCCAACACCTATTGGAACAGCCAGGGTGGCTTTGCGAATTCACCCACAACCTATACATCCCTCATGGACAGCCAGTTTGCGGATTTCTATACGGACGCATACCATCCCTCCTGGTTCACCGCGCACTTCACGACGCCGCAGGTCATCAGTCACTTCGTCCTCAAGATAGGCGCTTACACCCAGCAGCCGGACCAGTTCCAGCTCCGCGGCTCCAATAACGGCACCGACTGGACCGTAATATTCCGGTACGACAGGGCTGTCCAGGGTGGGGATCCCTTGTGGGGCACCACATCCGGCGGGAGCCACACGGCGCTGCAGTTCGACGGCAACGGCGCCGACTTCCCAACGCCCGCAGGATACAGTCAGATCAGATTGGAACTGTACCGGACCTACTCGAGTGACGTTTGTGCGATCGAGGAGTGGCAACTGGCGGGGACCGATGATCCTAACGCAACCACCACAACCACAACGGCAGTGCCTACAACGACCACCACAACCGCGGCACCGACGACGACCACGACCACGGCTGGGGGAACCACGACGACGACCACCGCGGCACCGACGACCACGACGACCACGGTGGCGACGACGACCACCACGACCACGACGCTGCCTCCGGCGGGCGGCACGATCATCGCCTCGCCTTACGTCGACAGCGATCATCTGGACCTGCACACCGACTTGGTCACTGGCAACGTTGGCGGCGGCATGACGGACAACGGGGGCGTGACCTACAAGATAGGGGGCGACAATGGTGTCCAAGTGATGCTCGACGACGTGTTTGATGGCAACAAGTGGTTTTACGGAGTGGCGCTTAATGAGAACAATCCCGCGAGCACAGTCCAGATGGACGCCAACGATCCGGGAACGGTGGGAAGCGGAAAGTGGATGTGGTGGACGGCGCATTTCAACAACCCGACGGTGATCAGCCACTTCGTCATTCGCACGGCAGACTGGGGCACAAGCAGAACGCCCGACCAGTTCCAACTCCGCGGCTCGAATGACGGTTCGACCTGGACCGTGATCTACCGGTACAACAATAATGCAGTGGCCGGCGGCGCCTCGCCCTGGACGACAGTCGCTTACGATACGCACGGCGTTATTCCGGCAGGCAATGACAATAGCTACATGAACAACGTGGCGGTGCGGTTCGATGGCGCCGGCGCTGACTTCGCCACGCCTGCTGCGTACACGCAGATCCGGCTTGAAGTATTCTCCGCCTCCAACGGCGGCGACGGGGTGGGTATCACCGAGTGGCAGCTGGCGGGAACAGCCGAGACCCCGACGACCACCACGACCACAGCCGCTCCCACCACGACCACGACGACCGCGGCACCGACGACGACCACCACGACGGTGACCACGACGACGACCACGACAACGACCGTCGGGCCTAACAATGCTGACTACCAGCATTTTGTGGGTCAGGATCCGGTCGCTGGGGCCGACTGGAAGATAGACTCGGATGAACTGGGCTGGGTCATTGAGTACTGGCTCGGCACGGGCGACTACTGCGTCGAGCCGCTGTCGCCGACCGGCTACGCGCCAGGCACCGGGAGTCACGACGGTACGCCTAGCGACGTTGACTACCAGCATTTCGTGGGTCAGGATCCGGTCGCTGGTGCCGACTGGAAGATCGACTCAGATGAGCTGGGCTGGGTCATTGAGTACTGGCTGGGCACGGGCGCGTACTACGCCGAGCCCCTGTCGCCGACCCGCTATGCGCCTGTTCCTTGAGCGGGGGTAGCAGTCGGAGCTCGCCGCGGTGTCCGCTTCGGCAATGGGGTGGGTCTGTACGACATCACCCTCGCGAGGACCGAGCACGTGCGCTCGACGCGCCCCTTTTGCCAAGAGGCACAGGGGTCGCAGTAGAACAGCCGCGCCCGTGAGGTTCCGTCCGGGGCGTTCTCCAGCGCGAGGGGGTTGGAGAACTCGGAGCCGTTGTCGGTGAGCAGGACGGGGAAGAGGCGGCGGAAGAGGTCCGCTCCGGCGTATTCCCAGAGCCGCGCAAAGGCATCGATAACGGACTGCGAGTCGTTGCGGTCGCGGAGGAACGCGAGCATGAGGCTGCTGTCCCGGAACAGCAGGGTCAGCAGAACCTTGCCGCCCACGCGCCCGATGAGGGAGTCCATCTCGACCACGCGGGTGTCCGGCGCGGCAGCCATGAACGCCTGGAAGTCGGCGTACGTACGTCCAAGGCGGCACTTCGTGTCGATCTTGTGTTCCACGGGTTTGCGCCCACGCGGCTTGAGCGAGCAGACGCGGGGCATGTCCCCGTTCTTGGCGCGCAGCAGGCCGCCGGCGATGTAGCGGTAGACGGTCTTCTCGTGGAGATCGAAGCGGTCGGGGTGGTTCGTGAGGATGTGGTGAACGGACTGTCCCTGCCGGACCAAGGGACTGACCAGCGCGTCCAGCGCGCACAGTTCATCCTCGGTGATGTTCGCGCCCTCGCGCGCGCCGATGAGCAGCTCGCGGTAGTGCTTCTGCGCGGGATGGTGCAGGTAGTAGCGCTTGCGCAGGACGCAGCGCGGCTCCTGCCCGCAGCCGTTGCAGACGTAGGGTGGGGTCGCCAGCTTCTCGCAGACTTCCTCCTTGAACTCCGGACACACCGAGTTGCACAGACGGCACAGCGAGCAGCGCCGGAGGCAGTCGGGCTGGTCGAGACACAGCTGGGACCTCTCGCACGAGCGGCGCACCACGCATCGGTTGGTGACCCGCCCATAGGCGCCCTTGTCGCTGACGAGGCTGCGGGCGTTGACTTCCCGCGCGACCGTCGAGTGGTGCTTGCCGATCTTCGCGGCAATCTTCTTGAGGGATAGGCGGTGCCGCAGACCATGTTCGATCTCCAGCCGATCTGCGTCCGTGAGATGCTTGTTCCTTGCCATGACGGTTCCTTTCGTTCGCGCCCCGCGTGATTGCGGGAAGCGCCCAATGGAACCCCAGGCCGCGGCAGTTTGGCAGACTAACCGCGCCCCCCTCCCCCCGCGGGGGGAGGGGGAGGAAAACCACGCCTGCTCCTTCGGCCTGCTTACTGCGCCCCCACCCCTTGGCAGACTGAATGCGCCTGCCCGGCTGCGCCGGGGGCGCATTCAGTTTGCCAATCGACGCACGACACGCTGTCGCCTTTTGCTTGCATCCGGGTGGCAACCATCGATAAAGTCACGGCCCTTAATGGGCGATGTGCGAATTGTCAATGGACTAACGGATTAAAGAAAGGTAGGTCGAGTATGCCGTCGGAAAGAGAAGACACCAAG
>CAZJBP010000249.1:0-4465 GCA_964544115.1 uncultured Victivallales bacterium | reverse complement strand
TCACAACAGGAACTACCATGACCTCTCTTTTTGCAGAACCTTCAAAACACTACCGCCCAATGTCGTGTCCTCAAGAAAGAGGACGCGCCCAACAGTGTGAAATGTGGCATAACGCTTGGAATGGCAGCGTCTGGCTTCTGAATTCTGGCTTCTGAATTCTGTTCGATTGCAACGTATTGCAATCGCACCCCTGACCGGTTCCCTCGTGGCTAATTTGTTTCCTTGCCACAGTCTCCATGCTAGTGTGCTGTGTCGAAAGCACGTGTGAAAGATGACTTGTCATCCCGAGCTCAGCGAGGGATCTCGTGTTTGTGGGACGAGCGGGATTCCGGGGTGGATCCGAAGAGGGGTGCGATGAACCGCAGATCGCTGACACGCTTTGCCTGGCTCGCCATCGCGGCGGCCATTTCTACCATTGTGCTGAAGACGGGCGCCTACCTCCTCACGGACTCGGTGAGTTTGCTGTCGGACGCGCTGGAGTCGTTGGTCAACCTCTTCGGCGCGCTCATGGCGCTGATGATGCTGATCGTCGCGGCCCGGCCGCCGGACGATGATCACGCCTTCGGGCACGATAAGGCGGAATACTTCTCGAGCATCCTTGAAGGCACGCTGATTCTTGTGGCGGCCATGTTCATTGGCGGTGCCGCCGTGCACCGGCTCATCCATCCCCAGCCGCTTGAACGCCTGGGCCTCGGACTGCTCGTGTCCGTGGCGGCTTCGCTGGTGAACCTCGCCGTGGGTCTGGTCCTGCTGCGTGCGGGCAAGAAACACCAGTCCATCACGCTCGAGGCCGATGCCCACCATCTCCTGACGGATGTGTGGACGTCCGCGGGCGTGCTGGTGGGCCTCGGCGCGGTTGTGCTGACCGGCTGGCAGCCGCTGGACCCGATTGTCGCCATCATCGTCGCCGGCAACATCATTGCGACGGGGGTCCGCCTTGTCCGCCGCTCGGTCGCCGGGCTGATGGACGCCGCCCTTCCCGAGGAAGATCAGCGGGCGCTGCAGGGCGCCCTGATTCGTTACGAGGCGGACGGGGTGCAGTTCCACGCGCTCCGCACGCACCAGTCGGGATCGCGCCGGTTCATCTCGCTCCACGTTCTGGTGCCGGGGGAGTGGACGGTCCAGCGCGGACATCACCTGCTGGAGCGCATCGAGGCGGACATTCGCGGCGCGCTGCCCGGCGCCACCGTCCTCACGCACCTGGAGTCGCAGGAGGATCCCACGGCCTGGGATGACAAGAGGTACGAATGAGCGCGGGGTTCCTGCCGGCGAGACAGTGGGTCGGCGAGAGAATGGATGACCCCGACCTTGACCGGGAGTCGCTGGCGGGGGCGTTCGCGGGACTGGCTTGCCTGAATCGGTTCAGCTGCAGCGCCCGCCTGATCTGGGCGCCCCTTGTCGCGATGGCCCGCAGGGAAGGGCTGGCGCAGCTCTCCGTTCTGGATGTGGCCACCGGAGGCGGCGATGTGCCGATCGCGCTGCTCCGCCGGGCGAGGGGCTGCGGGATCGACCTGCGGGTGACGGCGATCGACAGGAGTGCCACGGCGCTTGAGTTCGCGGCGCGGCAGGCCCGGCGTGCCGGCGTCTCAATCGATCTTCGGCCCGGCGATGCCGTGCAGGACCCCCTCCCGGAGGGCTATGATGCCGTGGTGTGCAGCCTTTTCCTGCATCACCTGACGGACGCACAGGCCCCGGCCCTGTTGCGCGCCATGGCGAAGTCCGCCCGGCGGCTGGTGGTCGCCAGCGACCTGGTGCGCTCCAGCGGCGGCTACGCGGTCGCGTGGGCAGCCACGCGGATGCTGACGCGCTCGCCTGTGGTGCGTGTCGACGGGCCGCTGAGTGTGCGTGCGGCGCTGACGCTGGCGGAGGCCCGCACCATGGCGCGGGATGCCGGCCTCGCCGGCGCGGTTGTCCGCCGGCGCTTCCCCTTCCGGTTTGTACTCACGTGGATGCCGACGCGCCACTCGGCGGCCTCGTAGGCCCACCGGCGCGTCTACACCCCCCAGGGCCGCCCATTCAGCAGCGCCTCGTGTACGTCATCGTGCAGGCGGAGCGCCTCCTCGACGTCGGCGGGATCCACGCGCACGGCCCGCTCGGCGATCGCTTCGCAATAGCCGCAGTCGCCGCACGCCAGCCGGGCGCAGTCGCGGGTCCGGAAGGCCTCGATAAAGTCGGGGGGCAGCTGCGACGAGTCGATGACCACCGGCCGCGTGGCGCGTGCCGAGAGCATGCCCTGCTGTCGCGTCAGGCGGCCCACGCACCGCAGGGCGAACGGGTCGGCCTGCAGCGGCTTGAAGAAGCTGCGAAAGATCCAGAACTTGCGCCCGCGGGGCGCCTGGGTGAACCCGTACGAAAGCAGGAGATCGGCGAGGTTCCCGTCGTAGCGGCGGTCGCTGTAGGCCTTCACGCGGCGGAAGATCTCGTCCGACGGGATGCCCCGCTCCAGGAGTTTGAAGTGCGTGTAGCCCATGCGTTCGTACGTGCCGATGTCCTCCGGGCGGATCCACTGGGCCTTGATGAAGGAGGACGGATCGCGCAGCCGTGAGCGGGAGCAGCGCAGGATGCAATAGTCCACGAAGAGCCCGCCGGACCCGTTGGAACTGTGGGCGAAGCCGTTCTGGTGGTAGGGCTGCATCGCGCAGTTGACCAGGCAGGCGTGGTTCGGGATGAGGATCAGTTCGCAGGTGACCGCCTGGCGGATCTCCGCCAGCACGCCCAGGTTCCGGTTGATGGAGAAGCTCTCGAGATTGATGGCGTCCGCCCCCAGGTCCTCCCAGAACCGGGCCCGGCGGGGGGTGTCCACCTGTGCGTAGATGCCGACCTTGACCGCGAAGGCGGGAAAGCGCTTCTTGACGAGTTCGAGCAGGTACGGCGTGGACACCGTCAGCGTGGCGACGCCCATCTCCCCGAGTTCATTGAGAAAGGCCATCAGCTTGCGCTGCCAGGTCCGGGTCCATTCCGCGTTGCCGAGGCAGGCCGCGTTCAGCAGGTAGTTGAACCCGATGCCGTTCGCCTTCAGACGCGCCACGTATGTCGCCAGTTCCCGCCTGGTCAGCGGCGTGCCCATGTAGCTCGGTCGGCCGCCCCCGGCGAAGTCCCACGCCAGCTTGCCATACATCTCCGCCACGGGGTAGCCCTTCAGCCGCGGAATCAGGTCCAGGTCGTAGTTGGCGGCCACGCTGAGCTTCATGCCGCCGGTGCCCCCGTCACCCGGCGCAGGAGCGCCGTTTCCACCGTGAGCCCCGGGCCGAAGGCCATCGCGCACACGTTCTCCCCGGCCGCCGCTCCGCGCTCCGTCTCCAGGATCTCCTTGAGCACGAAGAGGCTGGTGGCGCTGCTCATGTTGCCATACCGGCGCAGGATCTCGCGCGAGGCGTGGACCTGCTCCGGCGCGAGGTCCAGTTCGCCCTGCACCTTGTCCACGATGGCCTTGCCGCCCGGGTGGATCGCCCAGCGCCCGATATCGGCGCGGCACAGGCCGGCCGCGGCGAGGGTCGACTCGACGAGCGGGCGGATATGAGCGCCGATGATATCGGGCACGTAGGTTGAGAGCGTGATCTCGAACCCCTTGTCGCCGATGCGCCACGCCATGTCATCCACGCCGCCGGGGATGAGCGCCGACGCGAACGAGTCGATGCGGGCGGCCGCCCGGCTGGCGGCGGGCGGCCGGGAGCTCACGATGGCCGCGGCCGCCCCGTCGGCAAAGATCGCGTTGGCCAGCAGCGAGTCGAGGCCGTTCTCGAAATGAAGGTGCAGCGTGCAGAGTTCGACGGCCACCACGAGCACAACCGCCGCGGGATCGGCGCGGCAGAACTGCCACGCCATGCGCAGCGCGGGCAGCGCCGCGTAGCACCCCATGAATCCCAGCGCGTAGCGCTGCGTGTCCGGCCGCAGGCCCGCCTCGCGCACGATGTGGTAATCCGGCCCCGGGTTGGCGAACCCTGTGCAGGTGGTGGTGATGACGTGCGTGACGTCGGCCGGAGACACGCCGGAGGCCTGTTCCAAAGCGCGGCGGGCGACCTCGACCGACAGCGCCCGCGCCTCCGTGGCAAACCGCTCGTTGCGCGCCCGTGTTCCCGGCTCGATGGGCTTCCCGTCGGTCCCGAGCTCAAACAGCGGATGGTCGGCCCCCGGCCGGAAGTCGGCCAGCACGCTGTAGCGGGTATCGATTGCCGAATTCCGGTACACGCGGTGGACCAGGCGGCGCTGTTTGTCCCCGTCCACCCAGGTCTTCATCTGCTCGCAGGCGAAGTCCTGCGAGTAGGCGTTCCCGGGGACCAGGGTCTCGATGTGCTGGATGTAGACGTTCAGCCTCTTACTCCCCTCAAGAAGTCGGGCCCACGCGGACCCGCGCTGAGGACGGCACCCTACCTTACAATACCCCGCTCCGCAACCCTGCTGACCGGCGCGGCCAGGGCGAACGCATCTAAACCGTCCTTCCTTTTCAGTCCGAGTCCATCTCGGT
>CAZJBP010000248.1:2834-4485 GCA_964544115.1 uncultured Victivallales bacterium | reverse complement strand
TGAACAACCGGTCAATTAACATCTTCGAAATCATATCCTGCCCTCGCATCGTTAAGGCGTTTGCCTTGTTCCCAGCATAACGCAGCGCTCCTGCTGATACCATAGAAAAAGGTGGGACCCGGGGCGTATTGCGGATTCGTGGGGTTATCTGGGAAGACTGGATGAATCTGTTGAACCGGACATGAAGGCCGGCCTGGAAGCCGAAGTCACGGAACAAAGCCATAGTGACGCAATTTGGCGTTCATGAGTCCATCCAAGTTGGGCAAGTCTTGCGGATAGACCGAAATCAGGCGCTTGCCCTCCTGCTGGTAGAGCGTCTGTTTCTTATACATGCTCATCTTGTATTGCGGGCTGTCGAGCCCCCAGTATTCAATGTAAACATCCAGCTCGTGAAGATAGAAATCCGGCCGAATCTGGAACTCTGCGATAATCCGGAACTTGGCGTCATAGCGATAGGCGAGACCGTGAGCGGTAAGCCAATCGGCAATGCGCCGCTCCCCCTCTGATTGGACTATCGTGCCGTCGCGCGCCTCGATCGTCTTGTTAATTTCCACCTGAGCCTCAAAGTTGCGGCGTTCCAGAAAAACCTCATCAAAACAGCGATCGCAAAACAGGCGTTGGAAGGTTTGCCGCGATCGGGCGTATTCGTCTGCCGAGATTTGCGCGTTACAGCGCTGGCAACGATGGTGAACGCCGGTCGCGGCATCCTGCGCGGCTTGTTCGACCGCGTCGGCCGTTGTCTTTGCCGCTGCGCGCACATAATCACGATGCGCAGGATTGCGCGCGATATCCCGCAAGTCGTGCAGATGCGGGTGCGCCGCTGCGGCATACGCCTTAAGCGCGCGGATGGCATATTGCTGCGTTTGCGGATGACGGGCGTGCAAGGCCAGCGGAGCCAGGGCCGCCACCGCCTCGGCTGGATCGGCAGCAAAGCCCGCCAACTTGCCGATGGCCGATGCCGCCAAACGCTGCACTTCGTTCGAAGGCAGTCGCGATAGGGCAATCAGTTCGGGCAGCACCGTCGCATCGCCGCTTCGGCCCAAGTGCAAAGCCCGCTGCACGGCGGCCTGATGTTCCGCTGGCGCCATGTGACTTTTCATGTGAAATCCTGCATCTCCTCCCTCCATTGACTCGCTATCGCTTGCCAATGCCGTGCTACCGCGTTGGCGAGCGAAGAGAGTCAACGTGCTTGGCGACCGCGATGCGCTTGAAGCAGCCATGGGGTACCCTACACAAATCGCCCGTCCTTCTGGAACACCTTGCCGTCCACCGTCAGGCGCCCGCCCTTGCGCAGGTCGCGGATCAGGTCCCAGTGCAGCGCCGACTGGTTGAGCCCGCCCGTTTCCGGGTACGACTGCCCCAGAGCCAGATGGATCGTACCACCGATCTTCTCGTCGAACAGGATGTTGCGGATGAACCGGTTGATCCGGGGATGCGTTCCGATTCCGAGCTCGCCGAGCCGGCGGGCGCCCGGATCCGAGTCCAGCATCCGGACCAGGAAATCCTGGTTCTTGGCGGCCGTCGCCTCCACCACCAGCCCCTTCTTGAACACCAGCCGCACGCCCGCCACTTCCCGGCCCTGCACGCAGACGGGAAAGTCGAACCGGATATGCCCCTCGGCCGACGTCTCGACGGGCCCGGTGAAAATTTC
>CAZJBP010000248.1:0-2734 GCA_964544115.1 uncultured Victivallales bacterium | reverse complement strand
TGGGCGTATGCCGAAGTGGGGAACAGCGTCACCACCCACCGCTTGTGCATGAGGATCTTGCGCAGCGGCCGCTGCGCCTTTCCAAGCGCCGCGAATTTCGCCGGATCCGCGCCGGTCAGCCCGCGCGTGTTGCCCTCCGACTGCACGCCGATGGTGGCGTCCATGCGCCGGGCGAAATCGAGCTGGTAGGACGGCAGCGTGTTGAAGAGGTTTTCCCGGGCCGACCGGAAGAACGCCTCCTGGAGGCCGGGCGGGCTCATCCGCAGCGCGGGGAAGGCGCCCACGCGATACAGCTCCTCGCACACGGCTTCGAGCAGCGGCTCGGCGAGCGACGTGCCGGTGACGCCGATCTGCTGACCCTCGCGGGCCTCGACGCAGTAGCGGACCAGAATGCGGGCCTGGGCGGCCACGCGCGGATCGTTCATGATGCCTGTCCTCCCGGTGATGCGGAGCCCCGCTCGTCGATGGCCCTGCTGACCACGCTCAACAGCTCCGGATGCATGCGCAGCGGCCGGCCGTCGCGCCCCACGCAGGCGTGGTCGGTGTAGCCGGTCACCAGCCGTTCGCCGTCGCGCAGCACGGTGTAGTGCATGCGGAAACGGACGGCGCCCAGCAGCTCCGGCGTCGACTGAACGGTCAGCAGATCGTCGTAGCGGGCGGGGCTGCGGTAGGCGCAGTGGGCCTCGATCACGGGGAGCAGCACGCCCATGGTTTCAAGCCTGGCATACGGCAGGCCGTACGCCCGAAGCAGCTCGGTGCGCGCCATCTCGAAGTAGACCAGGTAGTTGCCATGGTAGACCATGTTCATCTGGTCCGTGTCGGCGTAAGGAACCCGCACGGTAATGGAAAACGGTTCTTTGGGAACATCGTTCATGGGGATAGTTTGACGAAATGAAACGATCCTGTCAACAGCCCGTCCCTCCGCCCCCGATGCCGGTTCGCTATTCATCTATATTCCAGTTGCATATTTTTCGTTAAAAAGACATAGTCTTGAAAAATCATCTCTGCCGGTTGAACCTAACCGCGCAAACGGAGAAAAACATGCGGTTAATCAAGCCGTTCGCATACATTCTTGCGGCAGTCGCAGTGGTCACCGCGTGTTTTATCTTCCTGAACCGCTCCGCGCGGCAAGCACGCAATAAACAACTGCAAACCCAGTTGGTCGCGGGCGACTCTCTGGCAGGCGAAATTGAAAACCTCAAGCAAATCAAAGCCATACTCGAAACCCTCGCGGCAAATCCATCCGATTCCGCTGCGAGAACAAACCTGCTCCGCCACATTCAAACGACAGACGATAATGCGGGCAGTCGGGACATCATAGCCGGCCTGAAAAGCGTCTATGCCCTGATTCAACTCGGAATCGGTGAAAAAAACGGACCCGCTTTATGCGAACACATCAGAACTCAATACGCCGGATCCGAGTATGCGGCCATGCTCAAACCCTTACAGCTTTCGGAACAATGCCCGACCTGCGCCGGAAAAGGGATCATCACGACGACATGTCCCTCCTGCCTCGCGAGCGGCAACTGCGCGGCTTGCGGGGGAAAAGGCTCGCGATTGGTTAATCACCGCACCCCCGAAAAATTCAGCACCCTGGAGAAATCGCTACCCAAAAAGGTGGGTGAATCGTCCACGACCGTTACCGTGGAAGAAAAGTGCACCGCCTGCGGAGCGACCGGGCTTTGTCCCGCCTGCCAGGGCGAAAGACATTATATCGCCAACTGTCGCGACTGTGGCGTTTCCGGACAGATCTTTTCAAAAAACAAGATAAAAGCGCTTCTTGATCTATGCCTGAACCGAACCCTGACGCAATTGGTGGACCGCCAGAAACAGGGCGCGGGGCATGCGATCAGAAAAAACGGTGATAGAGCCTTGCCTCCACCCCAAAGCCAGGACTCGGTCGATAAAGGATCATAACATGAAGAGCGTCGGCTTTCTTCTGATACTCGCCCTGATTGTGGGTCTGATATGGACTATTTCCTCAAAACCGCCAAATAACAACCAGGCCGTGGTGGTGAAGGAAAAATATGGCGCTCCTCTTGGAATGCTGGTCGATTCGATCTTGGCCTCCCTCGACAAAAACAGTCCCTCCCCCGTTGCTGAAATCACGCGCCTTGCTGCTGAAGCGACAACGGATGCTCGAAACGGGCTGATCAAGGAGCAGGAGGCCCTGCTCATCAACCAGATATGCGGCAGTCTGCTGGAAGCAAATCAAACCCGGGAAAAATTCGAAACCCGGAAACAGGACGTGCAGGCGAAACTATACGTCGGGCTTGATGCCGAAAGTTCGGCCAAAACCAAACAGTATTATCTGACCGGCAATCAGAATAACTGGATCGAGTATTGCCAGAAAACCAAGAAACCGATTTTGGTCACCCTCAACAATCTGGCCAAAATCGGCGGGCTACCCGATCTTACCGATCCCGGTTTTCCGCCGGACAAACTCAACTAGGCCTGACGTCTTTCCCCCTTCACCGGCGGGCCATCCCCTCCGCCAGCCGCACCATGGTCCGGTAGTTTTCCAGTGTCGCGGGAGAAATCGTGCGGCCATAAGGCGAAGCGGACGCCATCAGGACGAAGCCCCTCCCCTGCCCCGCCGTCCCCTCCTCCAGCGCGCGGCGCACCTTGACCTCGAAATCCCTGGGCGCCAGGTTTTCGATGTCCGACGCCTCGAGGTTGCCGAAGAGCACCATCTGCCTCCCCGCCTACGCGCGCACCTCGCACAGCTCCATGT
>CAZJBP010000247.1:0-4519 GCA_964544115.1 uncultured Victivallales bacterium | reverse complement strand
CGAAGGACACGGACCCCTCATTCCGCATCTTCCACATCAAGGCATTCTGTGACGACATCGGCAACTGTAGCCTCGACGATGGCGATGCCTACTATGAGGGCGGCGATCCGAATACGATCATCGAGATTGATGTTGTCGTCCTGAAAGTGGAATTCATTGACGCCGCCGAGAATGCCGACACCGTTGACTTGGTCAAGGTACTGAATGCGACGCCGTATGTTGAAATCACCGGCCCGGCCGACGGTAACGTGAGCGACAGTATAACGGTCAACGTGGTCACCAAGGACCCGATTGCGCCCATCGAGGAATCGAAGATTTCGATTGACGGCCAGGCTCCTGACACGGCTGGAACCCCGACATGGAATGCCTCGCAGAAGTATTTCGAGCGGACGTTCAGCAAGACCCTTACCATCGGTGAATTCAGCCGTTACATCAAGGTGGTAGCCACCAACGCCGTGGGTAATGTCGGAAGCGACAGTCTGACCATCAAGACGCTGCGGAAGACAGACGGCTTAGCGATCGACTCCCGAAAAGCGATAAACAACCCCAGCCCGCCCGATCAACCCGAAGCCGCCGCGGACTACGAATTCCGCGTTGAAATCAACAATCAGGCGGCCAACGCGAATTCCGGCGCAAAGGAGACCATTTCCGCCGACTTCAAGGCGCTAGTCACTACGACGCTCGATCTGGAGGAAACCGACAACAACAGCGGTATATTCCGTTCCAAGTGGCTGGTCGCCGTACCGAAGAACTTCGTCAAGCCAACCGGTTTTGCCTCTTCCGTCCAGGACATCATTGACACCCGTTTGGCCGTCGAATTGGGGACGTTCCCGCAAGTCGAATACACCATTGGCGGACTCATATGCACGGACAGGGCCCTCCCGCTTGGCATTCTTATCGTGGACGAGAGCGGGACTATCGTTGACTCTGCAATCGAACCCGGGAACACATCCGACGAGACACGGCTCGGCGTGGTTGTCGGGCACGACGGCAACGACGGCGCGACCGTCAGTGTTAGCCTCGAATCACTTGACGGTCTGAATGCGACTGTGGCGAATCTCGGGTCTGACTATCCCGCTTCGACGCAGAGCGTTGACTTCAACCGGCAGGCATCCGACAAGGCCAATCCCTCGTACAACCTCTACAAACTTCCGGCGGGCAGGAACGTCCTGCCGATGAACTCAAAGAAGAAGACGACTTCCCATATCCAGCACTACACTCGTGTCGGCGGTTTCCTGGTGGCAAAAGACGGCACGCTCAAGAGCAGGGAAAGGATCGCCGGGAAGAACGTCGTGGTTCTGGCAGTGGATGGTATGCGCTCGGACGGAGCGAACGCAATGCTCCAGAAACTGGCCAAGGACCGGAAACTCCCCAGTGTCGGCGAATTGCTTGGTCAGCGACCAGACAACACAGGAGAAGCGCCGAAGGGAACGATCCTGGACTTTGCCCGTGCCGTCTATCCGACCGTGACATTGGTGAACTGGCCTGCCATCTTCACCGGAAAGACTCCGAACCAGACGCGTGTGCTGGGCAACGAAATGATCATCCGTGACTATGACCCGACCGCCAATAAGATACGGCATATCGTTTTTTGCGGCGGCGGGTTTTCGAAGGGGTTCCCCCCCGGAGATGACGCGAACAAGATCTTCGCAGTAAATGCCAGTGAGCAGCAGCAGGGACTGGTGAACGACATGCTACAGGGGACCATTGATCCCGGCGCTTCGGGAGGAGGGTTTAACCTCGGAGCCGTCGTCAAGTCGACTTACGAAGACACCGCAACATCTAAGGGTCTTGCTTCGGCGGTTGTCTTTTCGCAGGTCAGCAAGGGTGTCTTTGATCTGGCGACTGATTGGAGAAAGCCCACAGAAGACATCGGCACAGCAAGCGTTGCATGGAATGCCTTTCTGGAATGGGTCCGCGGCGGAGGCGCTACCCTGTCAAGTCTGCTTGACGAAGAAGCGCGAGAATCGAGTGTTGACTACCTGCAGAAATGCAATACCGGTCCGGCACCAAGGCCATTCCCAAGCGTCATGACCGCGTATTTCATGGGCACGGACCACTATCTTCACGTGAACGGCGAAGGGCTGAACAATGGGAATATCAACGGATACCTCTTTGAGGTATTGGACAAAGAAGTGGATACGATCACTGCCGAACTGAAACGGCAGAACGTGTATGACCTGACTCAGTTCGTCATCGTTTCGGATCACGGCCACACGCCGGTAAAATGCGACCAGAACAATGTCGTGTCGTTAGTCCGAGATATATTCTTGTGGCCACTGGATGACCCTGAACTTGTCGAGGTGTTTGACGAATGCGGCTATGACGTGCTTAAAGACGCGGGGGAAATAGGTGACCCGGCTCAATACAGCGCAGTGTCCGCTTTGAACGGAGGAATGTCCCATATCTACCTCCGGAATCGTCTGACGGGGCAATGGACCGATGCGCCACGGTGGGAAGAAGATGTTCTCGAAGTCGCAGATAAGTTGCGTGTGAATCACCACACAGGAGAGCCCGAAGGTGACCTCCAAAACTCAATCAAGGCAATCCTTATTCGCAACGGGTTCAGCGCCGATTACCAGGTCTATCGCCTTGATGGAAGTCTTGGTTCAAGCGCCACCCCGTTGAGCACAACCGACCGATTGCTCAATCTGCAATCTCTGGAGGACTTCTTCAATGTTGGAGCGAACCGGCCTTCGCTTTTCGGTTCCGGTGCGGACGCAGCGGCCGAAATCAACGGCAATCTCAAGCACAAGTACAGCGGCGACATCATTGTTCTCGCCAATGGTGATCCGGCTTCTGCGGACGACCGGCACGCCTGGCAATCCGGGCCGGAGGATTCGGTTCACGGCTTCTTCAATGATAAGGACTTCCGCGGCACCATGATGGGCGGCTGCCCCGGCGGCGATTCCACGTCAGTGACCCAACTTCAGGGCGCTTTTTCCGGCAAAACAAAGCTGAGGGAAACACATGAGATCATTAAGACTCTTCTGGGCCTGTAGCTGTCTCGCATTCGTTGCTGCATTTGGTCTGGGTGCCGAGATCAAGCGTGACAATCTTGACACCACCAAGCCTCTTCGCCGTGTCAAGAACGAAGGCATCGGTAAATATGCCATTCAAGAGGACATCGGACGGTACAAGTTCTCGTGGGCTAAGGTGGAGTCGGAACGAATTCGATGGGGCGATACATATGCCGGAGTCAAATGCCAAGTGGAATACGGTGAAAACGGAAGTCCGCATAAGGAGGTTAACGTAAGCATCGGCAAGTGCGAAACGGGGCCTTGGTTCTTCCATGACATGGAAGGCGAGATGATGGTGAAGACCAACCGAGCCGCATATGAAATTGCTGCATATGATGGCCAGTATATCTACCGTGTCAAAATGCTGGATGGCGATGAAGTGGGCGCAATATGGCACGACGGCAAGGATCTCATGGGGGGGGTATCTACCGGCGACGGCACCAACTTCCCGGCCGAGATCGTCTCCGCCTACTTGAAAACAGTTCCCAGCGGGATGAAGAAGACCGACTTGTACAACAAGGACTATGATGCCTGGTGCCGGGTGGAAATCCCGCGCCGGATTACTGACCTGGAGGCGCTCGACTGGAATGCGTTCATGACGGAGACCGATACCGGGCCAAACCGGGACAAGTGGCAGCGCGCGGCGCTCACGATCGCCAATCTCATTCGTCCGGTGAAGGACAAGACAATGCCCGATGACGAGGACTTCTTCAAGTGGTACACCGAGCGACTGCTCAAGCCAGACACCATGAAGCGTAACGGTGTTGCCGCCGTGGGGGATGATATCAAGACGCTGCGCAAGTGGTGGGAGAAGAGGCAGGACACCTATCACGCCGAGGGCCGTAAGCACAAGACGCGCTAACCACCCCCGGCGGGAGGGGTCCATCGACTTCCGGCACCGAGTTTCCTGCGGAATCGATGGGTTGGCAGGGGTGCTGTTAGGAGAGGGACGGGCCCACATTCCTCACCCCTCCGAATGACCGTGTTGGCGGCGGCGCTTCATGTTCGTTGTGTCGCCTACGCGGTATGTCACGCAAGCTGCTTACGCACCTTGCGCGCCAACCGCTCCGGCTCCCGCTCCGTTAGGCGCATCGAGGGCCGTTGCATCCCGGCTTTGTCCGCCCGCTTCTCCTTGCCGCCCGGTCGGGCGGCCCGGTAAACTCGGGCCGCAAGACGGGAGGGCGGCCGATGAGCGCGACTCGACGGTGCCGCCGGCGGCGGTGCCGGCATTGCGGCGAGTGGCGGGGGGCGCCGGGGTCAGCGCTTGAGATAAAAGATAGATTGCCTTTGGTCGGTCGGTAGTGTTTTGAAGGTTCTGCAAAAAGAGAGGTCATGGTAGTTCCTGTTGTGAGAAGCAACCCGGCCCCGAAGGGCCAGAAAGGAACGCCATGACCAGGAAGAACGGTAGCATATCGCGCGAGGAGTTGAAGCAGGTATTGACGGAGGTGTCGCTAACATGTGAGTTGTCTGGTGGGTTTGGTACGTGAGTTGTCCGGTCC
>CAZJBP010000246.1:0-4525 GCA_964544115.1 uncultured Victivallales bacterium | reverse complement strand
AGAACCGCTTCGAGTCCGCCTCTATGGTCGAACTATCAAAGATTGCGGATCCCAGCGGATGGAAGCCTGCGGCGCCATCCATCAACGGCACCTGGTACGACCACCAGCCCTCACGCTGGCAGTCTTCAGCCGTAGTTCCCTCCAAGGCAGGAGCGAAGTTGCAGATACGAAAGACATGTTCCGGCTTAGGACTCTATTTCGAACTTACCAGGGACGGCGGGCCTTTTGTCATCAGGGCTGATGGGAAGGAAGTGCTTGAAGTCGGCACCTCGATGGACTTCCCGGGCGAGCGGATCGGGTGGATCTTCTCCCATATCGGCGAAAGGAAGCGCAGGATGATTGCGCTTATCGCCCAAAGAGCTGAAAAGACAAAGGCTTCCTACCTTCTATTGACGTGACGCGTTGGCTTTGCCGGAAAGGCGGCCTGAGGATCGTGCTCTTTCCGACGCGGCGCAACCCCAACAGGACCTGAGCAGCGCGAGCGAGCGTCTGCGACGTCCCGAAAACCTGATCTGTGTACTCTCCGTGCCTTCCGGCAGTGACTATTCCCCGCATGGTGCTTGCAGTGCCTTTGAGAAAGGGCATAGTATCAGCGCTCGTCGATCATGGTCGGGTATTCGTCGGTGGACCAAGCAGCGGGAGTTGCTATGCATTCAAGAGATATCGTCGGACTGGTTTCCATGGGATTGATGGGGTGCGCTTTCTTGGCGGCTCAGCCCGCGGACGCGGCGCAGTCGTTGGGCACGGGCAACGCCAGCCTGATCGGCGGCGACCTGTCGGATCCAACCGACACTGTTGAGCTGTCTGTTGATCCGGGGCAGGGCGAGCCGGAAGAGAAGATGGTCCCCAAGAACGCGAGTTGGGTCAAGATGACCTGTTACCCGGTGTCCGGTCCCTATGCGCCGGCGCACCAGCGTCATCCGTACCAGAGCTGGGTGGGCGCACCGGCCGCTGGCATCTTCATGAACAAGCCCGAGCAGGTGAGATGGTATGTGGATTTCAAAGAAGGCGGTTATGGTGGGCCGTCGAAGGTGGATCCATATTACTGCGCCATCGAGTTGAAGGACGCGTTTGTCCTGACTCATTTTACGATCACAACGGGCGGACCGGATGTGCCCGACCGTGATCCGAAGCAGTGGGCAATCCAGGGCTCTAACTCGGGCGACGAGGACGACTGGGCGAACATCTATGTTTGCGAAGCAACGAATAGGACTGGAACAGTCTTCAATGGCACGCCCGTCGAGACTTTTCTGTTCACCTCGTTCGATTCGGCTGGCATGGCCAAGGCCGTGACCCCTGAGGATGCGAAGAAGCTTCAGGCCAAGCTTCAGGACAGGAAGATCGAGAAGGCGGATTTCTCCCGGCCGGCGAAGGCGTACACGCATTTCCGGATCGCCATTTACTCCTGCTTCAATCCGAGCGCGTACAATTGGATCTATCGGTCGACCAGCAGTCTTTCGCTGGGCCAGCTCGAGCTCTTTGGTGTGAAGGGCGAGAAGGAGAAGGTGGCGCCCAAGGTTGTTAAAGAGGAACCCGTGACGCCGCCCGCGGTTGATGCCCCCTTCATGATTACCTACTGGTGTGGGCCATCTACAAATGACACCACGCTGGCGCGTTACCAGGAGCTCGCCGATTGCGGTATGACCGTGGCATTTGCGGCCATCGACAACCTCTGGTCACCGGCGTCCACAGCGCAGGATGAACACAACAAGAAGGTCCTTGATTTGTGCCAGCAGGTGGGCATGAAAGCCTTTATCTGGGATGGTCATATCGCCGGTGTTGGGAAATGGGATGAGACACCTACGCCCAATGACATCCCGCAGATCGAGAAGACTCTTGACGAAATGATTGCCAGGTATTCATCCCATCCGGCTTTTCTGGGGTTCATCCTCGGGGACGAATTCGGCGGCGGCGTGTTCCCGAGACTCGGTTTCGTCACGCAATACCTGCTGAAGAAGGATCCGACGCATGTGCCCTACTACAACTGTCTACCCAACTACGCCGGCAGCCCTAAGCCCCACGAACGGGAAACCGCAGCCTACTTGAAGGAGGTCAAGCCCGCTTTCTACAGCTGGGACGCCTACTGGCAGTTGTTTGAAGGCGGGGATGAGCGCTACTACTGGGACAACCTGGAGGTCGTGCGTCGGCAATGCCTGAAGGCGAAGACCCCCTACACCCAGATCATCGTGTCCATCGAGCATATGGGCTACCGCGCTTGCAGCGAGGGGGATCTGCGCTGGCAGGTTTGGACCTCACTCGCCTATGGCACGAGAGGCATCACGTACTTCACCTATTTGCACGTCCCGGTGATGGCCTGGGGCGATGCGCCGGGCTTCCTTGATAAGCAAGGCAATCGCTCATTCAACTGGTTCAACGGCCAGAAGATCAACAAGCGCATCGGCAAACTCGGCCCCACGCTGGTCAAGCTGACCTCCACCGGCGTGTACAACACCGATCCACTGCCGATCGGGACGATCCCGCTGCTACCTGAAGCGCCGGTCAAGAAGATCGAAGGCGGCGTCATGGTCGTCGGCTGCTTCACGGATGCCGCCGGCAAGGTCTACATCCTGCCCGTGAACCGGAACATGCGGGACGCGGCCACCTTCACACTGACGCTGGACGACAAGACCGTATCGACGTCAGAAGTTTCGCAGGAGACGGGCGAACTCCTGGCCGCTGAACCTCTGAAGGACAAAAGCCTCGAGGTGAAGCTCGAAGCCGGCGAAGGCAGGCTGTTCCTGTTGAACAGCAAGTAGGGACAAGACATAGATACGTAACGCGCAGTAGGTACACTGCAACGAGAAGGACGACATGAAGACATCTACCGTTGGACGTTTACGCGCAAACCGGACGACACGCCCGGCAACCGGCGCAGGCGCCGTTGCCATGTGCCTGATCCTGGCCGCTACGTTGGCGAATTCGACCCGCGCCGAACCGGAAGCGGCGACGACGGCGGACGCGACGAGCGTCGTGTTGACTTTGGACTCCCGCACCGAAGTCGTTCTCCAGAAGGACGTCAATGGCATGCCGGCCGGCACCAGGCTGATCTCGACACCCTCTTTCTACGAATACTCGCTTGCTCCGGTCGTGGACGGGATCGAGAACCGCAAAGGGCTGGGATGGAAGGAAGGGTCGTGGGCGTCTGAGGAAAACGGGACGGAGCACGGCATTGAGATTCAACTCAGCAAGCCGCGACGTGGCGGCCGATTCCAGGTGACCTGGGCACATGACGTCTACAATGCGGATAGCGGCAAATGGTGGATCTCGCGCAACTATCTGATCCAGATCAAGGCGAAGGCTGACGATGCCTGGAAGACGGTGATCAGCGTGCAGAACAACCAGTCCGCCGTCGGCAGCTATCCCCTGCCCAGAGAGGACATCGGGTACCTTCGGATCTGCCAACCCGCCCTGGGGGGTAATCTGGCCCGTCCCAACATCATGTGGATTGGTCAGATCGCGCTGACTGAGTAAGAGACGTCATCCGGGTCTGTCCCGGCATGTGTTTTGCCCCAGACGGCGAGTCACAGTCGGGCAGCCACTGTGGAAGAATGGCAGTTGGCTGCCAGTCAAATGGGAGATGTCGGATAGGTTTTCCTCGGGAGGAACGCGAGCATGGATCACTCAGCCCATTCGAAGGTCCGTCGGGGGCACTCAACAGAAGCCGCCGCCACGGGAGACAAAACGCGCACGTTCAAGGCCGACAAGCGATATCTCCTGTTTCCCTGCTCGCGCGGACAGGCGGGAAAGAACCGGGTGTTCATCGACGTGGACGGCAAGCCGTACATGTCGGCTTACGACACACTGATCGCGGCGAACCACCCGGACCATTGGCGCTGGATCGACCTGAAGCTGATGCAGGGCAAGACGGTGTCCGTGCGGATCGAAGGCCCGGACGCCGCGGCCGTCGCACAGGTCGCCATCAGCGACACCATCCCGTGTGACGTGCCGGTGTATCAGGAGCCCGATCGGCCGAAGGTCCACTTCACGCCGATCCGCGGGTGGCTGAACGACCCGTCGGGCATGATCTATCTGGACGGCACGTGGCACCTGTACTACGCGAACACACGGCTGAGCAACGTGGTGGCCGGCCCGAACAACGCCTGGGGCCATGCCACCAGCACGGACTTGCTGCACTGGGAAGAACAGCCGACGTTCCTGACGCCCATTCGCGGCGAATGCTCGTTCTGGACGGGCGGAGCGGCGGTGGACGTGGCCAACACCACGGGCCTGGGCAAGCCCGGCAAACCGGCGGTCGTCTTCTCCGCCAACAACGGCTGCGACGCGCCCAACGACTTCACGCAGTGCACGTTTGTCAGCACCGACGGCGGCATGACGGTGCGCCGCGATCCGGAGATGATGTACAAGCCCCTGCCCGCTGACCCTGCCCGCCGGGGCGGCGGCACGCGCGACCCGATGATCCTCTGGTGGGCGCCCGAGAACAAATGGGTGATGGTCGTTTACAACCAGCCCCCCGGCGGCAAGCACGGGTTCTACTTCTACGATTCGAAGGATCTCAAGAACTGGC
>CAZJBP010000245.1:0-4528 GCA_964544115.1 uncultured Victivallales bacterium | reverse complement strand
TCGCGGCGGTCGCCCAGCTCTTTGTCTTTCCCGGGCGCTGACAACGAGCTGCGCGGAATCCCGTGCTCCTCGTAGGACTTGTCGTTCTCGAGAACAAGGTACGAGGTGTACGGCGTCATGATGCCGTATTCCTTGCCGAGCTGGATCACCTCGTCCTGAAGCTCCTGGCTGGCCCCGCGCAACCGGATCTCCTCCAGGAGATACCCGACGCGCCGCGTGGCCCACAGCCGGGGAATGAACGTGTTGTCGGCGTTTGACGCGGGGAAGGTCTGCTCGTAGACGAACTCCTGCTTCTTCCCGTTGACCAGCCCGGTCAGGCGCACCGCCACATGGCCGTCGCCCTGGTAGCGCCCGACGAGGGTGACCTGCTCGCCGGCGAAGAGGTCGGGCAGTTCCTTCGGGTGGATGTGGCGGGTGGCGAGCTTGTCGATCGTGACGACCGGCTTGCCCAGGACGGGCTGGCTGATCTTGTCGGCTAGCGTCGACACCTTCACCTCGATGTCCTCGCCGGGCTTGACGTAGGCCGGCTGGCCTCCGTTGCCGCTGGCCAGCCGGTCGAGCAGGCGGGAGTTGACCTCGTCGCCCACGCCGAAGACGAACAGGCGCACGCCGGCGGCGTTCTTCCCGCCGACGGCCTTGGCAATCACGTCGGGGTCGGTCTCGCCGATTGTGGGCTGTCCGTCGGTGAGGAAGACGACAAAGGCCGGCCGCTGCGGGTCGGGCGCGGTGGCCAGCGCGGTGAGCAGCGCGTCATGGATCGCAGTGCCGCCGCGCGCCTCCATTGTCTCGACGAACTTCACCGCCGCCTCGCGGTTGGCCGGCGTGGCCTCAACGAGCGCGCTCTTGAAGGTCTCGACGTCGGTGCTGAAGCGGACGACGTTGAAGCGGTCGGCGTCGTTCAGGCGCCCGATGCAGTACTGAAGGGCCTTGCGCGCCTGCTCGATCTTGCCGCCGCTCATGCTGCCCGACGAGTCGAAGACGAACGTGACGTCCTTGGGCAGCGGCTTGCCGCCGGGCGGCTCCACGGCGGGGGCGATCATCATCATGAAGTAGCCGTCCTGGCCCTGCGTTGCGTGGGTCAGCAGGTTGAGGCCGAACTGTTTCTGCGAGATGCCATAGTAGAGCACGAAATCCTTGTCCAGCAGCGAGCGGTTCTCTTCAAACCCGATGACCGCCTCGTTCTCGCCCTTGCGGGTGATGCCGACCTGGTGGCTGGGGGAGTAGATCGTCTTCAGGGGGACCTTGGAACTGAGCCGCACGCCGATGGTGAAGTCCTCCAGCAGGCGCGAGGACTGCTGGCCGGTCTTGAGCGGATACACCAGCTTGTAGAGGCCCGCCTCGAACGCGAGCTGCTGGGAGTATTCGATCTCGAACTTCTGCTCGCCGTTCTTCGGCACCGGGTACACGCTGACGCGGAACAGGTTGTCGCCCATGTGTTCGAGCAGTCCCGGGTCGCGCATGCGGCGCACGATATCCTCGTAGATCTTGCGCGCCTTGCCCTTCTCAACCACTTCGCCGCTGATGCGCTTGCCGTTGATATACATGCCGAAGTCGGAAATGGCCGCGCCCTCGGGCAGTGGAAAAACGTAGATGGCCTCGAGGTCGCGGTCGGTGCCGTTGCGGAAGACCTGCTCGATCTTCACTGCGGCGACGCCGTCGGTGACCCGCACGTCGACGCGCTGGTGTTTGATGGCCAGCGGCGGGATGGACTCGTCTTTGGGGATCAGCAGCCCCTGCCCGCGCGCGTTGGCGGCGAGCAAGGCGGTCAGCAGGACGAGCGTCATCAGGATGCGAATCGTCTTCATGGCAGTTACCTCCGGTTTCAGCGGGTGGGGTGCATCTCCTCGTCATAGGGCATCACGGGTGGCCTTGGCATCGGCGGGACGGGGTAGGGCATCGGCTCGGGGTCAGGCGAGCGACCGGGGAACACCGCCGCGTGCAGCACCTCGCCGTTCCAGATCAGTGCGGTGCCATCCACGTGCGAGCTCTCGATTTCCAGGCGCTGTCCCTCGCCCGGCGTGCCGGCGGACACGAAGCGGGCCTGCCGCACGGCGTCGAGGAACATCTCAACGGCTCCGAACGGCGGCAGCGGCATGCGCCGCCGTTCGGAATCCTCGCGCTCCATCGGCCGGACGACCGGCTCGACGGCATACGAGCGGCAGATCTTCTCCCAGAGACGGTCCAGCAGTTCAGGGCTCGCAAAAAGGTCGAGCCCCAGCACGCGGTGCCCCATCACCGCAACCACGCCGACGGTCTCAGGCCGGCGCACCGGGTGCCAGCAGCGCACGGCCTCGTCCAATTCGCCCCGCACGCGACGGTCGCCGTGGAGAGCCTCGTAGCTGCGCGTGGGGGACGCGACGCCAGCGGCGTCCATCATGCGATCAATCTCGCCCCACACCGCGCCCTGCGGCGACTCGCGGGCGCTGAGGCTGCGCAGCTCCTTGCCGGCGAGGATGCCCCCGCTGGAAAAGCTCGCAGGCGCCTGGCTCCAGCGCCGTTCCTCGCCGCAGTAGACCGGTACGCTGATGCTGCCGGAGCGAGGCGGGAGAAGCACGTCCTCGCGCACGATGCGGTTCTGTTTGCCGCCCGAGAGGTATTCGCCCGCCATGAGAAACACGTGCCGGTCGGCGCGGTTGCGGACGCGGAGGCCGGAAACGCGCCCCTCCGCCTCCTCGGCCAGTTCCAGCGCCCCCTGGCGCAGGGCTTCATCCAAGGTCATCGGTTGGCCGGTGCGCGAGGGGCGGGGGTCGACCAACGGAAACAGGGCCGTTCCGCGATACCAGGCCGGCTGCCCAACCGTCACCCGGCTCAGAAGGCGCGCGACAGGGCTGTCCCCGTCGGGCGGAAGAGGCGGTGGCGGCGGAGGGAGGATTCGCTCCGGCGGGACCGGCGAACGGCCCGAATCGGACTCCAGGTAGGCGGCGTGTGCCGGGCGGACGACGCCTGCCAGCCCGAGTGCTACGGCGATCAGAACGGCGCCAAGAACCGCCGGCGGCCGGCAAAATCGACGTGATGTCATGGTCTGCGTCCTCCTCTTGCACCCTTGAGACGTCTGCCGCCGCCGGTTTCTTCCGAAAAAGTGTGCCGTCGCGGCATGGCCATGATATGAACCGCAGCGGCCGACATGCAACGCTACAATGCCAGGGATGTGATACGCCTCCTGCGGACGCCCGCGGGCCGTTACGATCTTGCTGTGGGCGCCTGGCGCGTGGCCTGGCCACTGGCCCGCCCGGTGGCGGCCGCGTACCGCCGGACGGCGCTGCGGCCGACGCGCGTGGTCGCGGTGGTCGGGTCGTTCGGCAAGACTACGACCACGCGGGCCATGCGGGCGGTCCTTGGGTTCAAGCCCGATGCGCCGACGCCGTACAACTGCCTGTCCCACCTGGCCGGCGGGCTGATGCGGATGCGCCCGTTTGCAGCTCATGGCGTGCTGGAGGTCGGCATCACGTTGCCCGGCCAGATGGCCGTGTACGCGCGGCTCCTTCGGCCCGACGTGACCGTGGTAACCTCGATCGGCGGCGAGCACCGCACGTCGCTGGGCACGCCGGAGGTCACGCGGCAGGAGAAGTCTGCGATGGTGGCCGCCCTGCCGGCCGACGGATGGGCGATCCTCAATGGCGACGATCCGAACGCGATGTGGATGCGGACGTGCACCCGCGCGCGGGTGATGACATTCGGGCGATCCGAGGGTTGCGATGTGCGGGCGCTCGATGTGTCAATGGAATGGCCGCGCGGCACGCGGGTGGCGATGCGCACGCCCGCCGGGGATGCCGAGGTGCGCACAGGGCTGCTGGGCGGGCCGATGGCCTATGCCGTGCTGGCTGCCTGTGCGGTCGGGCTGTCGCAGAGTATCCCGCTGGCGGAGATCGTGCGCCGACTGTCAGGGCTGACGCCGGCGCGACAGCGACTGGAGACGGTGCCGCTGGCGAATGGGGCCTGGCTGATTCGCGACGAGTATAAGTCGGCCGAAGAGACGGTTCACGCGGCGCTGGACGTGCTGGCGCAGGTTCCCGACGGTCGTAAGTGGGTCCTTCTCGGCCCGCTGAGCGAACCGCGGAAGCCGGCGCATCCGATCTACAGGGAGATCGGCGGGCGTCTGGCCGGGATCGCCGATGGAGTGGTGTTCATGGGGGCCGGGTGGCGCGACTACAGGTCCGGAGCCCTCCGCGCCGGGATGCCGTCCGACCGCATGGTCAAGGTCCGGCGGGCGGAGGATGCCGTGGCTTGGCTGAAGGCGCGACTTTCGCCGGGAGACGTTGTGCTGGTCAAGGGCGGCCGCAGCACGGACCGGTCGGACCGGGTCGCGCTGGCCCTGATGGGGCGCACGGTGCGGTGCAACCTGGCAGAATGCCACCTGCGCATGGGGGGGTGCGATGCGTGCCCCATGCTGGAGCGGACCTTCACGCCGCGCACGTGTCCCCCTCGCGGCCGGCTGGAACTTCCGGTCTTCCAGCCATGAGAGTCTAAGCCCTCACCCGAATAGAGCCACGTCGAGCCTCAGGCCTTCATCGTTTGCGCCCGACGTCAT
>CAZJBP010000244.1:0-4538 GCA_964544115.1 uncultured Victivallales bacterium | reverse complement strand
TTCCTACTATATAACAAGTGTACCTTCGCTTCTGCTAGATCAATGCGAAACCAAGCATATGGATGTTACAACGGTTATGGTTATCAGGGAAATCATTCAAACTTCTAAATCATTTTTAAGTCCAAGGCAGCACACTAATTGTTAAGAAAATGTTAAGAAAACCTAATATTAATAAATCTAAGCATTTGAGAGTCATTCTTTCATATATAAATTTATTTTTTTATGGAATTCTTTAATCATCTCTTAATATTTCTTTAATACTCGCTTAACATTATTGATGAATAATGTGAGGGAAGGACAAAAACACATTTGGAGGAATTTAAAGAGTGACGAAATTTAAGAAAGGTTTTACGCTTATCGAACTTCTGGTAGTGATCGCGATAATTGTGATCCTTGCCGGCATTCTCTTTCCAGTTTTTGCGTCGGCTCGCGAGAAGGGACGACTAACTTCTTGCATCAACAATATGAAGCAGTTGGGCCTGGCTGTTTCGCAATACAGTATTGATTATTCTGAGGCACACCCGCTTGCAGGCTGGGCTTACCTGGAAACAGCTCAGAATTCACAACCTTCCACATCTGAGTGGCAGAATGCCATCTACCCATACGTCAAGAACGGCGGGGTATACGGTTGTCCCTCGGATTCGTATTACGTTCCGAACAAGCATGATATTCCAACCGACAAAGGACGTCCGGTTAGCTACCTATTTAACGCAAACGTGACAGGTCCAGGAATGGCTCCAGGAACTCGTACATCAATACGTCTTTCCAAGCTTGAAAGATCTGCGGATTTTATCTGGCTAACGGAAGGTTATGCTTCTGGATCAGTGAACTTAGTGACTCAACGGGGAAAGGCTTGGAACGGGCTAAAAGACACGCAGACGAAGTGGACATATTGCAGCTACGTTTTCCTTTGGGATACCTGTCGACTAGTACAAGGGCAACAAGCCGGATCGAAAAGGCTTCCTCATCACTCCGGACTCGTAATGGCGATGGCAGACGGTCATGCCCGTTTTGTCCCGCTTCCGACTGATCGCTCATCTAATAATTATGCGCAGGACATTACGGCTGCCCTGGAAAAGGCAACGCCCTGGAACGAACATGCAGCTCCAGTAGCCAGGATCGGCGTCAATGTTACGACATGGCGTTACAACAACGGCTCCTCATACTAATGCGCTCTGCGCCAAACATTCGGCAGACTGCATGGGTTTTCCGAATTAACATAAATGGAACATCTCGTCTGTTAATACAGGCGATCTGTCCACCTGACGCCAAACTCAAACGCATCGTGACTATGTCGCTCAAACGCGAGGCTTTGAGAAAAGCAAAAGAAACACACAGAAGAAAAGAAACACACAGAAGAAAGGAAATGGAAAAATGACACTACAAAACAACTGCCTTGTATCTCGCCTTGGAATTCGCACCGCCATATTGGTTGCGGTAATCGGCTTGTTTGCACTGTCCGCAATGGCAGGCAAATTTAATCCCCGGACGCCTCGGACGCCTCGTGCACTTCCTGTACAGTACTCAGGACCAACCACGGTTGTCCCTGTGATTATTGAAAGTGGTAACTCCGGCAACTACGGAAACGTCAAACAGGCTCAGTATACTGAAGCCAATCTTGGCGCTCCCGGAGGCAATCTCTACTACTACCTCGGTGACGAGGACATTACTGTTAGCGGAGTTGGTCGCCTCTGGAACGGTGCATTCACTTTTGACGACCGCGCTAGCGTCAGCGCTGCCCATATCGTGGTAGCCGGCGATGCACAGAGCAATCCCAGCGTATTATACGTGTTCGTTGCGATGCAGACGGACTCCGGCATCGGTATTCGCCATGCCTTAGCCCCTCTCGGCTACTACTTAACCCTGTTCAACTTCACTGGCGCCGGTTCGTTAGGTGGCACCACTGTTGCTGCTGGATACCAAAGCCAGATACTGGCGGCTGCTGCCGCTAATCAACTCCAAGTTAATGTTGCCGGTTCGGAAGTCGGCGCGGGAACAGTTATTGATGTTCAGAGCCGCTTCCTCAATGGAACTTTCACAACTCCGGGTGGGGCGAGTTATACCTTCACCGAAACATCACCACTACTCTTCGCCGACGGCGGCAGCGGCTCCACCAAGTCGCTCGCTCTGACTCCGACTACCGGCCTAGCGCCTGCTTACCCGTTCAGCCCTGGCGCGCAGCCAGTGGTCATCATTATGAAGACCCATTCAGCCAGCCAAACACTTAGTCCCACTAACCCAAACGATAACGTTAAAAGAGGGCTGGATGCCACATGTAACATTACCTCCCTTGAACTCTCGAGGATATTTAGTGGTTTTTACAAGTACTGGGGCGAGGTCGGTTCATTTGTTCGCGGCTTGCGAACCCTTGGCCTCTCACAAGTCAATTTCGATGAGGCGCTTGCGGTTGCCAACGCGACTCCTATTGCTGCTTTCCAGCGCGAACCAATCTCCGGAACATATTTAACCTTTGAAGAATGTCTTATGCAAGGCAAAGGCAGAAGTCAGGAATACCTCTTCAATCTGCCTGCAACATCACGCCCAGGTCGTGGCAACAACGTCGGCGATCCTCGCCTAACCGGCAGGGTTGATACCGGCGCGACGACTGCCGGCTCGCCCTATTCACCTCCTGCAGTACTTCCCGCCAACGGTGGTAGAGTTGCAGGCGATGGCCGTATGCTCATAGCCGTCAAGAACGTCGATTACTCGATTGGCTATACCTTCTGGAACACTCCTAAGTTTGCTCAGAACGGCGCAACGTCCGACACTTCCTCCGCTATTGACGGTAACTACGTTCACTACCTTATGGTAGATGGAGTTGATCCGCTAGCCAAGTCCCCATTTGACAGTAACCCGAAGTTTGGCTCGAATTTCGCGAACCCCGGTTACTCAGATGTCTTTGGTAGCTATCCGATTTGGGCTGATATCCAACTGATTTTCCGCGCTATCAACCCCGACAACAATACAACCCCGCAAGAGCAGCGTGCGCTCAGCTTCCGCAGTCGATATGCCGGACTGGCAGGCGCCTTCTTGCCCAAAACCAACAACCTGTGGCTGCGATCATTCCGATCTGATGCCTTTACCACTTCCCCGCAAAACGGTACTCTTACCTTATTTACCGCAGGGAATGAAGATGGCGGCGAGATCATTCTGAAAGCGCGCGACATGGTCAACGGTGAGTACACAGGTTTGCACCAGCCATAACCCGTGTCCGCTATCTGTGTTTCGTGACAATAGAATGAGAAGGGAGATAAATTATGAAAAAGATAATAGGTAGTTTGTTAGTCTTCGCGATTTGCGTGACAACCGCTTTTAGCCAGACACAGACTACGACAGGATCGGTAGTCTTCGGACCCGCCAGTCTCACAACAGGTCAAGCCAGCATCGGCATCGGATTTGATAGCGAAAGATTGACCGATTTCTTTCCAATCCCTGGCGGCAATACAGCAGATGGAGCCAAGTGGTATGCTTCTAAATTCACTCTGGGCACAGCGTTGACACTGAACCAGATTGGTCTCTCGGTCCAATCATGTGGTGATTTAACGCCTGGTCGAGTGTGGGTTGGTATCTACTTGTATACCGGAAGCCCGAGTGCGCCTCTTGGCGCTGCTCAAGTAGCGCTGGCAGAGGTACTAACTTTGCCCTTTGTCAAATCTGCGCTTCGTGATAAATCAGTAGGCTTGTTAAAGGCTCCGGCCAGAAGCAAGAATACATTCCCAATGCAAGCCGGCCCGGGGGTTGCTGACTATTGGTATTCGTCTGTTTTCGCCTCAAAAAACTTGTCTGCAGGGCAATACCTTCTGGTCGTAGGAGCCGCTTCTACACCAGGTGGCGCGGCCGAATCGCAGAGTTTCAGTGTGCTAAACACTCGCGAATCTTCAGACGGCTCGGTCAACTTCAGCAACTCGGGGAACGGCACGGGTGCTTGGCGACAGGAAGCTGGACACGGCATCCTATTCCACCTGATTAACGGCACAGTTCCTCCGACCGTGACTTTCACCGGCACGGTCAACCTCCTCGGGTATATGGGGGTGAGTTTGCCGATTGTGACGGTAACAGTAGATGGCTCTCCTACTACCAAAACCCTCACGGGTAGCGGTTCCAGCGGTACCTTCACAGTGACCCTACCTTCTACCGGCTCCCATACAGTGATGGTAAAGGCAGCGATGACATTGAGCAAGACACTTGTGGGCAATACCCCGGCGTTTAATTCCGGCACGTTCAACCTGCAGTGCGGTGACAATAATGGTGACAACAAGATCGATGACCTGGACTTCCTGAGAGTCATCAACAACTTCGGTTCAACCGATCCTGTTAATAAACTCTTAGGCGACGGCAACGGCGACGATAAAACGGATGACTTAGACTTTCTATTAGTCATCAATAACTTCGGTAGCATAGGTAACTAACAGCAAGAGCGTCCTCCACACGCACAGGGACCGCGAAATCGGTCCCTGTTTCATTTAGCTACCCACAAACCCTTTATCCCACCCACGTGCTCGAATAAAAGCGTTGGCATAGACTATCGGAGCCAGAAG
>CAZJBP010000243.1:0-4580 GCA_964544115.1 uncultured Victivallales bacterium | reverse complement strand
GCGACTCTGGCAGCGTGCAGGCCGCTGACCTCAACACCCAAGGACCCATTGGCCATGGCCGTGCGAGGTCACCCTCGTCGCCCCTCAGCGAGGTGAGGCCGACGGTCCGGCTACTTCTGCCAGGCCTCGACCGAGACGATGTCGGTGGTGTTCGTGGGGGTGCCGGGTGGAATCGGCATACTGTTCTCGTACATCATCAACGACCAGCCGCCGTTCTTGGTGATGTTGCCGGCGGCAATGATGGCGCCCTTGCCGATCGCATCGCCGTTGGCCTGCTTGTCGAACGAGCCGGTCTTGCAGTAGATCAGCCCCTCAAACGAAAACGTCTTGGCCTGCTTGATGAGGATCGATCCGTCCCGGCAGACGAAGGCAGGATATTTCGCGACTTTCTTCTGGATGATCTCACCATTGCCGGTGGTTTTCATCTCGATTCCGGCGGTGGCAATGAAGCAACCCGTGTAGACGCCGTTGCCCAGGGTGAGAGTTCCGTTGACCCACATGACGCCGCCGTTCGGGGTGACCGTGCCCGACAGGGATTTCGAGTTGAAGACCTGCCCCTTGGCCAGGGCCCAGTTGTAATAAGGCGTCAGGTCGATGTTGGGGATGGCAACAGGGGGGACGTTGGTGATGGTAGCGGTTCCCGTCACGGTCGCAGAGATAGCTCTCGATCGAGCGTCACCTACGATTTGGGAGCCCCCAACGCCCGAGATCGAGGTGCATGCCGAAACACTTGCCTTGAGGGCCTGGACGCCGTTCATGTAGTAGGTCGAATTGGCGTGCATCCAAGCGCCACCCATATCTAGATTCACGTTGCCACGCCAATCCAGTATGCCGCCCGCGAGCATGACGTAGCCGTACCCTGCAGGGGTCTCGCCGGTCTGGCCGCTGCCGCTGGTGTAGCGGCGAACCTCCAGGATGACGTCGCTGCTGGCGTTCTGGTACGTGCCGGTCGAATGAATCACCGCCAGGTTGGCACTGGGAAGCTTCACATCGGCATCGTAGAATCCGCCGCCGAACGACGTCTTGGGAAACTTGGCGGGGTTGCTCGCCAGCGCGAAGTTGGTGGTCAGAATGGAATAGGCTTTGTTGGCGCCGGCTTCGGCGATCGACGTTGATCGCATGCGGTTGCTCAACTTCGAAGCGCTGAACGACCGCTGAATGCTCGTGGAGAGTCCCACGGCCACGAGGCCCGTGATGACCGCCGACAGAACGACGGCGGATGTCAGCGCGCTTCCCCTTCGGGTTGCCGCCTGGATGGGTCGTGTCTTCATTGCTTCGTCTCCTCGACGGCTTACGCCGCCTCGCTTGTGTGCTGCCTGCCGGGCTAATGCCCCGTATTCCGCGGCATCACCTCAGTCGACAGGGCCGATGTGATCCGTTTGACCGCTCCGTGAATCCGAACGTCCTTGTAGATCTCGAGGTCCAGGAGGATGCCGCTCTTCAGCGGCAGGCCATCCAGTTCCGCCTGGAAGATGCTGTAGTCCGGCCCCTTGGTCACCGTGCCGCCCACGTTGACCACCCGGCTTTCGCCCGGCCACCGGATCGTGGCCGACTGGAGCTTCGGGGTGTTGTAGCGAGTGGCATCAGACAGCAGCGTGGCCTGGAACTGCACGTAGCGCCCCGTTCCGCCGAACGAGGGCCCGGACATGGCAGCGGCGGTGACATTGCTCCATGCCGTCGCACCGGAAAGGTCTGCGTTGTTCCCCGCCCGCGCCTTCATGCGCAGGCTGGTGCCGTTGAGGGTCGACGCTGACCATTCAAACGCGCTGTAGTTGGGGGAAGCCGTCTGGGTGTCGAAAATGGTCGAGGTGTAGACGCCGTTGGTCGGATAGGTGGAGTAGAGCGAGTAGATGCCGAGAATCGCGTCCTGGGTCTGGACGTCGCTTCGCGTGCTCCAGATGTTGTCCGACACGACGCTGGTGGGCACGGTCCCTGTGACGGCAACCGTATAGGATCCGACCATGCCCGTCGGCTGCACCCACTTCATCGGGCAACCTTCATCGAAGTCGTTGCTCACGCGGTAGCTCACGAGGTAGTTCTTCTTCGGCTTGAGGGTCATGTTGCCGAGGTCCGTCCAGAGCATCGTGCCGTGGGCGACCGTGAATTCCTTGCTGCCGCCGTAGAGGATCGGGATCGAGGTGCCGGGCATGGCGTTCATGCTGGCGTTGGTGCTGCTGGCGCATTCCGCGATGTAGGCTTCCTTGATGTGCAGAGAGGCGTTGTTCGACCAGCCGGCGTAGAACCCGACCCAGGTTTTCGCGCCCTCGAACGCGATCGAGCCGCCCTCCGCCATTCCGGCGCCGCGGATCAGGACGCGGACGGCCGTGTCTCTTACCTCGTTCCGCCCTCCGCTGCGACCCGAGGTATCGGAGGACTGGCGGGTCGCCTCCCAGTTCCAGTCCATACCCCGGAGCTGGACCGTGTAGTCGTAGGGCGACAGGGCCTGGTCAAAAAGGACCTGCGTTCGTTCGTGGGTCTGCCCCATGCCGGCAAAATTCTCTTCCACCCATTCGTCGTTGTAGATCTGCACCTGGAAGTACTGTCCGACGGCCGTGGACGGGAAATACAGGTGGTAGTTGCCGCTCCAGGATCCGCCGGCCATATACGTGGCCGCGGCCGTGGCGCCGGACTGCGTGACCACCGGCAGCAGCTTCTCGGCCTCGTGCGAGCTGTAGGAAGACGACAGGGCCAGCGTGTCCAGACCGATCCGGTAATTCGAGCTGGAGGCGTTCTTGCCGATGGTCTTGAACAGCAGTTTGTGGTAGCCCGGCGTGAGAAGGGCCGATCCAAAATAGGCCTGGGTGTCCCGCTCCGTCTCGGATGAGTACGCATCGTAGACCGATGCAATCGGCCTCAGGTTCCAGTTGAACAGGTTCTCGAACACGGTGTAGGTCTTCGCCCTGTTCCCGCCAACGGCCGTCGTTCCCGACCCGGTCGCCAGCACGGTGTCCACCTGCGCCTGAAACTGCGCCGGCGTGAGCGTGTTGTCGCGCGGATCGAAGATCGTCAGGAGCAGCCGGTTGGGCGTGCCGTTCCACACGTGATAGATCATCGTGCGGTCCCAGATGATCTTGCCCTTGCTGTCGATTTCCAGGGCCCCGTCCTTGTCGTCGTCGCGCGCCATGGGGAAGCTGATCGCCTTGAACGAAGCCGACCCCGCCGGAGAGTAGTAGATCTGGTCCAGGGTCGACAGGCGCAGGTCGTACTTGATGCGCTCCATGGCCGTCTGCACGCCGATGTCCAGGTTGTCCTGAGATTCGGACTCGCGCGATTCGTTCAGGAAATACACCAGGCCGCGGATGCCGAAGGCGAGGCCGATGACCAGGAGCGCCGTCGCCACCGACAGCTCGACCAGCGAGAACCCGCCCTTGCGTTGTCGGTTGCAGATCATTGTGAAGGTGCCGCCTGGTAGGATGCGAGGTAGGTTGAAACCGTCTCGTTCTTGCCGTCAAAGCGAGTGGTGTACCGGTTCTTGATTTCCACGGCCACCGTCACCTGCGCCAGGTTGGTCGTCACGTTGACGATCGTCGTGGTCCGGCGGAAGTCGCCGTTGGCGTCGGGAGAGCCCTTGACGCCGACCACGGTGCTGGATTCGCGGAGATAGGCAAGATCCTTGAAATCAAAGCTCCGGGCATTCTCGATGCGGTTGCGGGCGATGTTCACGGCCGTATAGTGCAGCCGGGATGAGTCCGCCAACTCCCGGGCCTTGACGACCACCATGCAGGCTCCCGCCATGCATAGGGCGAAGACGAACAGGGCGACAACCGTCTCGATGATCGTCATTCCCCGACAAGATCTGATACCGATTGGCTTCAAACGCACCCCTCTCCCAAGCTGAACACACAACGCTCCTGCTGAGTGGAGCAGGATATGTGCCCCGGGGCCTCAGCCGTGCGGGTTTACCTTACAAAGCAGTACGGCGTCACCTGACAAGGCCTATGATTCTCATTTGTGATAATTTATACTCTATAGAATGAGAGCATGCGAGACTTACCTGATCGGTTTTCGGACCCGTTTGCCTTGGTGCAGAATGTGCTATGTTATGACCACCAGCGACACGCTGGACGAAGGGAGTTACAGACGGGCGCATGCAAGATAACCCCATCAAAGAGCCCGCGAGGTCGCGGCGGTTCGGTCTCTCGCTCGTGGAAATGACGATAGTCATGCTGATTATCGGCATTCTCGCCACGATGTCCGTGCCGTTCTACATCCGCGTCCGGGCCAAGTCGAAGATCCGCGAGGCGGAATCGCAGGTCGCCCTGCTCGCGGCTGCGATTCAGCGGCTGGCCTGGGATACCGGCAACTGGCCGGGCGGCGTGAACCGCGGGGCGATCCAGAACCCGGAGCTGTGGGATCTGACGACTGCGGCGGCGGGACTCCTGACGTGCGACTCCACGAAGTTCACCAACTGGAAAGGCCCCTACATTCGCAGCATTCCGTTGGACCCGTGGGGCAAGCGCTACTTTTTCGACCCGGACTACACCACGGGCGGGAAAACCCTTCCGGTGGTGGGATCCTTCGGCCCGAACAAAGTGGGCCCGAACGTGTACGACAGCGACAACGTCATCGTTGTCCTTCAG
>CAZJBP010000242.1:0-4589 GCA_964544115.1 uncultured Victivallales bacterium | reverse complement strand
CCAGATTCGTGGACGAGAAAGGACAGGTGAAAGCCACGGACTGCTCGCCCGACCACGCCGGTTCTCCGACCGGCGTCCCGCCGACCGACACGCGCACCGCATGGTCGTCTGTGCCCACCTCGTAGTACGACAGAAGGTTGACCGTCACCGCGCCGGTCCACGGGCCGGTCGCGCAGTCCGTCAGTGCCGCACTGTACGACTTGGCGCCGCCGGCCAACAGCGGGCCCGGGAAAGCGACATACGGCGCCGGAGAGTCGGCCAGCGTGCTGTAGGAGACGCGAGCCAAATAGGTGGTGCCCTGCCGAACGATCCGGTTCATGAACCATGCGTTGGTCGTCGCAGGATCCCCGGGCGGCAGGACATGGTTCGGCATGTTGGAACCCGGCCCCCAGGCGATCCAATACACGTTCTCCGGGGCGAAGCGGGAGTCGGGCGGCAGGCCGTGGAAGAAAAGGTCAGCGCCGTCCGCATACCAAGCAACCGGGGAACCCTGGCAGTGCATGCTCAGGTTGGTGTTGGAGATGGCGGCGGTCACGGCGGCAATATCCCACCCCGCCGCATCCGCGAGTTCCTGGGCGGACACGCGGTAGACGCCCTCCTCCCGCAGGCTCAAACGCACGCGGTCGGCCGCCACGCTGTCGGTCCAGATGCGGACGCGGTCGCCGGAACCGATCCAGGCCTGGGCCAGCGTCGATTGGGCCGGCGACGCTGCGACTGGAGCCGCTGTGGCCACCGGGACTTGACGCGGGGAGGGGATCGTACTGATGATGCCTGCCCAGTCGGCCACCGGTTGATCCAGGCCATGCGGGGACGTGATCAGCAACTCGTAACGCATTGAATCGCCTGCCGTTACGAGATCGTCGGCCAGTTCATAGGTCCCCCCGGCTTCATCCCCTTGCGACCGCACATATCCGGGTCCGACCGGCTCCAGCGCGCCGCCGTTGCGCTGCCGCAGAACGCGGAATGTCTCCACGCCCAGTTCAACCGTGGTCTGCCAGCGAACGCGCACTTGACCGTCTCCCTCGCTCGCCGAGGCCTCGAAGTGGCTGACGGTGGCGGCAGGCGTGTAAAGCAACACGCCTTGTCCGGCTCCGCCACAAGGGCGTGCCGATATCAGTAATAGAAGAGACAGGTTTCGCATCATGACTGAACCTGCATAATCCGGTTCATCCACTTCATCATCTTACGGCGCGCCGCAAGCGGCGGCCCTACAGGAATCCGGATTGTAGGGCGTCCGCTTGCGGATCGCCTCGATGTTTGCCCAGCCGGAAGGCGCGCCGCGAGCGGCGGCCCTACAAGATCTCGATTTGTAGGGCGTCCGCTTGCGGATCGCCTTGCTCCTGTTCGGTTCCTGTTCAGATCAAGAAGGCACGCCGCGAGCGGCGGCCCTACAAGGCTACCTCACGCCAATCCTGAAGAATGCGGCTGACCGGAAGGGCTCAATGGTGACAACCGCCTCGGTGTGGGTCTGTACCGCCTCAACGGCCCGGATGTGCTCCCACTCGCCATCCAACTGCCCGGCCCGGTAGATGTCGTACGTGCGGCCCGGGATGCTCTCCCATCGCAGCGTCAGGCCGGACGCAGCCGTCTGCGCGATCCGGGCTGCCACGCCGGAGAAATTGCCGACTCCCAGATCGTTGGCGGTGTGGTACTGGCCCTCGTCGTCCCGCACTCTCAGGCTGACGATATCGCCGGCGTTCAGGTCTGCGACCACGAACCAGTAGGTGTGGCTCCCTTCGCCCGCGGAAGCCTGCCGCCCGACTTCCACCCACTGGCCGTCGCGGAACAGGTATAGCACGATGTCGTTTTGCCCGGCTTCTTCCGTGGTCCCGAACTCCACGACCACGCCGCTGGGGGTTGCGTAGGCGAGGATGAGCCCCTCCGCCGAGGTCGGACTCGTGTTCAGCACGATGTAGCCGTCATCGGTAGCCGTCTTGTTGACGTAATGAATGTAGTAGGCGGTGTTGGGCGCCAGGTGCAGTGCGGAATCGTTCTCCAACAGGTTCTCGGCCGTGTCGTCGAACTCCCCCGAAATGCCGTCCCGTTTGATGTTGATCGCGATGGTGCGGCCTTCGCCGGTGACCGCGCCGATGTCCAGGACAGAAACGCCGTCGCCAAGCGTTAAGGCGCCTGTCCCCTTGAGATCGAGTTTGTCGCAAGACGTGCTACTGCCGATTTCCACCTCGTAAGTCGACCCCGATTCGAACGTGACGTCGCCGCCAATCTTTAGCGTCCCAACGCTGGCGGCGGCCACCCCCGGCTCCACCCGCCCGCCGCTCGCCACCGTCAACGTGCCGCTGATTGTGCCGTTTCCGCCCAGGGTGGCCGTGTTGTTCACCGTCGCCGCGCCACTCCCCGTGCCCGAGCCCGTGGTGTTGTTGACCAGCAGCGTGCCGGCGTTGAGCGTTGTCGCACCGCTGTAGGTGTTCACGCCGTTCAGAACCACCGTCCCGCTGCCATTCTGGTCAACGGCGCCCGTGCCGGAGATGACGCTGTTGAAGTGGGTACCCTGCGTGACGGTGTCTGTTCGATTGAAGGCCAATGTGCCGTCGTCAACGATGGCACTGCTTTCATTGATGGAGCCGGAGGTGCCGCCATGTCCGATTTGCAGGGTGGCATCGGTAATGGTCGTTACGCCGGAATAGGTGTTCTCTCCGGAGAGAATGAGCGTGCCCGCGCCGGTCAGATAGAAATCGTCGGTGCCGCCATCGTTGTCGGCAATGATGCCCGCATAATCAACGGTATAGCCCGCATCAACCTGAATCGTTCCTGAACCGGAACCTGTGAATGGGCCTAGCGCGATGCCGCGATTCGCTTCGAGGGTAATATCTGCCGTGGCCATGAGCGTTCCGCCATTGATCACGATCCGGCCGTCTGTCGACGAGTCCGGGACCGCCCCGAAGGCGCTGTCGGCGCCGACGGCGACCGTCCCACTATTCACAATGGTCCGGCCCGAATAGTAGTTTTCCTCGGCGGACAGCGTCAGCGTTCCCGTCCCGTCCATGACCACGTCCGCGTGGCCCAGAATGTAGCCGCCCGAGCCGCCCGAGCCGTCCGTCCCGTCACCCTCGATCGCCCCGGAAATCTCGATGTCGCCTTCGCCCTCGATATAGAGATTCTCCAGCGTGTTGATCGGATCGGTCTCGTCGGGGTTGGTCACGATCGAGACCGTGCCTGCCAGGGTGAGCGAGGCCCCCGAGTCAGCGTTGATGACGCTCTTCCCTGCCGAGTTAATGACGAGCGTCACGCTGCCGTTCCATGTGTTGTTGCCCGACACGCTTGACAGGTTCGCGTACTCCAGAAAGACCGGTTTGTTGACGGTGATTCCGCCCGTCAGCTCCAGCGTCGACAGGTTCTTCACGTTCACATATGCGGTGGCGCTGTTGCCGAGGGCTCTGGCGTGCGAAATCTTCACCACGCCCATGTAGACCACCGTGTTCCCGGTGAACGAACTTGTGCTGGAGGAGAGGATGATCGTACCACGCCCGTCCAGCCTGAACGTATAGCTCGATCCGGAGCCGCTGATGACGCCCCCGTACGTCAGCGTGGTCCCGCTGTCCACGTAGAACCCGGAGCCATCGGCCACGATGCCCGTGATTTTAGCCGATCTCTTGCTGTCTAGCGTAAACGTGGCGGTCGTCTCCAACATCCCGCCGTCGAACGCGATGTTGATAGTCGCGGAACCCGGAACCGCTCCCAAGTTGCGGTCCTTGCTGACGGCCAGGTAACCCGACGTGATCGTGTTCTTGCCGCTGTACGTGTTGTCGCGGGTCAGTGTTAGCGTACCGGAGCCTTGCTTGAGGAGGCCACCTGTCCCAGAGAGGATGCCCGACACCGTGATCGGTCCGCTGGAGCCGACGGCGTAGTTCGCCTCGAACGTCGCCGTATTGCCACCGTTGGTGATGTTGCCGCTCAACGTGAGCGTGCCGTCAAGGCTCGCGAAGCTCTTGCCGGACGAGGTAAGCGTGAGCGGAATGGACCATGTGTTGTTGCCCGTGTTGCCGAAGTCGCCGTTGAGAGTGAGGGCGTTGCCGGAAATCGAGAAACCGCCATTCCCGATCACAACGTTCCCGACGCTTGTCAGCAGGTTATTTGTGTTGGCCTGCCGCGTGGTGCCGCTGAAGGTGAGGTTATCGCCGTTGCCGGGCGCGGTGCCCCCCCAGTTGTTCGCATCGCTCCAGTTCCCGCCGCTCCCGCCGCCGGTCCACGTTCTATCCGCCGCCCACACCGGCAGTGCGACAGCCGCGATCGCGACCGCAAGCCATGCGAGCAATCGGTTCCGGGAACCCTTCACCAACGCGCTCTGGACTCTCACAAGATCTTTCTTCATGGTGTCTTTCCTTTCGCACAAGGGATGAGAGGCCGTCCACCACCCCGTGGCCGCACACTCCGTGCCTGTCACTTATGCGAGGCTACGGCAACGGGGTAAGGCAAGACAGGCAAGCGTTTGTGATTCGCGTGTCATGGTTTGCACTACACGGGAGAGAGGGATGAGGGGTGAAAGCTGAAAGGGGAAGAATGAGGGAAGAGAGGGTGTCACGTCCTGACTTCCGTTTGACACTCTTGGTTGGTTGTTACTAGACATGGTC
>CAZJBP010000241.1:0-4594 GCA_964544115.1 uncultured Victivallales bacterium | reverse complement strand
AGGTATTTCAATCAGAAGTGTTTGCCGACAGTTACTCCGTCGCACCCCTCGTTGCGTCTGCTTGAGGCAGTGAACCGCTCCCACAGCCCCTGACTCGTCCCAGAATCGCCTTCCAGCAGCCACGTCAAGCGATAGGGCAGGGCTCCATACCAGATGGTCACGCGATATGCGTCTGCCCGTGACGGCGACGAAGTCGGTCTCTCGGATTTCAAGAAGATGATGCAGGCACGAGAGCTGGCTAGGAGGACACAGGAGTCGCCATCTCCAATTCTAGCCTTGGGCGTGGCTTAGGACCGGGGAAGAAATGAGGAAGCTGCGGAATATAATCCGCAACTCATTGCAATGCAAAGCAATATGGTGGAGGCGGCGGGAATCGAACCCGCGTCCGAAATGGAGTCACTGCAGCTTCTACGCGTGTATCCCGCCATTTATTCTCGCCGATACGGCTGCCGGCAGGCAGGGCCACCGCATAAGCAAAGCGTCCACGATAGTACCGCTAACCGTCCCCGGACGCCCGGTTCGGCAGAGGTCCTGCTGTCGTCGCCTCACTCCGCTTAGCAGGCGTCAGCGGTGAGACGTCGCGGCTACTTAGGCCGCGAGGGCCAACTGAGAGTCGGCACTTATTGTTTTTTCCCGGGTTATTAACGAGGCCAACCGGGGTCCTCGACGCGCAACTGCAGCTTCAACCATCCCGTCGAAACCTGTTCGCCCCCTAAATCACGGTGCAAACGCTTGACCAGGCGGTTACCTGACTGCTTGGGTAGTATGCGCCCCACGACCGATGCGGGTCAATCCCCAACATCGCATCGGGATGAGGCCGAGGCATCCGGCGCTTCCTCGACGCGGAATTCAAGAGCCTTCAGCGCGGTGCGGACGCGCTCGTCGGCGTCACGCACGCGCACCGTCGTGTAACGGAACTCGCGTCGCATGGGGTAGTTCTTGCGCAGAGCATCGAAGTGCCTGGCGCGGGCATCCCGGTCGCCGGCAGCGTCCCGCAGGCGCGCGTCGTCCGCCTGGATATCGTAAACCGGGCGCACCGCGTCCCAGAGCACCTGCTCGAAGGTGCGGCCGGCTGCGGTCAGGTTCACCACGGACACAGGCGGGTGTGGCATCAGCGGCTCATGCGACCATGCCGGCTCAACGCCGACCACCCGGCAGGCTTCCCGGTACACCATGACCGTTCCCATGACCTTTCCCTCGAACGAGTGGCCGGCGATGTGCGGCGTGGCCAGATCCACGCGATCCAGCAGGTCGGGCCGACAGCGCGGCTCATCCTCCCAGGTGTCGATCACCGCGTGGCGCACCGTGCCGTCGTTCATGGCCGACAGCAGGGCGTCGGTGTCGAGCACGGCGCCGCGCGAAGCGTTGACGAGCGTGGCGCCGGGGCGCAGGCCTTCAAAGAATCGCCGCCCGGCGATGTGCTGCGTGGCGTCGGGCGCGTTCTGGGTCAGGGGAACGTGGAACGAGAGGATGTCCGACTCGCGTCGAATGTGATCGAGCGATACAAACTGCGCAGCGTTCTCCGGCTCGGAGCGCTGCCGCGGCGGATCGTTCTGCAGGACGCGCAGGCCCAGCGCCCGTGCCTTAGCCACCACGCATCGGCCTACATTGCCGACGCCGACCACGCCGAGCGTCTTCCCCCGGAGGCTGAAGCCATGGCGCACGGCCAGGCACAGCAAGGCGGACACGAGGTACTCCCCGACGCTGTTGGCATTGCACCCCGGAGCGGAGCACCAGGGAATCTGGCGCATCTCCAGGTAGGGAACGTCCAGGTGGTCCGTGCCGATTGTGGCGGTGCCGACAAAGCGGACGCGGCTGTTGTCCAGCAGCGCGGCATCGACCTGCGTCGTCGATCGGATGGCCAGCAGGTCGGCGTCCCGCACGTGTTCGGCCGCGATGGCTCGCCCGTCGAGCGTGGTGACATCCCCGAGGGTGGAAAAGGCCTCACGGACAAACGGCATGTTCGAACAGGCAACGGTTTTCATCCGCGCCAGTACAAAGCACGAAGTAGCCGTGGCGTCAAGCCAGGTGCGCAATGGTATCCTGATCGCCACTATCCACAGCCGACAGTGATATGTATATAGATACAGCGGCCGCACTATCTATATGCAGATCACTGAGGGGGGACACAGGGCGGGGCGGCTCGCTACAGTGCATTCGCGATCGTCTCCTGAAGATCGCGAAACGCGGTCAGGGTTCTCGGGCCGAGGTAGTCTCGCGGCCAGAGTTCCCTGGGAAGCAGAGGGTCATTCTCCATGACCGCGTAGTAGGCGGCCACGGCATCCCGTGCGAGGGAGGTGAGTTCTGTCGGTTTCAGGGCTTGTGTCAGAACGCGGCTAACGGCCTCGTTGGCGGTTTCGCAGAACCAAGCTTGAGCGTTGTCAAGGCGGCGCATGTCCCAGGCGCGACGGACCAGTTCCTGGGCGTCCTGGCCGAGGACGGTGCGCGATTCAAGGAGAACGGCATATTCGCCGAGCCCGCCGGCCTCCGTCAGATCGGCATAGAGGGCCCGAATGTCGCGCGGGGTTATCCATACGCTGGCATGCAGCGCCCCCATCCGATTGCGCCTGAGAAAGCGTCTGAGGTTCTCCCTGTAGCTCTTATGCGCCTCGGGCACATCGTAGCTGAGAAGGTACCACAGCCCGCTCCAGCCGCTGTTCCAGAGCCTCTCCGGGCGGGCCTCGACGGGGAAGTATTCCTCGGCCTTCGGGAGCACCTTCATGAGCGGCGGGTGGCCTCGTGTGCGTCGGCATGCAATCAGCCCCTGGCGGCGCAGGCGACACACGGCGGCCTCGTAGGTGAGGCGATGGGAATCATCGTGATTCCAGAAGACGGACCGGCCGCGCGTCAGAAGGACGAGAGCCATCCCGTCCAGAAGCGTGAGCATATGGATGCCGAGCCTGCGCCCTACGACGGTGCCGCAGAAATCAGGATGGTGAAACCCCGCCCAGTTCACGTCTGAATAATATCTCTAAGAATAGCGCGGCCGCAATATCTATATGCAGATCATGGAATGTGCACCCGCATCAATCGGCGGAACGTGAGGGGGTGGCAAGCGGGTAAAAAAAAGCCGGCCTTGGCGTTGAGGTGCCAAGGCCGGCGGCGTGACGGGGGGTGGTGGCGGTGCGTCGGTCTACTTCTCGCGGCGGATCAGCTCTTAGGCGATCTGGATCGCGTTGGAGGCTGCGCCCTTACGGATGTTGTCTCCGGCAACGAACAGGGCCAGGCCGTTCTCGACGCTGCTGTCCTCGCGAATGCGACCGACAAACACGTCGTCCTGCCCGCTCACATCCAGCGGCATCGGATACTGATTCTTGCCCAGATCATCCACCAGTCTCACTCCCGGTGCTGAGCTGAGAATCTCGCGGGCCTCGTCGGCCGACAGCGGGCCGTCCAGCTCGACATGTAGCGCCTCGGAGTGCCCGTTGATCACCGGCACGCGCACGCAGGTGGCCGACACGCGAATGGAGTTGTCGCCAAGAATCTTCCGTGTCTCGAAGAGCATCTTCACTTCTTCGGTGGTGAAGCCCGGCACCTCCGGCTTCGCGCGGCCGATCTGGGGGAGCACGTTGAACGCGATCTGGTGGGGATAGGTCTTGGCCTCCAGAGGCTTGCCCGCCGCATAGTTGCGGACCTGCGCCTCCAACTCAACGATCGCATCGCGGCCGGTGCCCGACACCGCCTGGTACGTGCAGGCAACGAACCGTCGGATGCCGACCGCGTCGTGCAGCGGGCCCAGTGCAACCAGGGCGATGATCGTGCTGCAGTTCGGGTTGGCAATGAACCCGATGTGGTTGTCGAGCGCCTCCGGGTTCACCTCGGGGATGACCAGCGGCACGCGGGGGTCCATGCGGAAGTCGTCGCCGTTGTCGATCACAATGCAGCCGCGCTTGACAGCTTCCCACCCGTACGTCTGGGAAGCGCCCTTGGCACCCTCCGTGCCGGCAAAGAAGGCGAAGTCCAGCCCCTCAAATGCCTCGACTGAGGCCGGCACCACGTGGACCGTCTCGCCGGCGATCTCCTCGTCCCGCTCGCTCCGGGCCAGAACCCGCAGCTCGCCGACCGGGAACTTGCGCTGGCGCAGCACGCGCACCATTTCCGTGCCCACGGCCCCGATACCCACGATGCCCACGTTATACGTCTTCTTCGCCTTCACGGTCTCTCTCCTCATCCGCGGGTCTTTCCGCCCGCTCTCCACCCGTACCTTGATCGCCGCAAACCGGTCAGAACTGCGAGGCCACGAGATCGCCCACCTCGGTGGTGGTGTGGCCCATGCGCCCCGCCGCCATGCTCTTCATCTTTGTGGACGTGACGCGGGACACCGCCGCCTCGATCGCCATGGCCGCCTCGGTCTCACCCAGCGTGTCCAGCAGCATGCCCCCGGCGCAGATGGCCGCCAGCGGGTTGATGACGTTCTTGCCGGTGTATTTCGGCGCCGAGCCGCCCATGGGCTCGAACATGCTTACGCCCTCCGGGTTGATGTTGCCGCCGGCGGCGATGCCCAGCCCGCCCTGCGTGATGGCGGCCAGGTCGGTGATGATGTCGCCGAAGAGGTTCTCCGTCACGATGACGTCGTACCACTCCGGCTGCTTGA
>CAZJBP010000240.1:0-4625 GCA_964544115.1 uncultured Victivallales bacterium | reverse complement strand
GAGAGCGCCGCCCTACGCCTAAGCACCTGTCCAGCGAGATGGCCGAGAGCCACGGAGTAGGCCGCGCCTCTCCGAGGCGCCGGCCCGCGCGGGGACGCGATAGGCAATGAAATACGGATGCGCCTGCCGCCGCGGGTGCCTGCCGGGTATTGCCTTGCCAGGGCGGGTCCGCAGTTCTAACCTTCGCCCCAATGAGGGCGTTTGAATCGTTCGGCGCGATTGGAACGGCGACACGGCGGGTCGTTTGCGTCCTGTTCATCGTCCTCGCTGGCTATTGCCGGGCAGGGACAAATACTGTCGAGACCATCAAGGCGAGTCTGGACGCGACGAACGCCGGCCTCGATAGCGCCCTTGAGAAACAGAAGGCTGAGGCCCTTGCGTCGTACGGTAAAGCGCTGGATACCCTGCAGGCTTCGCTCCAGCAGAAGGGCGACCTCGAGGGGCTCATCGCGGTTCGTCTGGAAAAGAGGCGGTTCGACGCCGAGAAGACGCTCGACGAGGCGAACAGCCAGCCAGCCGTCGTAATCACGACCATGGAGAAATATCGGACCTTTGTCGCCAGGCTCGAACGGGAACGCGCCATGCGAGGCATCGTCGCGCTGAAGCAGGCCATCGCCCAATGCGAAGCCCTTATCAAACAGCAGGTCATGCAGGGCAAGATCGACGAGGCCCTGGCGACCAAACAAGCGCTGGAGACGTTCCGCTTCGTCACGGCAGATGCGGAGTCTAAACTTCCGCCGGACACGCCCCCCACTCCGGTGCCCAAACCGGAACGCAAGCCGACACCGGCAATCGCAGCCCCAATACCTGCGCCCAAGCCGCATGATCCCGAACCGACGCCGGCGGGACCCGTCACCAAGAAGGTGATTTTTGGGAAGCATCAGTACCAGCTCGTCTTGACAAAGCTTTCATGGCATGCGGCCAAGATGGCCTGCGAGCAGGCCGGCGGCCACCTCGCGATTGTGAACGGCGAAGATGAGAACCGGTATATCGCGACACTTCTGGCCGGCCGCGAGGCGTGGATCGGGTGCACGGATGAAGCTGAGGAGGGCACCTGGCTGTGGGTCGACGGCTCAAAGGTGAGCTATGCCGGATGGGATCCCGGGCCGCCCGAACCGAACGCCGCCTGGGATAACGAGGACTACGGCAGGACCAAAGGCGAAGAGGGCCTCTGGAATGACTCGCAACCGGATGGCTGCGAGGCCTATGTGTGCGAATGGGACCGATAGTCCTCGGGAACATGAACTCCGCCGCAGCTTGACATCTGCGCCATTGAGGCGATAATCAAGGGCGCAATGCGGGACACAGTAAACGAGCCCGAAAGGAGCTGGACTATGACTACCACCACGGCAAGTAGCGAACATCTCTCCGAGGCGCTGAAACTGCTCGAGACAGCCGCCAAAGAGAAGAAGGACGAAATCCGGAACCTCGTTTCGGACAAGTACACGCACCTGAAGAGCGCCCTTATGGACGCCGAACACTCAACCGCCGACGCGCTGTCCCTGGCTCAGAAGCGCGCGGTGGAAGCCCTTATTCACGCGAAGCAGGTGGGCGAGGAGAACGTCAAGAAGGCGGCCCAGGCGGTCGACACGAAGGCCCATGAGAATCCGTGGCCCTTCATCGGCGGCACGGCGGTCGTCGCCCTGCTCTTCGGGTACATTCTGGGCCGCAAGAAGTAGGATACCGCAGCAGGTTTCTAAGATATGGAACGACTCATCAGTCGGCTGTTGGGTGGCTTGGCGCTGCTCGTCCTGAGGAATTACCAGAAGCTTTCGCTGGAATGGGTCAGGATTCGCGGGGCAATCGTCTACGTCGAGGGCGTCAGGGTTGCGCGCTCGGGCTTTCTGGTCATTCTGTGGCTGGGTCTCTGCCTCGTACTCGGAGGCAGCGGGCTGGTCATGTTTCACGTCGGCCTGTTCCTGCTCCTGCCCCACGAGTGGCGTGCCGCCGCGCTGATGGGGATGGGGGCGATCTACATGATCGCCGCCCTCCTGGTCATCCGCTGGCTGTCCGCGGAGAAGACCTGGATGGAGTGCTCGCAGGCCAAGCGCATTGTCGAGGCCGCGACCAGGCGCGGGCCCGGGCCCGCGGCCTAGCGCGCGTCTCCGAATACGCACGCGCACAACCCAGGCACCGACACCAACCATCCCGATAATCCTGACATCCTGTCCGCCCCGCTTCCCGACGGCCGATGCATTCGTGTACGCGCACGGGTACGGCTACGGGACGGGGGGTACCGAGGACGACGACGAGGACGAGAAAGAAGGCCCCCGCTCCGCCTCACCGAGGCTGCAGCGTGTAGGTCCGCGACCACGTCAACCCCGCAGCTTTGCCGTCGTCGCCGAAGACCCGGGCCTTCACGACGGTGGTCTTTTCCAGCTCGATGAAGTCGCGACACGCCGGAGAGGCCGCCGTCGGTTCGGTTCCGTCGAGCGTGTAGCGCACGATCTCATCCTTCGCATGCGGCCACAGTTCCAGGCGCGACGACCCGCCGAAGGTGGCGGCGCTGGTCACATACGGCCCCAGCAGGTTCGACCCCAGGCGGAACAGGAACCTGTCGGCCGCCCTGTCGGTGTGCTCCAGGCTCCGGTTGAGCTCAGCGCTCGGACGGTTTGTGCTGGTATTCCACACGTGCTCGTTCCAGCGGCCCGCCCGCCTCATCAGATCCAGAGTCGTGTAGGACCCGCCGTCCCAGATCGCCCATGTGGCGCCGACCACCGCTGCGTTGGTCGCGAGGTTAATCCCGTCGAACTGGTACAGGTTCCAGGAGTTCCATGAGTCCTGGCCGGATGGGGTCGTGCCGTTGATGATCGAATAGCCGTCACGCACGAGGTCGTCGGCGCGATAGGACTGCCCGTCCAGGCACTCCACGATCACATTGGTGGGCACCTTGCACATTTCGTTGCGCTCGAAGCCCTCCCACACCACGGTGCGCTTGCCGAGCTTGCGCACCGAGTCATTCATCCGGGCAAAGAACTTTTCGAGGATCTGCGGAGGCTGCAGGCCCGTCTTTTCGACATATGGCTTCGCCTCCGGAAGTTCCGCCCATTTCGTAAAGTCCGCCTCAATCCCGCCGATGTGAAGGTACGGCGAGGACGCAAACACGTCCGCCACCTCAGCCAGGAGGGTGTCCAGCACGGGGTAGACGGCCTCCCGGGCGATATTCACCATGCCGATGTCCGGCCCGAAGACCTCGGGCAGCGTGCGGGTGAGCGCCCCGCTGCGGCCCGGCAGGGCGATCTCCGGCACCAGGGTCACGCCCAGCGCGTCGGCATAGGCGACCAGCTCCTTGAGCTCTGCGAGCGTGTAGCGACGCGCCGGCTTCTCTCCCTCCGCGGCGCTCGCATTGCGCGTGCCCAGCGAGGGATACCGCGTCGAGGGGAACGTCCAGGCCTCGTTGTCGGTCAGGTGCAACTGAAGGTAGCGGATCTTGTAGAACCGGCACAGCGTCAGGGCCTGCCGGATCTGATCGATCGGATAATCCCGGCGGGTCACGTCCAGCATGACCCCGCAGTAGTCGGCCTGGGGGAAATCGCGGATCTTCATGCGCGGCAGTGTGACGGCGCCGCGGTCCTTCACCTTCAGCGCCTGCAGAAGTGTCGCCGTGCCCGCCCCCGCGCCCTTGTAGTCGCAGCCCTGCACCAGGACCCGGTCCGTCACGGTCAGCAAGTAGCCGCCCGGCGCCTGCTTCGGATCCAGCGTCAGCACAATATCGCCAGGGCCCTCGGTCGCGGCGGCCGGGGCATTGGCCGTCGCCCACCCCGCACACACCGGAAGAACCACCCCCGACACCGCCTTGAACTCGCCGGCGAACACCTCCGCCAGCGGCATCAGCACCGGCTCCTTCGGGATGATCCGGCCTGTGGCCACCAGCGCAAGATCCCCCGCCCCCATCTCGACCGACTGCGGCCAGGGAATCAGACACAGGTCCTCAGCCCTCACCGGCATCGCGCCTGAAAAAACCGCCCACACACCCACGGACGCCAATAAGCCTCGAAAGCTGCTCTTCATGCCACACCCCTCGGCCGGGCAGCGCGCCGCTCGATAGCCGCCTGCTGACGCTTGAGGAAGTCAGCCTGCTCTCGCGTGATTTCCCTGAGGAAGTCCAGAGCCTCTCCCGGAGCAAGGTCGAACGGGTCGAACGTCCTGGAGCCCCGGATCTTCGCGAGAACCTTCGCGTCAAGCTCGTCATCCCGGATGAAGGCCATCGACCAGCGGCCGAAGTCGCGCCGCTTGATGCCCGTGTAATCCAGAAGGGTGACGTCGCTGTGCCGGTCGTCGCGGGCAATGCTGCGATAGAGCTCGTTCACCGCATCGACCGGCCCTTCCAGGCACTGCAGGAACCCCTTCGCGGAGAAGCAGAGCGCGCCCGTCACGCCGCGGACACGGTTCTTCCGGCGGGAGACCGCCTGGATATCGCGCATCTCGTCAGGGCCGCACTCCGAGGTCAGATGGCTCACGTACAACAACCGTACAAGACTCACGAATGGCCCTCCCCATAGCTGCAGTGTTCAGGCACCGGCTAATAGCCCACTTCAGGCCCGAATGCAAGGCCACCCGGATGCAGGCCCGGGGCAAACGCATCTAAAGCGTTTTCCCGCTTCGATTCGGATCCCTTCCCGGGG